>JBDTQR010000208.1:0-7640 GCA_039932095.1 bacterium | reverse complement strand
GAACCTCTTCCCAGCCGCCGCGCAGTTCTGCCATCAGGCCGCGCGGTTGGTCAGAGGGCGCAGGTCGCGGCAGGGGGTCGAGCCGGGACAGCATGACGGCGGCAAGCACCGAAATGGCGGCGGTGATCAGGAAGACATGCGACGGGGCGAGAAAAATCAGCGCAAGCCCGCCAAGTGACGGGGCGACAATCTTGGAACTTTGACTGATGGCGTGGCTGGCCCCGTTCGCCCGTACCGCCAGATCACCGGGGGCGAAATGTTGCAGAGCGGTCTGCTTGGCCGGGGTGAAGAAGCTGTCGGCTGAAGATCGCAGGGTGATCAAAATCATCAGCGTGGGCCAGTCGGGGGCGAAAACCATCGTGGCCGACGCCAGTCCGCGGCCAAGATTGCTGAGCACCAGCACGCGACGGGTATCGACCCGGTCGACCATCGCCCCGGCAACAGGGCCAATGACCAGATAGGGCAGCGCCATGGCGACGGCGAGCCAGGCAAAGACCACCGGCCGCGTGTGCCAGTCATAGGTCAGCAAGGCCGAAATGGCGACCAGATCCAGAAGATCGGCAAAGTCGGCCGGGATCTGCGCGGCCAGCAGGCGACGCAGCGGGCTCATCTGACCGCCCTTTCGCGGATCGAAATGTAGATGGCACAGCTGATCAGGATGGCAACACCCAGAAAGGTCATCGCATCGGGAAAGTCGCCAAAGAAGATCAGGCCCATCAGGGTAGAGGTCACCATTTCGGTATAGGCCAGCGGGGCGAGCAGCGACGCCTCGGCATGATCATAGGCGCGGACGATGAAGTTGTGCCCCACATTGGCGATGGCCGCGAGGCCGAGAAACAGCAGCCAATCGGTCGGCGTCGGGATGACCCAGACCAGAGGCACCAGGACCGAGGTGATCAGACCTCCCAGCAGGTTGGTGTGAAAGGTCGTGACGATAGCCTTTTGCGCCCCGGCAATCCGCCGTGTCAGCAGGAAATAAAGCGCAAGGCTGGTCCCGGCGGCCAGCGCCAGCAGCGCACCGGGATTCATTGTGCCAAGACCGGGGCGGATGATGATCATGGTGCCGATGAAGCCGACCGCGACGGCCGACCAGCGCCGCGGACCGACCCGCTCGCCCAGAATCAGCGGTGACAGGGCGGTGACGACAAGCGGCTGGACGAAGAAGATCGCCAGGGCGTCGGCGATGGGCAGGAACCGCAGCGACCAGAAGAAGAAGAACGTCGCCGCGATCAGTAGGCTGGCGCGCAAGCCATGCAGGAACGGGCGACGTGGCAGCAATGCCCGCGCTCCGGCCTCACGATAGGCAAAGGGCAGCGTCAGGACCGCGCCAAACGCCAGCCGCGCCCAGACGATCTGCAACACCGGCGTGCCATGCGCCCCCATGTATTTGGCGATGACATCGATGCCGGGCAGGATCGCCATGGCCATCAGCATGAGGCCGATGCCGATCAGAGGGGTGGAGGCGCGGAGTGTCATCGAGGCTTTCGGGGGGAGGGCGGCGCCTCCGGCGGGGATATTTGGGCCAATATGTAGGGCTAGAGCCAGGCTTGCAGGACGGCTGCCAGATTGTCGCCAAGTTCGGGACAGAGGTAGCCGCCTTCCTGCACGATCAGCGTCGGCAGGTTCAGCGCACGGATCTGGCCACCGATCTGGGCAAAGCCCGGGGTGGTGACCGCAAGGCCGGCAAACGGGTCGCCGACAAAGGCATCGAGGCCAAGGGCCAGTACCAGGGTATCGGCCCCCCAGTGCGAAATCGCCTGCAGGCCGTTGCCAAGCTGCTGTTGAAAGTCGTGGTCTCCGGCGCCGCGCGGCATGGCGAGGTTGAGGTTGGTGCCTTCGCCCGGGCCGCTGCCGTGCTCTTCCGGATAACCCCAGAAGAACGGGTAGAACCGCTCGGGATGGGCGTGCAACGACACTGTCAGCACGTCGGGCCGGTCGTAGAAGATACCCTGCGTGCCGTTGCCGTGATGCAGGTCGATGTCGAGGATGGCAACCTTGCGGCCCTGCAGTGTCAGTTGCTGCGCGGCGATGGCGGTGTTGTTCAGATAGCAAAAGCCGCCGGCCAGATCGGCAAACGCATGATGGCCGGGTGGGCGGCAGAGCGCGTAGGCCGTCTGCCCTTGCAGCAGCAGTTCCGCGCCCGCGATGGCGCATTGGGCCGAAGCATAGGCGGCGGCCCAGGTGTGCGGGCCGATCGGGCAGGAGGTGTCGGTCATGTGGAACCCGGCCTGACCGGCGGCGGATTTGGGATAACCGTCGTGGCGGGATGCAGGGTGGATATTGGGGATGACTTCGGCACTTGCGCCGTCGATATGGGTCCAGCGTTGGTGGATGGTTTGCAGGAAGGTCAGATAGCGGCCGGGGTGGATGGCCGCGATGGCATCCATGCCGCAATCCTGTGGCGGGGTGGGTGCGATGCCCAGCCGGTGTAGGCCCTGCAGCAGCGCGTCGATGCGGTCTGGCTTCTCCGGGCAGGGTTTTTGCACGCCGGAACTCAGAAAGAACTGTGGGTCATGCTGGCGTTGGGTGTCGGAATAGAGGGCAATCATGTCAGAGCTTTCAGAGCGGGGCCGTCCAGGATCATCATGCTGTAACCCCGGAAGGTAAAGCCGGTTTTGGCGTAGAACCTGGTGGCGGGCTGATTGTCCGGGCTGACGCCGAGGGTGATGTAACGTGCCCCCCAGTCCTGCTGCTGCAGGGTGGCCGCGACCAGCGCGCGGGCGAGGCCGGTGCCCCGGGCCGCCGGGCTGACATAGAGGTCCTGGATATAAAGTCCGGGCTCGCCACGGTGGGTGGAGTAATCGGGGAAGTATAGCGCCATGCCTTCGGAGTGGATGACACCGTGAAGCAGGGGGTTGGGGGAGAAGAGGGCGGCGGCGAGGCTGTCGGTGGTGGAAAGAATGCTGCCCTTGTCCTCGGCCACCAGGGCGCGGAGCATGGTCAGAAGGCCGGGAATATCGTCGGGCGTGATCGGACGGATCAAAAGCTCACCTTGTCGCGGCCCTTCAGCTGCAGCATCTGGCGCGCCTCGTCCGGGGTGGCGATGTCGCGGCCGAGGCGTTCGACGATCTCGCGGATCAGAGTGACTTGTTGGGCGTTTGACTGCGCCAGTTGTCCCTTGCCGATATAAAGGTTGTCTTCAAGTCCGACGCGGACATGGCCGCCCATCGCCGCGGACATGGTGGCCATCGGGATCTGGTTGCGACCTGCGGCGAGGACCGAGAACTGATAGCTGTCGCCGAACAGCCGGTCGGCGGTGCGTTTCAGCAGGGTGAGGGTGTCAGGCTCGGGGGCCATGCCGCCAAGCACGCCAAACACGAACTGGATGAAGATCGGGGCCTTGATCAACCCCCGGTCGACGAAATGCCTCAGCATGGTCAGATGGCCGATGTCATAACACTCGAACTCGAACCGCGCGCCACGCTGCGTGCCCATCTGGTCCAGCACATGGGCGATGTCGCGGGGCGTGTTCTTGAATACCACGTCGTCGGAGTTCTCAAGAAACGCCTGTTCCCAGTCGAATTTGAACGCCTTGATCCGCGCGAGCATCGGATAAAGTGCGAAATTCATCGACCCCATGTTGAGGCTGCACATCTCTGGCGCGTTGGCTTTGGGGGCCGCGAGCCGCTGGTCAAGCGTCATGATCGCCGACCCGCCGGTTGTCATGTTGATCACCGCATCGGTTCCGGCGTGGATGATCGGCAGGAAGGCCGCCCAATGGGCCGGGTCGGCAGAGGGGCGGCCGGTTTCGGGATGGCGGGCGTGCAGGTGCAGGATCGCCGCCCCGGCCGCGGCCGCACCGATGGCGGACCCGGCGATATCCTCGGGCCGGTAGGGCAGGTGGGGCGATTGGCTCGGGACGTGGATGGAGCCGGTGATGGCGCAGGAAATGATGATCTTGGACATGGTGCCTCCGGGGTCGAGGATGGCACGGCGGGCCGGTGGGGGAAAGGGGTGCGGCGTCCGCCTGTGGGGCGTTTTGGGAAGGGTGTGCAATCAAGCGGTCGGGCTGGCGTGGCAAGAGGGCCTTGACCCACCATCGCGCGGGACAGGTCCAGGAGCAGTCTTCCGGCACAACCGCTGCGAAGACGGAACACTGTTGAACAATCGTCCAACAGTGTTTACGCTATGGTGGAAACCGGAGAATCTCATGGACCCTCGGCACGCGATTCTGTTTGAACCTGTCAGGATCGGGCCAGTCACGGCGCCGAACCGGTTTTACCAGACCCCCCATGCGACCGGGCTGGGGTGGCAGCGGCCACAGGCCTCGGCGGCATTGCGGGGCATCAAGGCGGAGGGCGGCTGGGGCGTGGTTTGCACCGAATATTGTTCGATCCATCCCACCTCCGATGACAGCCCGCATGCGTTTCTGACGCTGTGGGAGGACGCGGATATCGCGCCGCTTGCGGCCACCGCTGATGCGATCCACGCCCATGGGGCATTGGCGGGGATCGAGTTGTGGCATGGCGGGGCACATGCCTCCAACCGGATGACCCGGATGGCCGGCGTGGCACCGGTCACCACGCCGGCGATGTTTCATCTGCCCAGCACTGCGCGGGGCATGGACCTGGCGGACATCCGGGCGTTTCGCGGGTGGCAGCGTGAGGCGGCGTTGCGCGCCAAGCAGGCCGGTTTCGATATTGTCTACGTCTATGCCGGGCATGACTATCTGCCGTTTCAGTTCTTGAGTGGCCGGTCGAACACCCGGGGTGACGCCTATGGCGGACCACTGGAAAACCGGGCGCGCCTGCTGCGCGAAATGATCGAGGATACCAAAGAGGCAGTCGGCGGTAGCTGTGCCGTGGCCCTGCGGCTGGCGGTGGATGAATTGCATGGGCCCAGGGGGATCACATCTGAGGGTGAGGGGCGGGAGGTGGTGGAAATGCTCGCCGAACTGCCGGACCTTTGGGATGTGAATGTCGCGGGGGCTTTGGGGAACGACTCGAAATCGGCCCGATTTTCGGGCGAAGGGTTTCAGGAGGACTATATCCGCTTTGTGAAAGATGTGACTTCCAAGCCGGTGGTATCGGTCGGGCGGTTCACCTCACCCGACACCATGGTCAGTCAGATCCGCCGCGGCGTGCAGGATTTTATCGGCGCGGCGCGGCCATCGATTGCCGACCCGTTCCTGCCGACCAAGATCCGCGAGGGCCGGACCGATGAGATCCGCGAATGCATCGGCTGCAACATTTGCCGCTCGGCCAATAACGAGGCGGTGCATCTGCGCTGCACCCAGAACCCGACGATTGCCGAAGAGTGGCGCAAGGGCTGGCATCCGGAGCGGGTGACGCTGTTGACGCGGCGGCAGACGGCCCTGGTGGTGGGTGCTGGACCGGCGGGGCTGGAGGCGGCGCTCACGCTGGGGCGGCGCGGGGTCGAGGTGACACTGGCCGAGGCGACCGGCAGCCTTGGCGGCCGGGTGGCGCGCGAGATGACACTGCCGGGGCTGGCAACCTGGGGCCGGGTCAGAGACTGGCGGGTGACGATGCTGGACAAGCTGGCAAATGTTTCGGTCTATCGCGGTTCAGAAATGACGGCGACGGATGTCGAAGGGTTCGGGGCCGCGCATGTGGTGCTGGCCACCGGCGCGACCTGGCGGCGTGATGGCATCGGGGTGCTGGGGATGGAAGCCCGGGAAATGGTCGCCCTGACGCCGGATGACATTTTCGCCGGGGTCCCTGTGACAGGCCCGGTGGTGATCTATGACGATGAGCATTACTTCATGGGCGGTGCATTGGCCGAGCGGTTGCGGGCCGAGGGGCACGAGGTGACGCTGGTGACGCCGCAGGCCACGGCTTCGGCCTGGACGGCCTATACCGATGAGCAGGGCTTTGTGCAGGCCCGGTTGCTGGAGGCGGGGGTGCGGCTGGAGCTGTCGCAGTTTGTCACAGGGCATGGCGCTGACACGGTGCAACTGGCCTGCGTCCACACCGGGCGGCGGCGTGAACTGGCCTGCGGGACGCTGGTTCTGGTGACGGGACGGCTGCCGGTGGATGAACTTTGGCAGGCGTTGGGCGACAGGCCGGGTGTGGTACGGGTAGGTGACTGTCTGGCGCCGTCCAGCATCGCCGACGCGGTCTATTCGGCCCATGCCTATGCACGGGGTCTGGGGGAAGCGCCGCAGGTGGTGCGGCGGGAATTTGCGGCGGGGCGATGAGGGTGACCACAGGTGGACGGCTGGGGGTATGCTTGAATGACAAGGATTTGTAGATGCCCGTCAACCGCTGTTCACCGGCGAGCCAATCGGGACGGGGCGTATCGTTACGGGGCGTATCGGGACGGGGCGTGCCATCACCCCTCGGCAATCACGGCAATCGACACTTTCAGGCCAGGGATGCGGGCGGGGAGTTTGGCGCCCTGGCGGGCGGGTGGGTTGGTGGGAAACCAGCGCATCCATTCGGCGTTGATCTCGGCAAAGTCGTCCTCTTCGGCGACGACCAATGTGGCGCTGGCGATCTGGTCAAGGCTGGAGCCTGCGGCCAAGAGGATCGCTTCGATGTTGCGCAGACATTGGGCGACCTGCGTCGCGGCAGTGCCATCGACCAGGCGGCCGGTTGCGGGGTCGACCGGGGCGGTGCCCGATACAAAGATCAGCCCGCCCGCCCTGACAGCCTGGCTGTAACTGGGCGGCGGGGCGGGGGCTTTTTCGGTGAAGACGATGGCGCGAGGCATGGTGTGGTCCTGACATGGGTCGCAGCAAGATTACACCGGGCGGGTGGGAAGTCACTGCCCTTGGAATAAGGCAGGATGGGCCATGCAGCCCGTCTTGGCGGAAAATGAACAAAGGGCGGCGGGTTGCAGGTTTCGGTCAGCCGAAACTTGTACCGTGAGGCCCAAACTAATGGAGACAGGGAGCGCAAGATGAGCCGCAGGCCAAGGTCGGGACGGGTGACAGGGGGGGTGGCACAACGGGCGTTTGGCCAGATGCCGCGAGACTATGCGCCGATCGAGGTGCTGTCGAGCGATCAGGTCGCGGCGATCCATCAGGCGGCGCTGGGGGTTCTGGCGCGGCTGGGTATGCGGGTGCTGGACCCGGCTGCGCGGGATCTGTTTCGGGCCGCGGGCGGGCGGGTCGATGGAGAGACCGTGTTTCTCGACCCCGACCTGGTGGCCGAACGATTGCGGACGGTGCCGGGACAGTTTCAGCTGGCGGCGCGCAATCCCGCCAGATCCCTGCGCGTCGGCGGGGCGGATTGCGTGTTCACCTCGGTCGGCGGACCGGCCTATGTGATGGACCTTGACCACGGGCGGCGCGACGGGACTTTTGCCGAGATGTGCGACTTTCTGCGCGTGGTGCAGGGTCTGAATGTGATCCACCAGGAAGGCGGCTGCCCGTTCGAGCCGCTGGACCTGCCGGCCAACACGCGGCATCTGGATATATATCTGGCGCAGATCACCCTTTTGGACAAATCCTGGCAGACCCAGACCCTGGGCCGCCAACGGACGATGGACGGGCTGGAGATGGCGGCGCTGATGTTCGGCGTGCCGGTTGACGATCTGCCCTGTGCGCTGGTCGGCATCATCAACACCAACTCTCCGCTGACGCTCGACATTCCGATGGCGGAGGGGTTGATCACGATGGCCACGCATGGCCAGGTCAATGTCATCACGCCCTTCACCCTGTCAGGGGCGATGGCGCC
>JBDTQR010000207.1:0-7654 GCA_039932095.1 bacterium | reverse complement strand
CCTGGCATGATGACAGCAAGGGCGACATGCACTTCTGGTCGGTCTGGCACGAGGGGCGGGATTTTGATCATTACCGCGATGTCAGCCCGCGGTTCTGTTCGGAGTTCGGCTTTCAGAGCTATCCCAGCCTGGAGGTGATCCGGCAGTTTGCCGATCCTGCCGATTTCAACATCGCCGCCCCGGTGATGGAGAGCCATCAGAAGAACGCCGGTGGCAATGCCCGGATTGCCGAGACGATGTTCCGCTATTTCCGCTTTCCGGTGGATTTCGAGAATTTCGTTTATCTTTCCCAGGTTCAGCAGGGTCTGGCGATCAAGACCGCTGTCACCCATTGGCGCTCGCTGAAACCGCATTGCATGGGGACGCTGATCTGGCAGTTGAATGACACCTGGCCGGTATGTTCATGGGCATCACTCGACCACGGCGGCGGCTGGAAGCTGCTGCATCACATGGCAAGAGCGTTCTACAAGCCGGTGTTCGTCTCGGCAGTACCGGTCAACGGGGCCATCGAACTGCGGGCCGTCAACGACACAGATTGCACCATCGACCTGACGGTCAGGGCGATGGCGGTGGCAATGGATGGCCGCACGCGGCAATTGGAGCATCAGACCGTCGGGGTCGGTACGGATGCCGCAGTGCGGGTCCTGACGGTTGCCGTGGGCGGGCTCGAAGATGGCGAAATGCTGGCCTATGTCTGGGCAGATGGCGACACCCAGCTTGGCGGCGACGTGTTTGCGCCGAAACCCTACAAGGCCTATGACCTTTTGCCGCCGAACCTGTCTTGCCAGATAGAAAAGGCTGGGGAAAACCGCGCAATCACCCTTGCAGCCGAGGCCCTGGCGCTGTTTGTTGCGGTTGAGGCCGACCAGCCCGGACGCTTCTCGGCCAATGCCGTGACGCTGTTTCCCGGTTATCCGGCCACCCTGACCTTCACGCCCGACACCGCCGGTGCCGAGCCCAGATTCACCCTGCGTGACCTGCATTCCGCGACCTTTGGGTCGCCTTGAAAGGACCTGAACCATGTACAGCTATCAACTCTACTCCTCGCGCAACTTCGGACCGCTGCCCGCGACGCTGAAAATGCTGGCCGAGGTCGGCTACAAGGATACCGAGGGCTTTGGCGGATTGTATGCCGATGAGGCGACGCTGACCACGCTGGCCGATGGGTTGAAGGCCAACGGGCTGACCATGTCAACCGGGCATTTTGGCCTGCCGATGATCGATGAGAACCCGGATTTCGTGCTCAAGATCGCCAACGCGGTTGGCATGAAGAAGGTCTATTGCCCGCATGTGGCACTGGCCGACCGGCCGAAGGATGGCGCAGGTTGGGCGGCGTTTGGCGCGCGGTTGCAAAAGGCCGGGGCGCCGTTGAAAGCAGCCGGTCTGGGCTTTGGCTGGCACAACCATGACTTCGAATTCGCCGGTTGCGCCGATGGCACTGTGCCGATGTACCAGATCCTGAAGGGCGGGCCAGATCTGGAATGGGAGATGGACGTGGCCTGGGTGGTGCGCGGCGGTGGCAATCCGCTGGCGTGGATTGACGCATTCAAGGGGCGGGTCACCTCGGCCCATGTCAAGGACATCGCGCCCAAGGGCGAGAATCTGGCCGAGGATGGCTGGGCCGATGTCGGCCATGGCACGGTCGACTGGAAGGCGATTTCGGCGGCACTGAAGGCGGCCGGGGTCCAGTATTACGTAATGGAGCATGACAATCCCGCCGATGACCGGCGTTTTGCCACCCGCTCTTTGGCTGCAAGCAAGAACCTCTGAGGGCATCATGGCAAATCTCGGCATCGGCATCATCGGATGCGGCAATATCTCGACCTCCTATCTGCGGTTGGCGCCTTTGTTCAAAGGGCTGGAAGTGCGGGCGGTGGCCGATATCAACATGGACGCCGCGGTTGCGCGGGCGGCCGAATACAACGTCAAGGCCCAGTCGGTCGATGACCTGCTGGCGAACCCTGATCTGGATATCGTAATCAATCTGACAATCCCAGATGCACATTATCCGATCACCAAACGAATTCTGGAGGCGGGCAAGAACGCTTATTCGGAAAAGCCGTTGGTTTTGACGCTGGAACAGGGCAAGACCCTGCGCGATCTGGCGAAGGCCAAAGGCCTGTCGGTCGGCTGTGCGCCGGACACTTTCCTTGGTGGCGCGCATCAGCAGGCCCGGGCCATTCTGGATGCCGGTACGGTCGGTGATATCACCACCGGCAACGCCGCCATACAGGGTCATGGCCCCGAGGCCTGGCATCCGTCGCCGGATTTCTTCTACCAGCCCGGCGCCGGCCCGATCATGGATATGGGGCCCTATTACATCGCGACGCTGATCAACCTGCTCGGCCCGATCAAACGGGTTGGCGCGCTGACTTCGGCGGCACAGGCCGAGCGGCCAATCGGGTCGGGTCCGCGGCAGGGCGAGATGATCAAGGTCAACACGCCCAGCAACATCCAGGCGCTGATGGAATTCCACTCCGGCGCGACGATCAGCTTTTCCGCGTCATGGGATGTCTGGCACCACAAGCGCAACCATTTCGAACTCTATGGCACCAAGGGCACCCTCTATGTGCCCGACCCCAACTTCTTTGGCGGCACGGTCGAGGTGGCAATGCCCGGGGGCCAACCTGTGGTGCAGGAGCCTTGGGATCACCCGTTCTACAAGAACAATCAGGAGAGCCCGCGCGGTCCCCTGGCCAACTACCGTACCGCCGGCCTTGCCGACATGGCGCAGGCCCATATGGCGGGGCGCGACCACCGCTGCTCGCTGGAGCGGACGTTGCACGGGGTGGATGTGATGACCTCGATCCTGAAATCGGGCGAGACGGGGCAATTCGTGACGCTGACCACGACCTGCACGCGACCCGCCGCCTTGGGCATCGAAGAGGCGCAGGCGTTGTTGCGCTGATCCTGGCGGCGGTAGCCATTATTTTTCGCGGAAAGATCGTGGCCACCGCCGGCATCGCCTCTGACTGCAAGGGGCGATTACTCTGCGATAGATCGAGGTTGCGATGATCGAAAATCCTGTTTTGCGCGGCTTCAACGCGGACCCATCCATCTGCCGGGTCGGACAGGACTATTACATAGCGACCTCGACCTTCGAATGGTATCCGGGGGTACAGATTCATCATTCGACCAATCTGGTGAACTGGACGCTGGTGGCACGGCCGCTGAACCGGCCCGACCTTTTGGACATGCGGGGCAATCCGGACAGCTGCGGCATCTGGGCGCCCTGCCTTTCACATGCCGATGGCAAGTTCTGGCTGGTCTATACCGATGTGAAGCGGCTGGACGGCGCGTTCAAGGATGCCCACAATTACATCACCACTTGTGCCACGATCGATGGCGACTGGTCAGAGCGGATCTACGTGACCTCGTCCGGATTTGACGCCTCGTTGTTTCACGATGACGACGGGCGGAAGTGGTTCTTGAACATGCGGTGGAACCACCGGGGCCCGGGGTCGGGGCTGAACCCGGCCAATGACCTGTTTGACGGAATCGAGATGCAGGAGTGGCATCCTGAGCGTGGTCTGCTGGGCGCGGTGCGGACGATCTTTACCGGGTCCGATCTGGGCCTGACCGAAGCCCCGCATCTTTTCAAGCGTGGTGGCTGGTATTACTTGACGACCGCTGAGGGCGGCACGGGCTATGACCATGCGGTCACCATGGCGCGGTCACGCGCGGTCGCAGGGCCATACGACCTCCATCCGCAAAAGCACCTGCTGACCACGCGATTTGCCCCGGACAGCCCGTTGCAGCGCACGGGTCACGGCCAATATGTCGAAACGCCGGAGGGGGAGGCCTATCACAGCTACCTTTGTGGCCGACCGTTGGCTGGTCCGGATGGCAAGCTGTTCTGCGCCCTCGGCCGCGAGACGGGTCTGGCAAAATGCCGCTGGGATGCCGATGACTGGCTTTACCTTGAGGATGGCGGACTGGTGCCGCCATTGACCGTGCCAGCCCTCGCCAACCGCCTGCCGGACCGCGCCATCTCTCGCAGTCTTACCGACACCCTGCCGCCGGAGTTTCAGTGGTTGCGCACACCTGAGCCGGGGCGGATTTTTGAGATGACGGGTCATTCCCTGCGTTTGACCGGGCGCGAGAGCCTTGGCTCGTGGTTCGAGCAGGCCCTGGTTGCTCGGCGGCAGGAACATCACAGCTATACGGCCTCAACCATCGTCGAGGCAGCCCCTGCGACCTGGCAACAGGCGGCGGGCCTGACCACCTATTACAACCGGCACAAGTTTCATGCCGCCCTGATCACGCATGACCGGGTCCTCGGCCGGGTGGTGCAGATCGTGTCCTGCCTTGGCGACTGGCCGGGTGAGGGTCTGACGTTCGGGCCCAAGGAGGTGGTGCCCGAGGGACCGATCCGTCTGGGTGTCAGGGTCGATGGCGCCTCGCAGCAGTTCTACTGGTCGCAGGATGAAAGCGAGCCGCGTTCGATTGGCAACGGGCTGGACGCCTCGATCATTTCGGATGAAGGCGGACGGGGCGAACACGCGTCCTTCACCGGCGCCTTTGTCGGCATGATCGGCTACGACATGACGGGCCACGGCTGGAGCGCAGAGTTCCGCCGTTTCGATTATTCGCCGGGTTGACGGCCACAAAGGTTGAATGTTGCCCAAAAGCCGTCATAAACCTGTTTGATCAAAACGGGGACCCGATGACCGCTGACAGCCGCAAGATACCGACCCATGAGGTCACCTATTCCCGTCTGCGCGACATGATCCTGTATGGCGAATTGCAGCCGGGACAGCCGGTGACGATTCAGGGGCTGATCGATGAGTTGGGCGTCGGGATGACCCCGGCGCGTGAGGCGATCCGTCGGTTGGCGGCCGAGGGGGCGTTGCTGCCGCAGGGCAACCGTCGGGTGACGGTGCCGCGGCTGACGCCGGGATTGCTCGACCAGATCGCCTTTGCCCGGCTGACCATCGAGCCGAAACTGGCGGAGCTGGCCACAGCCCATGTCAAACCGGCACTTGTCGCGAAACTGCAGGACCTTGATCGCCCGATCTATGACGCGATCCGGGCCCATGACGTGACCGCTTATCTGACCCACAACCACGCCTTTCACTTCGCACTTTACGAGGCATCCGACGCGCCGGTCCTGCTGGACATGGCCCGGTCGCTGTGGCTGCGGTTCGGGCCGTCGCTGCGGGTGGTTGTGGCGCGGGACGGGGCACTGGCCCTGCCCGACCGGCATGTCGAGGCGATTGCAGCGCTCAAGCGCGGCGACGCGGCGGCTGTGGCTGTCGCGATGCGGCACGATATCGCCCAAGGGATCGAGCAAGTGCGGCTTGCCCTCGATCAAGGAAAAATTTGATCAAATTCCTTGAACCGGGTTTGATTTGATCATATCCTGCAAGCAAGACAGGGCCCGGGAATCGGGCGCGACATTTGCTGTGAGGGCCATGCCATGAACAAGATCACCAACCACATGCCGACCGCCGAACTTCAGGCGCTGGATGCTGCCCATCACATGCATCCCTTTACCGACAATTCGGCGCTTGCCAAGAAGGGCGCGCGGATCATGACCCAGGGCAAGGGCGTCTGGCTGACCGACTCGGAGGGCCACAAGATCATCGACGGCATGGCCGGGCTGTGGTGCGTCAACATCGGCTATGGCCGGACCGAGATGGGCGACGTGGCCAAGGCGCAGATGGATCAGCTGGCGTATTACAACACGTTTTTCCAGACCTCGCATGTCCCGGCCATCGCATTGGCCGCCAAGATCGCCGAAGTGGCGCCCAAAGGGATGAACCACACCTTCTTTGCCGGCTCGGGGTCAGAAGCCAACGACACCAACATCCGCATGGTGCGGCGCTATTGGGACATCAAGGGCCAGCCGGAAAAGCGCATCATCATCGCGCGGACCAACGGCTATCATGGCTCGACTTTGGGCGGTGGGTCTTTGGGCGGCATGTCGGGCATTCATGCGCATGGCGGCAAGATCGCCGGTGTGGTCCATATCGGCGAGCCGAACTGGTGGGAGCAGGGTGGCGACATGACGCCGGAGGCGTTCGGTCTGCTGCGGGCGCAGGAACTGGAGGCGATGATCCTGAATCTCGGCGTCGAGAATGTCGCGGCGTTCATTGGCGAGCCGGTGCAGGGTGCGGGTGGGGTGATCATTCCGCCCTCGACCTACTGGCCGGAGATCCAGCGCATCGTCGACAAATACGGCATTCTGCTGATCGCTGACGAGGTGATCACCGGGTTCGGCCGCACCGGCAACTGGTTCGGATCGCAAACTTTTGGCATCACGCCGCATATCATGACCATCGCCAAGGGGCTGTCGTCGGGCTATCAGCCAATCGGCGGCTCGATCGTCTGCGACGAGGTCGCCGAAGTCATGGGCTCGGCCGGGGATTTCAACCACGGCTACACCTATTCCGGCCATCCGGTGGCGGCTGCGGTGGCGCTGGAAAACCTGCGGATCATGCAGGAAGAGAAGGTGGTCGAACATGTCCGCGATGTGGCCAACCCCTATCTGGCCAAGTTGTGGAAAGGGCTGGAAGAGCATCCTCTGGTCGGCGAGGCCAAGCTGGTCGGCCTGATGGGTTCCATCGCGCTGACGCCCGACAAGGCCAAGCGGGCGAAGTTTGCCGGTGACGCCGGGACGGTCGGCTATCGCTGCCGCGAGCGCTGCTTTGCCAATGACCTGATCATGCGCCATGTCGGCGACCGGATGATCATTTCGCCGCCGCTGGTGATCACGCCGGACGAGATCGACGTTCTGGTCGCGCGGGCGAAAACCTCGCTGGACGAATGCTATGCCGGACTGAAAGCGGACGGATTGCTGGTGTCGGCCTGACACGATTTTTCTGCGAAAGATCTGACATTGCAGGGGGGGCTTCGGCCCTCCCGAGTCCAGCTACGTGCAGAAGCTCGAACTGAAGGTGCTGGGCCAATTGGCGCTATCGGGACGGACCTGGCCCGTGGCTTGGCGAAACCTCCAATCCGACCACCCAACGGGTCTTGCCGATCGGGCGAAGGCGGCTGAAGCCCTGGGCCTCAAAGCTGGCAAGCGTGCCGTTGAACAGGAACGACGACGAGATCTTTTGGGTGGAGGTGTCGTCGGGATAGCCCTCGACCTTGCCGCCGCCCAAGGCCGCGATCTGTGCGACGGCTCCGGCGAGCGCCAATCGGGCGACGCCCTTGTGCCGATGCGTGGAGCCGACGAAAAAGCAGGTTATTCGCCAATCGGGCAGCGGGGCTGCGGCGCGTTCATATTCCTTACGGTTCTTGATGCGGGGCAGGCTGGCTGCAGGGCCGTATTGGCACCAGCCGACACAGGCTGCGCCATCGAAGACCAGCGCCGCATGGGTGGTGCCGGCGACGACGCTGGCGTGTTTGGCCGCGCGGCTTGCGGCAGCGGAGGCATAGCCGCCTTGTGGCAGCGCGTGGAACCCCATGCACCAGCACCCGCCCCAGACGCCGTGATGCGCCTCGATCAGGGCGGCGTAGGCGGGCCAGGTTTCCGGGCTCAATGCGGCGGTGGTGAAGGTCGGCATGGGATGACGGTAGAAGACCTGGCCGGGTTGAGGCAAGCTTTTGTCGACCGCATCAATGAACGCCAGCATGGACTTTCGCCTTCGCCCTCGCCATCGCACCTGGCCCCGGCCGCCGCCTTGACCCATTGAGTTTGCCGTTT
>JBDTQR010000206.1:0-7695 GCA_039932095.1 bacterium | reverse complement strand
AAGAATTCCAAGATCTTGGCATTATCTTGACGCGTGGCCTGCCTGATCTTCGGAACATTGGTCGGTGCCTTCAACGGTGTCCTCATCGCCTACCTGCAAATTCCGTCCTTCATCGTCACCCTGGGCGGGCTAATTGCCTATAGCGGCATCGCCTTCCTATTGGCGAGCGGCGAGACGGTCGCGCCGATGGACAAGACCTTCAAGACGATCGGTGGCGGCGTGCCCGATGCCTGGCTTGGTCCGATGTGGAGTTGGGCGCTCGGCTTCCTGGCCTGCGCCGCCATTGTCCTGACCCTGATTGCCGGCCGAAATCAGCGCCGCAAGTTTCATTTCCCGCTGCGTCCGGTGTGGGCGGAAGTGACGCTCGGCGCAATTGGCAGTGCCGCCGTGCTGGGCACTACTGCCGTGGTCAACTCTTACCCCTGGCCCTTCAAGTTGATTCAGCAATATGCCGAAGCCAACAATGTCTCCATTCCGCCCGGTGTCCAGAATACCGATGGCAATGCGATCTGCATGGCCGCAGAAAAGGTGGTCCGCTGTACCGAAGGGCTGGTCTATTACACAGGCTATGCCACACCGGTGCTGATCGCACTGGCTGTCGGGGCGGTGATGACGTTCATCGCCGTCCGCACCAAGTTCGGTCGCTACATTTACGCCATCGGCGGCAACCCCGAGGCGGCCGAACTCGCCGGGATCAACACCCGGTGGGTCACCGTCAAGGTTTTTGCGCTGATGGGTTTTCTGGTCGGACTGTCGGCAGTGATCTCCTCTGCCCGGCTTGATGCCGCCACCAACGCGCTCGGTCAGTCAAACGAGCTTTATGTGATCGCCGCAGCCGTCATCGGCGGCACCTCGCTCGCAGGTGGCATCGGCACGGTCTACGGTGCGTTGCTGGGGGCCCTGACCATGCAATCGATCCAGTCCGGCATGCAGCTTCTGAATCTGCCCGCCGCCTTCCAGAACATCGTCGTCGGTACGGTCCTCGTGATTGCCGTCTTTGTCGACCAGTTCTATCGTCGTCGGGTAAAATGAGGGGATGGCCATGACCGCGCCGCTAGTCGAACTTCGCAACATCTCGATCTCGTTCGGCGGGATCAAGGCCGTCGACAATGTGACGGTCGACCTATACCCGGGCGAGGTGGTCGGCCTCCTCGGCCATAATGGCGCGGGAAAATCCACGTTGATCAAATGCTTGTCGGGGGCGTATCGCCGTGATTTCGGACAGATCCTGATCAATGGCGAGGAGGTCAACATCCAGAACCCGCGTGATGCCAAGAGGCTCGGGATCGAGACGATCTACCAGGCGCTCGCGCTCGCTGACAATGTCGATGCCGCCGCCAACCTGTACCTGGGGCGCGAGCTGAAGACCCGTTGGGGCACCCTTGACGATGTGGCGATGGAGGCCGAGGCGCGCCGGGTCATGGGGCGGCTGAACCCCAATTTCACCCGCTTCAAGGAGCCGGCCAAATCGCTTTCAGGTGGCCAACGCCAGTCAGTTGCCATCGCCCGGGCCATCTTGTTCAACGCCAAGATCCTGATCATGGACGAGCCGACAGCCGCACTTGGCCCGCAGGAGACCCAAATGGTGGCCGACCTGATCCATGAGTTGAAAGCCCAGGGCTTGGGTATCTTCCTCATCGACCACGACATCCATTCGGTGATGAAACTGTGCGACCGCGCTTCTGTTATGAAGAACGGCCAGCTGGTGGGCACGGTAAAGGTGAATGAAGTTACCGACGAAGATATCCTTGGGATGATCATCCTCGGCAAGAAGCCCGCCAAGGCGGTCTGACCCGGTCGCAACCGACTTCAACTTCTGCCCGTCGAGGACGCGATGACAGACATTTCCGCAGGGCATTCCCGCATTCCGCCGAAAGGCCGTTCCTCCATGATCGGCATCGTGCTGGCAATGGCTCTGACAGCTTGCCCCGCCATGGCGAACACCCGCGCGGACCTGGCGACGCAGGCACTTCAATCCTGGTATCGTCTGATGGTGGAACTTGTTCGCCACACACCGACCTATTCCCCGCCGGTGGCCAGCCGGGCCTTCGCCTATCTCGGCATCGGAGCGTATCAGGCGCTTGAAACGGGTGACCCCGACCATATGACTTCGCTGGTCGGCCAGATCAAAACCCTGACTGCCCCGCCTGCGCGCGAGCCTGGGGCGGTCTATGACGATGCGGTGATCCTGCAGGCCGAACTGGCGATGTCTGCCCATTTCCTTTTCTCCAACACCGGTCCCTCGGGACAGGGTGCGATGGCTGCCCGGGAAAGGAAACTCGCTGCGTTGGTCGCCGAGGGGCTGCCGCAAGACGTGGTCGACCGCTCTGTCACCTTCGGCCAGGCCGTTGCGGCGCATATTCTTGACTGGTCCAAGGACGATGGCGGCGCGGTGGTCGACAATATGGGCTTTCCGCGAGAGTACCAACTGAACCCGGCGCCGGGGCATTGGAAGCCGACCTCAACTGTGGTCCAGCAACAGTTTCCCTTGTTGCCCAACTGGGGTACCAACCGCACCTTCGCCATGCCTGCCGGTTCGACCTGCGACCTGCCGCCGCCACCCGCCTATTCCACCGACCCCACCTCGGAATTCATGAAGCAGGCGCAAGAGGTTTATGACGTAAGCAAGACCGAAACGGAAGAGCAGCATGCCATTGCCCGGTTCTGGGCCGATGATGCCATGCTGTCGATGACGCCGCCCGGCCATTGGATGGCGATCCTCGACCAGATCAACACCCGAGACCAAGTACCTCTGCTGCAACAGGTGGATTCGTCACTGCGTCTCGGTGTGGCGCTTGGCGATGCCTTCATCGGTTGCTGGTATGTCAAATACGAATACGATTACATTCGCCCGATTACCGTGATCCGCGCTGCCATCGACCCCAACTGGCAGACCGTGGTGAACACCCCGCCATTCCCCGAATATGCCTCGGGTCACTCGGTGCAGTCCGCCGCCGCCGCTGCTGTCCTGACCCAGGTCTTTGGCGAGAATTTTGCCTTTACTGATGGCGCCCCTACCCCCGACGGCCTGCCCCCGCGTAAGTTCCACGACTTCTGGCAAGCGGCGAATGAGGCGGGAATGTCGCGGCTCTACGGCGGTATCCACTTCCGCTATGCCATCGAGCAGGGGCTTGAACAGGGCAAATGTATTGCCGCTTACGCCAACAAGCTGGTGACGCTGAAATGATCCGTGCCTTCACCCTCCTCCTGCTTTTCGCTTGCCCCGTGCGCGCCGACGACGTCCCCGCCATCCCCAAATTCTTCGACGAGACGGCAAGCTCCGGCGTCGCCAGCAATTACAAGGGGGAGTGGGACTTCATGGTGGGTGGCGGGGTCGCCGCGTTTGACTGTTCGGGGGACCGCAAACCTGACCTCTATTTCGCCGGTGGCACCACGCCTTCGACCCTGTACGTGAACGACAGCGTGAAAGGCGGTGCCCTCCACTTTGTGGCAACCCCGTCTGGGGCCGAGATAGACCGTGTGACCGGAGCCTATCCGCTGGACGTGGACGGCGACAGCATCCTTGACCTGATCGTACTTCGATCGGGCGAAAATGTGATGATGAAGGGCCTCGGCAACTGTAAATTCGCCCGGGCGAACGCGGACTGGGGGTTTGACGGCGGTGACGGCTGGTCCACCTCTTTCGCTGCGACCTGGGAAAAGGGCCAGGTTTGGCCCACGCTGGCGGTTGGCAACTACATCGACCGCGCCCAGGAAGACGACCCCTGGGGCCATTGCACGTACAACTGGCTGCACCGCCCTGATGGCCACAAGTTCATGGCTCCGTTGGCCCTGACGCCCAGTTTCTGCACCCTTTCCCTGCTGTTCACCGACTGGAACCGCTCCGGCACGCCATCGCTGCGCGTCTCGAATGACCGCGAATATTACCTCGGTGGGACCGAGCAGATGTGGCATGTGGATCCTGGCCAGCCGCCAAAACCCTATAGCTTGGAAGAGGGCTGGAAGCCCCTGAAGATCTGGGGAATGGGAATCGCCTCGACCGATTTCAACGATGATGGCTACCCCGATTATTTCCTGACCTCGATGGCCGACAACAAGCTGCAGGTCCTGGCGGGCAAGCCTGACATGGCGACCTTCAAGGATGTCGCCTACCCCAACCACGCTATCGCGCAGCGCCCCTATTTCGGTTCCGATCCGAACCCGTCCACCGCCTGGCATGCCGAGTTTCAGGATGTGAACAATGACGGGCGGCAGGATCTGTTCGTTGCCAAGGGCAATGTCGCCGCCATGCCCGATTTCGCGATGAAAGACCCCAACAACCTGATGTTGATGCAGGCCGATGGCACCTTCATGGAGGCGGGCGACAAGGCTGGTGTGGGCAGTGTGAAAGAGGCCCGCGGCGGTGCGGTGATTGACCTGAATGACGATGGCCAGATGGACATCGTGGTGGTCAACCGCAATGAAGGTGCCGAACTGTGGCGCAACAGCGGAGCGGATACCACCGGCGCGACGCTCGATCATTGGCTGCAACTGGCGCTGCACGAACCGGGGGCAAACCGCGACGCGATTGGGGCCTGGATCGAGGTTCGGCTTGGCGCAGGGGTGCAGCGGCGCGAGATCACCTCGGGCGGTGGCCATGCCTCGGGTCAGCTCGGTTGGTGGCACTCCGGCCTTGGCACAGCCATGTCGGCCGAGGTCCGGGTGATCTGGCCTGATGGCACAGCCGACGACTGGGCACCGGTGCAAGCGGATCAGTTCTACGACCTGAACCGCGGCGCGACGCCAGCCTTGCGCTGACAGGGAGGGTCGTCAGGTTCGGTGGGAAACGACTGCGTGGTCGTGCCCAGCGTTTACCGGATCATCCCACCACCTTGACAGCTTGCCGGGAGATATATCTGTTGGCCCAAGCAACAAATTCAAAGGGATCGGTCATGGGGCGTTTGGGAATCCACTCTTTTGTCTGGACGGGCGGGCAGACGCAGGACGGGCTGGAAATGGCCTTGCACAAATCGGCCGAACATGGCTACCGGACCATTGAATTTGCCTATCTCAGACCCGAAAAATTCAATCTCGATCAGCTGGCAAAGCTCGCACAGTCGCTTGGTATGGAGATCGGCGTGACGATGGGTCTGCCGCTCGACAGGGACATTTCAAGCGACGATCCGGCGGTTGTTGCCGCAGGCGCTGCAATGCTAGCCGATGCGGTCCGCGCCGTGCGCGATATCGGTGGCAACAAGCTGGGCGGGATTCTCTATTCCGCTCACACCAAATACAACCGGCCGCCAACGCAAAAAGGCTGGGACAACAGTGTCGCGGCCATCGCCCGGACCGGCGATCTGGCGAAAGACTGTGGTGTCGATCTGGTGCTGGAAATCGTCAACCGCTTCGAAAGCAATCTTCTCAACACGGCGGCACAAGGCCTCAAATTCATCGGCGAAACCGGGTCGTCGCATGTGCGCCTGCACCTTGACACCTTTCACATGAACATCGAAGAGGCCAACCCCGCCGCCGCAATCCGCCTGACCGGCGACAAGCTGGGCTATTTCCACATCGGGGAATCGAACCGGGGCTATCTGGGCGATGGTGTGATCAACTTCGATTTGATCTTCGATGCGCTCATCGACATCGGCTATTCCCGCGACATCGTGTTCGAAAGCTTTTCGACAACCGTCGTGGACGAGGGCCTGTCGCTCGCCTGCGCCATCTGGCGCGATACCTGGACGGAAAACGACCCCCTTGCCGCCCATGCCAAAGGGTTCATCGAGCGCAAGATGGACGAGGCAGGCCGCCGCCGCGCTACGAATGCACGCCCCTGACCGGAAATCAACCGCCCCGCAGAGATTGTCGACCTAGTCGATCATGCCTGCCGCACTGCCTGCCGGATCATGAGAAAAATCGATGGGACCATCAGGGCGACGATTGCGGAGGACGGCACAGCGCCAATGATCATGACATCGCGGATTGAGCCGACGCCACCCACGGCCATGGCGGCTCCCGCATTTGCCGCGATCACAAATGCCCACAGGATTGAATGAGACGGTGTCTCGGCAAGGTCGCTGCCGGCGGCACCGATCGATTTGACGGCGATGATCGCTGCTGTCGAGCAGGCAACGATCAGGACAAGGAAAAACAGGATGAGAACCACTTTGAAAACGGTGGAGAAGACGGGAGACAGCATGACGTCCACTGTCTCGTAGATGCGAAACGCATGTTCGGCAGAAAGGATCGCTCCGCCGGCGGTTCCGTTCATTTCCATGATAAGCGCGCTACCACCTGTGCCGGCGAACCACAAAAAGCACATCAGGCTGGGAGTCAGAATTGCCCCGAGAATGAATTCGCGCAGGGTTCTGCCATAGGAAATCCGGGCAAAGAACATACCGACAAAGGGTCCAAAAGCGATCCACCAGGCCCAGTAAAAGATCGTCCAGGCGTCTTGCCAATTGCGCTGCGCCGCAGATACCTCGGACTTAGTCGGATCATAGAGCGTTGTCGATTGCGCGACGAAGGTTCTCAGATTCTCGGCGACGCCGTCCACGAACACAGTCAGGACGCCCGTTCCACCGCCGAATACGATGAAGATAAGCAATATCGATGCTGCAAGCAAAAGGCCAAGTTGCGACACCCATTTCACTCCCCGATCAACTCCGGATACGACCGACGCGATTGCAACTGCCGTCGCAAAAACCAACGCGGTGAGCAAGGCGACCAGTGGCGGATTTCCACTGTTGTCCACAAAGAACTGGCTGCCGGTCAAGATTGAAAGCCTGGAACAGATCTGCTCCAAGCCAAGAATAACCGAAGTTGTGACGCCAGCAACAATGGCCAGGATCGAGACGATGTCGACGATGTCGCCAGCGGTACCTTCCAGACGTTGCCTAACAGCGGTGTCAAGCCGGACCGTATCGTCAAGGGGTGGCCGTTCCGGTGGCAAGCCAATCCCAGCGCCAGGCCGACGACGGCATAGGCGCCCCATGCAGAGAGACCGTAGTGCAGAAATACAAACCGCATGGACGCGATCACCGCAGCGCGTCCGCCCGGTGCCACTTGCCCATCCAGAAGGTCGGGATTGATCAGAAAATGCGAAACCGGCTCGCTGACGGCAAATGCCAGTGTGCCGACGCCGATACCGGCACAGAACATCATGGCCAACCAGGAAATCGTGCTGTGTTCGGGTATTGACTCGTCGGGGCCAAGCCTGATCCGGCCGGACATTGGAAGCACCACAACGATGGCGCAGGTCAGCACCAGCGCGGCCAGTAAATAGACGTACCAGCCTGCAAACGTGGAGAGCGTGGCTGACTTCAGCAAATCCAGGATCCGGCCACACTGCTCAGGCATCATGACCTGTATCGTGACCAGAGCCATGATGAGCAACTTCGCGCTCATCGCCACGGCAGAGTTGAACCCCTTGTACGGCCCCTTGGCGACGACCGGGATTTCAAGCCTGATGTCGATCGAAGGAGAATTTGCCGGGCCGCGTATCGTTACGTGATCCCCTGCGACAGCGAGTTCGGATCTGTGGCTAGTCTTTTCCATTTGCTTGGCCCCTGTCAGCCGGGCAAGCCGAGTGGTTCCGATCCCGGATGCGGGGGAAGGCTCGGCTCCCGATGTGGCACCGCACGCTTGCGGTCAGGGGCAATGTTGAGCGATCATTTCGGCGGCGCCTGTGAAGCGGATCACATAAGATCGAACTAACCGCCCGCAAAACGCAGCCAGTCAGTCTTTACCCGAAGC
>JBDTQR010000205.1:0-7727 GCA_039932095.1 bacterium | reverse complement strand
GGCCAAGGGCACCGTCGATGAGGTCAAGAACGACGAAAGGGTGATCGAGGCCTACTTGGGCACCGGATTGAAGAACAAGGTGGTGGCGCATGGCTGAGCCTTTTCTGATCGGCGACGCCATGACCGGCGGCTACGGCGCCACCGACATTCTGCACGCCTGCACCATCGCCGTGAACAAGGGCGAGATTGCCGTGATCGTTGGCCCCAACGGCGCGGGCAAGTCCACCGCCATGAAGGCGGTCTTCGGCATGTTGAACCTGCGCGGCGGCCATGTGCGGCTGAACGGCGAGGACATCACGGCGCTGTCACCGCAGGCCCGCGTCGCCAAGGGAATGGCCTTTGTGCCGCAGACCCAGAACATCTTCACTTCGATGACGGTGGAAGAGAACCTTGAGATGGGGGCGTTCCTGCGCCGCGACGACATCAAGGTGACGATGGAACAGATTTATGAACTGTTCCCGATCCTGAAAACCAAACGCTATCAGGCGGCGGGTGAATTGTCCGGCGGGCAGCGCCAGCAGGTCGCGGTCGGTCGGGCGCTGATGACCCAACCGCAGGTCCTGATGCTGGACGAACCCACCGCCGGCGTGTCTCCCATCGTGATGGATGAGTTGTTCGACCGCATCATCGAGGTCGCCCGTACCGGGATCTCGATCCTGATGGTCGAGCAGAACGCGCGGCAGGCGCTGGCGATTGCCGACAAGGGCTTTGTGCTGGTGCAGGGTGCCAACCGTTTCACCGACACCGGGGCCGCCCTTCTGGCCGACCCCGAGGTCCGCCGTTCCTTCCTCGGGGGTTGACTGATGGATTACCTCAACGCCCTCGTCGCGTTTCTGAACTTCGTTTTTGTGCCGGCGCTGTCCTATGGCTCGCAGCTGGCCATCGGAGCCCTGGGGGTCACGCTGATCTTTGGCGTGCTCAGGTTTTCCAACTTCGCCTGGGGCGACACCATGGCGTTCGGCACGGCCGTGGTGATCTGGACGACCTGGGGGTTGCAATCGATGGGTATCGGCTTTGGCCCGCTGCCCACCGCCCTGCTGGCGTTGCCGGTCGGCATTCTGGTCACAGCGCTGTTGCTGCTCGGGACCGACAAGGTGGTCTACAAGTTTTACCGACAGCAAAAGGCCAAGCCAATCATCTTTGTCATCGTCTCGGCTGGCGTGATGTTCGTGATGAACGGTGTGGTGCGGGCGATCATCGGGGTGCAAGAGCAGAATTTTTCGGACGGCAGCAGGTTTCTGATCACGGCTGGAGAGTTCAAGGACTGGACCGGCCTTGCCGAGGGGCTGGCGATCAAGACCACAACTGCCGTCACTGTGGTCACCGCTCTGGTCACCATGGCGCTGCTTTTTTGGTTCCTGCAGAAGACCCGCACCGGCAAGTCGATGCGGGCGTTTTCCGACAATGAGGATCTGGCGCTTCTTTCCGGCATCAACCCCGAGCGGGTGGTGCAGGTGACCTGGATCATCGCCGCCGCTTTGGCCACCATCGCGGGCACGCTTTACGGGCTGGATAAATCCTTCCGGCCGTTCATCTATTTCCAGCTGCTGCTACCGATCTTTTCGGCGGCAGTGGTCGGCGGCCTCGGCTCGCCGATGGGGGCGGTGGCGGGCGCCTATGTCGTGGCGTTCTCCGAAGTGGTCGTGACCTATGCCTGGAAAAAGGTGCTGGGCTACATCCTGCCCGCCGCCTGGGCGCCGGACAGTCTGATGCAGCTTCTGTCCACCGACTACAAATTCGCGGTCAGCTTTTCGATCCTGATCATCGTCTTGCTGTTCATGCCCACCGGCCTGTTCAAGGGGAAATGACATGACCCAACGTGCGCCCATCCTGTTTGCCCTGGTCGGCCTGCTGTTCGTCGCCACCGGCTTTCTACTCAGTTGGAACGTCAGTCTGTTCACCCTGAACATCGGCATCCTGTCGGCGATCATGGCCTTGGGGGTGAACATGCAATGGGGTTATGCCGGGTTGTTTTCGACCGGTATCATGGGGTCTGTCGCCCTTGGGGGCCTTGCTGTGGTCATCGTGTCGGGCGATCCGGTGCCCGAGGCTTTTGCCTTGGGCGGCTGGCGTTTGCTGGGCGGTCTGGCGCTGGCCGTCGCGATCATCGCCTTTGCGGTGGCGGTCTGGCAGCGCATGGCCAAGGGGCGCAAACGCAGTCTGGTGATGACGGTTCTGCTGGTCTGTGGGTTTTTCCTCTACCGGTATGTGTTTGACGGTGGGGTCGCGGCGGTCGAGGGCTACAATCCGGCGACCTTTGGCAATATCGGCGGCTTTGGGCTGAATTCGGTCTGGGCTTGGCCGGTGGGCGGCTTATTTGCCGCAGCCGCCGCCTGGGCAATCGGCAAGACTGCGCTTGGCCTGCGTTCGGACTATCTGGCGATTGCCACGCTGGGCATCGCCGAGATCATCATCACCGCGATGAAGTCCGAAGACTGGATGGCGCGCGGCGTCAAGAATTTCATCCATCTGCCGCGACCGTGGCCGGTGCCCTATGAGGTCGAGTTGCAGGTTGATCCGTGGTTTCTGGGCCTTTGCACCAAATATGGGTTAAACCCGATCACCGCCTCAACCATCACCGTCCAGATATTCTATATCGTGATGTTCGGCGCGGTTCTGCTGATGCTGATCTGGCTTTTGGAGCGGGCGCTGAAGTCGCCATGGGGCCGGATGATGCGGGCGATCCGGGACAATGAAGTGTCGGCCGAGGCGATGGGCAAGGATGTGACGCGGCAGCATTTGCTGGTGTTCATCCTTGGTTCCGCGGTGGTCGGGGTGTCGGGTGCCATGATGACCTCGATGGCCGGTCAACTGGTGCCGGGAGAGTATTCACCGCTGCGTTTCACCTTTCTGATCTGGATCATGGTCATCGTCGGCGGCTCTGGCAACAACTGGGGCGCTGTGCTCGGCGGATTGCTGGTGGGCTGGCTGTGGTTGATCGTCGACAATGTCGGCCCGCTCTTGATGGGTCTGATCACCGATGGCATGTCACCTGGCCCATTGCGGGACCATCTGAACGACCTTGGTCCGCAATTGCGCTTGCTGGTGCTGGGCGTGGCGCTGCTGGTCGTGCTGCGGTTCAGCCCGAAGGGCCTGTTGCCCGAGAAATAGAAGCGCACCCAGTTTTGCAACCAACCCCTTGCCATTGGACAAAGGCGACGCCCAATGTCGCCTTTTGACAGGTCTTTGCGGTTTGCATGGGTATTTCTGGACCAAACGAGATCTAACGGAGGCGGGACATGAAAACCCACACGCGCGTTCTGGTCATTGGCGGCGGCGTCGTCGGCTGCTCGGTGCTGTACCACCTCACCAAGCTGGGCTGGTCGGATGTGATGCTGGTGGAGCGGTCGGATCTGACCTCGGGTTCGACCTGGCACGCAGCAGGCGGCTTTCATACCATCAACGGCGATACCAACATGGCCGCGCTGCAAGGTTACACGATCCGGCTCTACAAGGAGTTGGAAGCGATCACCGGCATGTCATGCGGGTTGCACCATGTCGGCGGCATCACTCTGGCCGACACGACTGAACGCTTTGACCAGCTTAAGGCCGAACGCGCCAAGCACCGTTACATGGGGCTCGACACCCGGCTGCTCAGTCCCAAAGAGGTTGAGGATTTCACCGACGGCATGGTCAACACCCAGGGCATCATCGGGGCGTTGTATGATCCGCTCGATGGCCATCTCGACCCCTCGGGCACCACCCATGCCTATGCCAGGGCTGCGCGGATGGGCGGGGCGGAAATTGTCTTGCACAACAGGGTTCTGGAGACCAATCCTCGTGCGGATGGCTCTTGGGAAGTGGTCACCGAACAGGGCACCATCATTGCGGAACATGTGGTCAACGCCGGCGGTCTGTGGGCGCGTGAGATTGGTGCGATGGCCGGGGTCTATCTGCCGCTGCTACCGATGGCGCACCAGTATCTGGTGACCGACGACATCCCCGAGATCATGGACATCCTGAAAAGCGGCCGCGAGTTTCCGCATGTCATGGACCCCGGTGGCGAAAGCTATCTGCGCCAGGAAGGTCGCGGCCTCTGCATCGGTTTTTACGAAAAACCTTGTGAGCCGTGGTCAGTTGACGGCACGCCCTGGGGCTTTGGCCACGAGCTTCTGAACGAGCAATTCGACAAGATCGAGGACTCGGTCAATTTCGCCTACCGCCGCTTTCCGGTGCTGGAACGCTCCGGCGTCAAGCGCGTTATCCACGGCCCCTTCACCTTCGCCCCCGATGGCAACCCGCTGATCGGCCCGGTGCAGGGCCTGCGCAACTACTGGTCGGCCTGCGCCGTGATGGCGGGCTTTTCGCAGGGCGGCGGCATGGGCCTCAGCCTCGCGCAATGGATCATCCACGGCGAGGTCGAACGCGACCCGCGCGGCTTTGACGTGTCTCGCTTCGGCACCTGGACGACGCCGGGCTATACCGTGCCCAAGGTCATCGAAAACTATCAGATGCGGTTTTCGGTTGGCTACCCGAACGAGGAACGCCCCGCCGCCCGACCCTTCCGCACCACGCCGATGTATGAAGCCAACTGCGCGCTGAATGCGGTCTGGGGTCAGCAATACGGGCTGGAAGTCGTGAACTACTACGCCCTGCCCGGCGAGCCTGTCTATGAAACGCCGACGTTCAAACGCTCCAACGCCTGGGAGGCGACGCGGCAGGAAGTGATGGCCGTTCGAGACTCCGTTGGCATCAACGAGTTGCAGAATTTCGGCAAGTATCTGGTCAAGGGCAAGAATGCCCGGGCCTGGCTTGACATGATGATGGCCGGCACCATCCCGAAACCCGGCCGCCTGTCACTGACCCCGATGCTGGCCGCTTCTGGCAAGATCTTCGGCGATTTCACCGTGTCCTGCCTCAGCGAAACCGAATTCCAGCTGACTGCCAGCTACGGCGCGCAGGGCTGGCACTACCGCTGGTTCGAGCAGCATGCTGAACCCGGCGTCACGGTCGAAAACATCTCCGACGCGCGATCGGGCTTTACCATCGCCGGGCCGAACGCCCGCAAGGTGCTGGAAAAGGTCACCCGCTCCGACGTCTCTGCCGCCGCGTTCAAGTTCATGGATGTGCGCCGGATGACCGTCGGCATGGCCAATTGCATCGTCCAGCGTGTCAGCTACACCGCTGATCTGGGCTATGAAATCTTCTGCGACCATATGTCGGTCCGCCATCTGTGGGACACCCTCACCGCCGCCGGGGCCGAATACAACATCCGGCCGTTCGGGATGCGGGCCATGATGTCGCTGCGGCTCGACAAATGGTTCGGCTCGTGGGGCCGCGAATTCTCACCGGATTACACGCCTTTGGAAACCGGCCTTGACCGCTTTATCCGCTGGAACAAGGACGCCGACTGGATCGGCAAAGCCGCCGCCATGGCCGAAAAGGCCTCGGGCCCGAAACGCAAACTGGTCACCTTCATCGTCGAGGCTGCCGACGCCGACGTTGTGGCCTGGGAGCCAATCTGGCTTGACGACGCCGTTGTCGGCTGGTGCACCTCTGGCGGCTTTTCGCATTTCACCGGCAAGAGCCTCGCCATCGGCTTTCTGCCCGCCGACCGCGCCCATGACGGCACCGCGGTCGAGATTGAAATCCTCGGCGAACGCCGCAAGGCCAAGGTGCATCTGACGCCGCTGTTCGACGCCGACGGCGCAAGGATGCGCGGATAGAGCTTCCCAAACCGCGCCCAACCTTTCATGCTGGCACAAATATTCTCGGGGGACCTGAGGGGTGGAAACCCCCCCGGCCTTGGCCAAAATGACCGCATTGACCATCCTGATCCCGGCTGCCGGCTCTGCCTCGCGCATGCGGGGCGGCGACAAGCTCATGGAACAGGTCGAGGGTCAGCCGCTGCTGCGCCGTCAGGTGCGCATGGCACTGGCGACCAGCTGCCCGGTGATCGTCACTCTGCGCCCCGAAGACAGCGACCGCAGCGCTGCACTCGACGGGCTGAATGTCGCCATACTTCCGGTACCCGACGCGGCCTCCGGCATGTCGGCCTCGCTGCGGCGTGCCGTCCGAAGCCTGACCTCAGCGCTGATGATCCTGCCCGCTGACATGCCAGACCTGACGACGGAAGACCTGCAAACCCTGATTGCTGCCTTCGCCCTTGCCCCTGAGGTGATCCATCGGGGTGCCAGCGAGGCTGGTCAGCCCGGTCATCCGGTGATCCTGCCCCGCCAATTCCTGCCCGACATCGCCCGATTGGAAGGTGACAGCGGTGCACGCTCGATCGTCGAGGGCCAAAAGGTTCGGTCCGTCCCCCTGCCCGACGCACATGCGACGACCGACCTCGACACCCCCGAAGATTGGGCGACATGGCGCAGCCGCAGGGTGGGGCCAGACCGGGCTTAGGCCGACAACAGTACCCGCGCTTCGTGGCTTTTCAGGGTCAGCCGGGCAGCTGGATAGCCATCAGCCTCCACCACCAAGGCCGGGAACAGCGCCTCGATTTCGGCACGCTGGTCATCCGCCATGTTGTTCAAGGTCCGGGTCGCAGGCTGGAAGCTTTCAGTCCAGGCTCCGTCCGCCTCGATCAGTTCATGGGCGTCGAACAACAGATGCAGATAGGTCAGCCCCATCGGCAACACCTGCTCGACCCCCGGCAGCCCGGTCAGATGGGTCGCGGCGACCAGCACCTCGGCCTCGCCAAACAGCATCTCGGCCCGTGCGCCTTCCACCAGCATCCGGTGCTGGGCCGACACCATCATGTCGCGCTCCGGCAACCCGCCGCCGAGGGCACCCGCCGAAATCCGCACCGGCTGCAACGCCGGCTGCACAATCAGATCGGCCACGCTCAACTGCCGCGAACCGACCCAGCGCAGCGCCTGCAGCCCGTGATCGCGGGTCACCACCAGATCGCCGGCCACCAGTGTCTCAACCGCCACCAGACCGCGTCCGGTGCGGATCAGCGTGCCCGAGGTGAAGCAGGGCAATACCTTCTCGATGTTGGAAAATTGCAGGGAACCGATGACCTGACCCGAGGCGTTCAGGAACTGCACCGTGCCGTTTTGGTGGTCCAAGGGATCATAGATGATATTGGTCAGCGACCAACCCCATGCCGACAGGTCCAGCAGATCATTGCCCGTCCCGCCATCGACAAAGTCACCTATGCCGCCGTGGAACGTATCGTCGCCGTCACCGCCATAGAAGCTGTCACCGCCGGCCTCATCGGCAAAGCTTTCATTGCCGGCACCGCCATAAAGCGTGTCGTCACCAGCCCCGCCAGCCAGGAGATCGTCTTCGTCGCCGCCATAAAGGACATCATTGCCATCGCCGCCGTAAAGACTGTCCGCACCAGCGCCACCGTCCAGCACATCATTGCCGGCGCCGCCGTCCAGCAGATCGTCCCCGATGCCACCCGCGAGGCTGTCATTGCCGTCCTCGCCATAAAGCTGGTCATTGCCCGCATCGCCCGACAGCGTGTCATCGCCGGTGCCGCCATAAAGCGTATCCGCCGCATCGCCGCCGTACAGCACATCTTGGCCGCCCCCGCCGTACAGCGTATCGCTGCCCGCGTCGCCGTAGAGCGTGTCGTTGCCGAGATCGCCGTTGACCGCGTCATTGCCATCGCCGCCATTGACCAGGTCGTTACCGTCGCCGCCGTAGAGCACATCGTTGCCCACGTCCCCCGACAATGTGTCATTGCCCAGATCGCCGTACAGCGTGTCGTTCTCTGTGCCGCCCGACAGGCTGTCATTGCCGTCGCCGCCGTAGAGCAGGTCGTTGCC
>JBDTQR010000204.1:0-7741 GCA_039932095.1 bacterium | reverse complement strand
TGCAACAGCACGATCCACGACGTGGTGCGCACCAGAAGCGAGGTCCAGAACGGCAGCAGCACCAATATCATCAGCAGGTTCGAAGTCCGCACCGGCAGCACGGCCAGCAGATGGGCCACCGGATAGGCCAGAACCAGGCACAGCACCGTGATCAGCGCCGACATCTCGAAGGTCCGAAGGAAAAGATCGACATAGACCCGCAGGTTTTCGTCCACCCGCACGATATGGCCGTCCTTGTCGAATTTGCGGTCCACTGCATTCAGAAAGAATTCAATCGTATAGGCCGAAGACACCTGCCGCATCACGCCCCACAACTCGGCGTCGCCCCATTGCGGATCCAGCGCGATCAGCGATTCCTTGTAGGGCGGTGTCAGCTTCTTGGCGTCCCGCCCGGCCTTGGTGAACAGCGACCGGGTACCCGGCAACGCAAAATTCACCCGCTCACCCGCAACAGCCACCGTCCTCGCGGCAGCGGCGGCTTTCAGGTCGTCGACCAGAACGGTATAAGCCGCTTCGTCCGGCTCGGTTCCCAGCGGATGGGTGGCGAACCATTGCACCATCCCCGGCATGTTTTCGGAGAATCGCGGATTGTAGACCGATTGCTGCAACACCTGAAGGATTGGCGAGACGAAGGTGATCAGAATGAACACCAGCAATGGCGACACCAGCAGAAACGCCCGCCATTTGGCCCGGCGTTGTGCCCCGGCCAATGCCTCTTTCAACGGCCGGCCATCGGCGGTGGTCAGCAGTCCGGTGCCCGCAGCGTCGATCACAGCCATCGTTATTCCTTCATCCAGATAGGAAAAGGGCGGGTGCGACCTCTCGCACCCGCCCCAGACATCAGTTTGCGGCCAGCCAGGCGTTGAACCGCGCGTTCAACTCTGCATCATGGTCAACCCAGAACTCATAGTTGGAATAAAGCGCGTTCTTCAGGTTGTCCGGCGAGGTCGGCATGTAGGGGCCCATCTCGGTCTTGCCATCGTTGAACATCCCCACCAGGGCCGACGACGACTTGCGTGCCGGACCATAGGAAATCCACTTGGCCTGATCGGCCAGCGCCTGGGCCGCGGTCGCGAACTTCACGAACTGCATCGCTTCGTCCAGATGCGGCGCGCCCTTCGGAATGACGAACAGGTCATATTCGTAAACCTGACCATCCCAGACCGTCTTGAACGGCTTGCCATCGTCAACCGCTGCCGAGAACAGACGGCCGTTATAGGCCGTGGTCATCGCAACTTCGCCGTCCGCCAGCAATTGCGGCGCCTGCGATCCGGCTTCCCACCAGACTGCATCCTTCTTGATGGTGTCAAGCTTGGCAAAAGCGCGGTCGACACCCTCGGGCGTGCCCAGAACGTCATAAACATCCGCCGCCGCAACACCGTCTGCCATCAGCGCCATTTCGAGGTTGGCCTTGGCACCCTTGCGCATGCCGCGCTTGCCGGGGAACTTGGTGGTGTCGAAGAAGTCCGCCATCGAGGTCGGGCCTTCAGGGAACTTGGTGGTGTCATAGCCGAACACGGTCGAGAACACGATCGTGGCCACGGCGCAGTCGGTCACTGCACCCGGCAGGAAGTCATCCGCCGCGGACGTGCCATCGGCACCGGCAGGCAGCGCGTCCATGCCGATCGGCTCCAGCATGCCTTCGTCGCACAGACGAACGGCATCAGAGTATTCCACGTCGGCCACGTCGATGGTGACGTTGCCGGCCTCTTCCTGGGTTTTCACCATCGGAGCCGGGTTATCGGCATCGACCGAGGTCACATTGATGCCGGTCGCCGCGGTAAAGGGCTTGTGATACGCCTCGACCTGGCTTTTGGTATAGGCGCCGCCCCACGACACAACCGTCACATCCGCGCGTGCCGCAAAGGACACCGCCGTTAGTGCTGTTGTAAGAATCAGTAGTTTTTTCATTAAGATAGCTCCCGTTGTTACGTTTGATTGTTAGCCGCATCCTGCGGCAGCCCCAGGTCTATGGGGGTTCTAGGGGTCGAGCGCGCGCGCGTCTTGCGGCGCCCAACCGATCCTGATCTTGGTGCCCGGCGTCAGGACGTCCTGATTGGCCGCGTTCCGGGCCTTGATGACGAAGTCGTCCGCCCCGGCCACACGTACCCGGGTGCGGAACTGGTCGCCCATATAGATGAACTCCAGCACTTCGGCCTCAATCGTCTGGGCCCCCGGCGGCATCAATTCGGGCTTATATTCGACCCGCTCAGGCCGGATCGACACCACCGTCTTGGCACCCTTTTCACTGACATTGACCGGCGTCGCGTCGATCAACTCGCCACTGGCCAGTCTGACCTTGCAGCGTCCCCCGCCGATCTCTTCAATTGTGCCGGAAAGTTTGTTGTTCTCACCGATGAACTGCGCGACAAAGCTGTTTTCGGGCCGTTCATAGAGATCAGCGGGCGGCGCCAATTGTTGAATGCGGCCATCGTTGAAAACCGCCACCCGGTCCGACATGGTCAGCGCCTCACCCTGATCATGGGTGACATAGACCACCGTGATGCCAAGCGTCTCATGCAGGTGCTTGATTTCAAACTGCATATGTTCGCGCAACTGCTTGTCCAGCGCACCCAGCGGCTCATCCATCAACACCAGCGAAGGGTCAAATACCAGGGCCCGCGCCAGGGCGATCCGCTGTTGCTGGCCGCCAGACAGTTGCGCCGGCCGCCGATTGATGAAGTCAAACATCTGCACCATGTCGAGCGCCCGCTTGACCTTGGTCTCGCGGTCATCCTTGCCCATGCCGCGCACTTCCAGCGGAAAGGCCAGATTTTCGCCCACGGTCATATGCGGATAAAGCGCGTAATTCTGGAACACCATCCCGATACCGCGCTTGTGCGGCGGCACCTGATTGATCGGCCGCCCGTCAAGCTTGATTTCGCCGTGGGTTGCCGTCTCAAAACCAGCCAGCATCATCAGACAAGTGGTCTTGCCCGAACCTGACGGCCCCAGCATGGTCAAGAACTCGCCTTTGCCGATCGCAATGTTCAGATCCTTTACGACCAGCTGAACACCGTCGTAACTCTTCTGCACATGTTCAAATGCGACGAACGCATCGTTCGAGCTACCTGATGCCACGCAATTCCCCCTGTCGAATGGCCGTTTCCCGGCCTTTGCTGCATAAGTCTTACGCCATTGCTCAAAACCATTGCAATTGAGAACTTGGGGCACAAGCTGTTGCATCCGTATAGTCAGATATTCAGAGGAATTACACCCTTTATGCCAAGGATTGTGGCAAATGCCCGGTTTTAGATCACAAAATCAGCACTTCCGACCCGTCCTGACAGCCATTTCACGTGATTCCCGGCCCGTCACCTGCGCGCCAGCCGGTTCCCCCGCGACCCCGTTCACCGCGACCCGAACCCAGTCCTGCGCCTCGCGCAGGGTCAGCAGCGCCAGGCAGCGCGGGCCATAGATCTGGGCCAGATCGCCAGACCCACCACCCCGAACCGTCATGATCGACCGCGCCACCGCCACCCGCTCGGCGGTGGACAGGGCTGCCAATGCCATGCGTCCGGGATAGAAACTCTCGCTGACGCGTCCCTCTGCCAAGATCAGACTATGCTCCGGCAGCAGCAGATGATGATAGCTGATTTCGCGGATCCCGCGTGCCACCCGCGCGCCCAGCCCCAGCAAGGCCAGGTGCCGCGCCCGGATCAACCGCGCCCCGCCTGGCCCTTCCACTTGCATCCCATGTTGCGGCGACACCACCAACGACCGCCGCGCCCCAGGATGCCCGGCTTGCAGCCGGATTGGCCGCAACTGCGGTTGGTCGCGTAACTCGGCCGCCGTAAGCACCCTGACCCCATGCCACAGCACCGGCACCGCCCGCCCCGCCGCCGTCAGCACCAGATCGCCTGGCCGCAAATCCTCCACCGCCACCTGGCCCTGCGGCGTCAAGATCCGCGTGCCGGCCGCAAAGCACGGAATTCCCATCGAGGCCAGCACCCCAGACGCGCCCGCCGTCGCCGGACTCAGCCCCAGGATGGTGACCTGCTCGCCACCCGGAAAATGCAGAACCGTATTGCCGCTGCCATCATCGCTGATCGTGACATCGAACGCCTTGACCGGCCTGCCCTGCGCATCAACCAGACTGGACACATCGAACTGATCATTGGTGGTGCCGTTGTGGTCATCATCGCCAAGGTCAAAGTCGGTGATGGTGTCACGTCCACCGCTGATTTCGACCACCAGCACATCATTGCCCGCGCCACCGGTCAGCGTGTCGTCGCCGGCCCCGCCGCGCAAAATGTCGTTGCCGCCATCGCCGTAAAGCGCGTCATTGCCCGCACCGCCCGCCAGCAGATCATTGCCGGCGCCACCATAGAAACTGTCGTTGCCGGTGCCGCCGCTCAGCGTGTCGTGGCCCAGCCCGCCGTAAAGCGAACTGCCGCCCGGCCCCGCCGTCAGCTGATCGCCATAGCCCGACCCCACCACCGCCTCGATCGAGAGCAGCGTATCGCCCGCCGCATCGCCGCCCGCAGTGGCTCCAGTCGCCAGATTGACCGTGACCCCGGCCCCCGACGTGGAATAGTCCGCAATGTCAATCCCCGCGCCGCCATCCAGATAGTCGGCCCCGGCACCGCCCGCCAGCAGATCATCGCCATTCTCGCCATAGAGCGTGTCATTGCCGGCCCCGCCCAGCACGGTGTCATTGCTGTCACCAACCCAGATCAGGTCGTCGCCCAGCCCGCCATCAACATAGTTGGCACCAATGTCCTGACCGCCGGAGTTGTCGTCGATTAAGTCATTGCCGTCGCCGCCATAGACCGTGTCGTTGCCGGCCCCGAACAGCAGCGTGTCATCCCCGGTGCCGCCATAAAGAAGGTCGTCACCCAGACCGCCATAGACGACATCGTTGCCGGCGTCGCCGTACAAAGTGTCGTTGCCAGCCTCGCCGCGCAGGTCGTCATTGCCAGCCCCGCCATAGGCCAGATCGTTGCCATCGCCGGCAAAGACCGTGTCATTGCCCAGATTGGCATAGACCGTGTCATTGCCAGCCCCTGCCCGGATATAGTCGCTGTTGGGCGCACTGCCCGACAGGCCATCGTTGTTGTCGACCTTGTCGGTGCCCTTGGCGACCGGCTCGACGTAATTGCCGTCAATCAGGTCGCCTGCTGCCGTGCCCTCAATGAAACCGTCGTCAAAGCCGGTGACAAAGCGGTCAATCGTCAATCCATCCAGCGTCGACGTGTTGACCGAGTTCAGCGTCAATGACCTGATCGGCGAGGCTTCCAGCGCCAGCGTGTCGGCATTGGCGTCGACCTCAGGTGCAAGGAACAACTTGCCCGAGGTGTCCTGCACCACCACTGCCGTGATCGTCGCCGTCGTGCCGTTGGCATAGGTGATCGTCGCGTTGTAAACCGCAACCCCGTCAAAGGCATAGGTCGCAAGCCCGCCGCCCATATCGGTCTTGAACTGGTCGTAATTGCCAAAAAAGCTGTTGGTGTCCAACAGGCCCGCATTGCCCGTGCTGTCGAGCATCTGTGCCGAGGTGATGTGCATGTGCAGCGGATCCCCCGCCGTTCCATAGGTCTGGCCGACAAAAGCGCCGGCATTCTCCATCCAGGTGTTGCCCTCGATCGGGTCCATCGCGGTGTTGGACGCGCCGAGGTAGATCCAGTTGAACGTTGTGGCCATGGATCAACGCCCTTGGCCGCAGACCGGGCGGAAATAGCCCGTCAGAGCAGGCTGACATGCCTTGCACAAGACATGGAGCCGTCCCGTGTCCACGCAGCAGATGGCCGGAGCCTGCATCACACCCTCATTCCCGGCGGACCAACAGGGCCCCGGTGAAATGGTTGTGCGGCAGCTGTCCTAACTTGAGATTAAACTGCGATTTTTTGGTAAATTGTCGTCATAGGCGCGGGGCCTTCAGAGCAGCGATCTGACTGGCCTTGGGCCGGATTGGTGCGGATGAAAAGACTCGAACTTTCACTCCGATTAAAGAACAGCGACCTCAACGCTGCGCGTCTACCAATTCCGCCACATCCGCACGATCCGGCCCAGGCTGGGACGGCTTCTAAACGGTGTCTGTCCCGAAGAAAAGGGGGGCCGCAGTTTTTTTGCGGCTCCCCAAAAGCCTATCATGGATTGGCAGGTGCTGCCGGGGCCAGCGAGAATACTGGCAACACTTGCGCGCCGCCGGTCGCGCTCGGATCCGCCTTGCCACCCACTGCATAGGCCGCCTTGCGGATCAACGCAGTGCGGTCCGGCAGACCCGGCGCAAATACCGCCGTACCGCCCGCAGCAGCATCCAGTCCCATTTCGTACCACGCCAGCGCCAGATCGGGCCGCTGCGTCGCCCCAAAGCCCTGCGACAGATGATGCCCGACCAGTTCGGCATAGGCCTTTTCCCCAAGCGCCGTCAGCAACAGCGCCGAACCGATGGCGACTTCGATCTTGTCCGTGGTATAGCCAACCCCCAGACAAATCTTGGCTGTGCCGGTCAGCTGCGCCGTGGCCATCCCACTGCTCTGAACAAAGGCCGCCACCGCGGTCAGCACCTCATCGCGCGACTGCACCGATAGCGCGGCGACATAGGGGGCCAGAACCGGGCCAAAGGCCTGACATTGCGCAGCAATCTGTGCCGGTGTCACACCCGGCACCCGCGCCGCCAGATCCTCGCCCTGCGACATCGCATAAGTCCGCGCCAGACAGAACTGCTCGGCCAGCGCAAAGCCCGGATCGGACATCGCCGCCACCTTGGTATAGCCGCCATTGGTATTGGTCTGCAGGCTCACCTTGTTGCACGCCGACGCCAGCGAGACCTGCGTCACCGCCAGATCCATGAAGGTCGGCAACGCCGGTGCTACGGATTGCGGGGCCGCAACGACAGCCGGTGCCGATGGCACCGGAGCCGCGGCCATATTGGTCGCCGGCGGTTGCGTGGCATTGGCGAGCGCCGTGCCCTGATCCACCTTCACGCAATCGCCACGCTGGCAACTGAACATGGCCGGCACCGCGTTGAATGCCTGAAAATCATTGCGCTGATAGCCTTCCGGTGTCGAGGCGAACACCCGAACCGCACAGGACTGGGCATTGCACCAGAACGCAGAACCGGTGACCGAGGTGTCGATCAGATAGTCGGTCCGCCCATCGCCGTTCATATCGGCAATCTGGATAAAGCCCGATCTCTGCACCAGTTGTTCCGCCGTCGGATCCGAGTTGCGGGCGATCTCGTTCACCGCCGCCGCCACTTCCGGTGGCAGCCCGCCCGTGCTGCCCGCCACCTCGGGACTGACCTGCGCCGTACCAAACCGCTCGTCGCGGTAGGTGATCAGCAGCCCGCGCACCCCCATCGCATTGCTGGCAATCGCCTGCGCCGTCGCCGAACCACCAGATTGGGCGCGGTAATACGATGTCACCAGCAGGTCGCGCTGATAGTCCGCCAGATCGCCAGTGGCCGGATAGCCCAGCACCACCTGATACTCGCTGATTGCCGAGCGCGAGCGCGGCCCAAGCGCGCCATCCGGCGTGCCGACCGGAAAGCCGAAATAGTTCAACGCGACCTGCGTCTCGCGGTTGGCCTCGCGCTGCGCTGACGAAATCCCCGAGGTCCGCGTGGCGGTGCGATGGCTGGTCTGTGGTCGCGACCGGTTGGCCTCATTCATGATGGCGCCACCGATAATCCCACCGATGATCCCGCCAACGATGGAATTATCGGCCAGCACCGGTTGGGCCTGCCCTGACAACACCAGGGTCATCACGCAAGCCACCGTAATATTGTTAAATTTCA
>JBDTQR010000203.1:0-7741 GCA_039932095.1 bacterium | reverse complement strand
CGGCGCAACTGGTCGCTGTCACGCCCGGCCGTCTGATAAGCCTTTCGACCGACGACATCGCCGCCCTGTCCACCAGCCAGGTCGCAGCCCTCACCACCGCCCAGATCGCCGCCCTGACCATCGCCCAGATCGCCGCAGTGGAGGTAGAGGATATTGCAGCCCTGACCACCGCGCAGATCGCCAAACTGACCACGGCGCAGATCGGCGCCCTATCGACCGATCAGGTCGCTGCCTTCACCACGGCGCAGATCGCTGCCCTTACGACAGCACAGATTGCCAAGGTGACGACGGCGGATATTGCCGCCCTGACCTCGGATCAGATCGCGGCGCTGACCACGGCGGATGTGGCCAAACTGAGCTCGGCGCAGATTGCAGCCCTCACCACCGACGGCATCGCCGCCCTGACGACCGACCAGATTGCCGCTCTGTCGACCAATGGGCTGGCCGGCTTCGGCACTGCCGACACCGTGGCCCTGACCGAGGCTCAGGCTGCGGCGCTCAGCTCGGCCCAGATCGCCCAGCTTGGCACCGCCAATATCGCGGTGATGGAGACGGCGGATCTAGCCGCGCTCACCACCGCCGCCGTCAAGGGCCTGACCGCTGGCCAGATTGCCACGCTTGGCACCGAACAGGTCGCCGCCCTGACCACCGCGCAACTGACCGCTCTGGCTGCGGCGCGGATTGCCGACTTTACCACTGCCGCGATCGCCGCGCTGACCAGCGACCAGATCGCCGGCCTCACGACAGCGCAGATCGCCACGCTGACCACCGCGCAAATCCCGGTCATCGGGACCGAGCAGATCGCGGGCATGACCACGGCACAGATCGCCAAGCTGACCACGACGCAGATCGCAGCCCTTGCCACCCAGCAGATTGCCGCTCTGACAGCCGGGCAAATCGGCGCCGTCACCACGCTGCAACTGGCCAAATTCAGCTCTGCTGACATGGCAGCCCTGACCACCGACCAGATCGCCGCCCTGACCACCAATCAGATTTCGGCCCTTGCGTCGGCGCAAATCGCAGCCTTGACCACGGATGCGGTCGCGGCCTTGGCCCCTGACCAGATCACGGCCCTGACCACCGCCAGCCTTGTCGGCTTCAGCCCCGCCGACATGGTGGCCCTAACCGAGGATCAGGCCGCCGCGCTGACCTCGGCCCAGATCGCCGCCCTGTCCACCACCGTGATCGCCGCGATGGAAACCTCTGACCTTGCGGCCCTCACCGCGAGCGCGGTCAAGGGCCTGACCACGGCCCAGATCGCCGCTTTTGATCCGACCCAGGTGGCCGCGATGACGACCGGTCAGCTGGCGGCCCTGTCGACCAGCCAGATCGTCAATTTCACCACCGCCGACATCGTCGCCATGGCGGCCGAACAGGTCGCCGGCCTGACCGCCGCACAGATCGCAGCCTTCGGCACCGCCCAGATCGCTGCCATCGGTTCGGATCAGATCGCCGCCATGACCACGGCCCAGATCGCCAGCTTGTCCTCGGCCCAGGTCGCGGTGCTGACCACCGGGCAGGTCGCCGCCATGACCAGTGATGAGATTGCCGCCATCCTCGCCGCCCAGATCCCCTATCTGACCACCGCCGATATTGCAGTGTTGACAGTGGATCAGGTCGCCGCAATGACCACGGCGCAACTCGTGGCGCTCGGCACCGCCCAGATCGCGGCGGTTGGCAGCGATGCCATTGGCGCCCTGACCACAGCCCAGGTTGCCAAACTGACCACCGCACAGATCGTGGCACTCACCACCACCCAGATCTCGGCGCTGGACGGGGCCCAGATGGCGGCGCTGACCACCGCGCAGATCGCCAAACTGTCGACCGCCGACATGCTGGCGCTCAACCCCGATCAACTGGCCGCCTTCGGCACCGCCCAGATCGCCGTGCTGTCCTCGGCCCAGATCCGCGCCCTGTCCTCCGATCAGGTCCCGGCCCTGACCACGGCCCAGATCACCGCCATCGGCACCGCCGCCATGGCCGGTTTCGGCACCGAAGAGATCGTGGCGCTGACCCAGGATCAGGCCGCAGCCCTCGGTTCGGCGCAGATCGCCGTCCTCGGCACCGCCATCATCGCCGCCTTGGAGGCAGAGGATCTTGCCGCCCTCAGCGCCGCAGCCATGCTCGGCCTGACCACCGCCCAGATCACGGCACTGACCACCGGTCAGATCGCCGCCCTCACCACCAACCAGTTGCCTGCGCTGACCACGGCGCAGGTTGCCAGGTTCTCTTCTGCCGACATTGCCGCGATGACCGCCGATCAGGTTGCCTCCTTCACCACCGCGCAGGTCGCGGCGCTGACCTCGGCGCAGACCGCCGCGCTGAACACCGACCAGGTCGCCGCCCTGACCACCGCCCAGATCGCCGCCCTGACCACGGCCAGCCTGATCGGCCTGAACTCGGCTGACATCGTGGCGTTGACCACGACGCAGGCCGCAGCCCTGACCTCGGGCCAGATCACCGCGCTCACCACCGCCGTCCTGCGCCAGATGGAGGCGGAGGATGTGGCCGCCCTCGGCACCTCGACCGTAAGAGCGCTGACCACGGCGCAGATTGCCGCCTTGACCACCAGCCAGGTGGCCGCCTTGACCACCCTTCAGGTCATGGCCCTGACCGCGACCCAGGTCACCAAACTGACAACCGCCGACATCGCCGCGCTGTCCACCGCGCAACTGGTCGCGCTGACCACGGCGCAGGTCGCGGCCATCGGCTCGGCGCAACTGGCGGCGTTTGACATCGGCCAGGTCGCCGCCCTGACCACCTCACAGGTCGCGTCCCTTGCCACCGGCTCGCTCGCCGGGCTCAGCAGCAATGACGTCATCGCGCTGACCACCGCCCAGGCCCAGGCGCTCAGCGCGTCGCAGGTCGGCGCGTTGTCGACCGCCGTGATCTCGAAGATGGAGCTTGAGGATTTTGCCGCCCTCAGCACCACGGCGATCAAGGGCCTGACCGCGGCGCAGCTGCATGCCCTGACCTCGGCGCAGTCCGGTGCCCTGACCAGCGATCAGGTCCCGGCGCTGACCACCAGCCAGATCGGCCAGTTCAGCACCGCACAGATCACCTCATTGTCGACCGACGCGATCATCGCGCTGACCACGGCGCAGATGGTCGGGCTGACCACGGCACAGATCGCTGCGCTGACCACGTTGCAGATCACCGCGCTGGAAACCGCCGACATCGTGGCGCTGACCAACAGTCAGACCAATGCCTTCACCTCAACCCAGATCAATGTGATGACCAGCGACCAGATCTCGGCAATGTTCCTGTAGACTGCGCCCGGGGGCTACGCCGCCGCCGCAATCAGACGGTCTCGGGTCACCCGGGATGAACCACGGCCTCGGCCGGGCGCCGCATTGTTCCCAAGGCGCCCACCACCAGCAGACTCAGCACGATCAACGGCAGGCCGATGCCGAACGAGGTGCGGATGCCGAAGGCCTGCGCCACAAAGCCCAACAGCGGCGGGCCAAGCAGGAACAGCAGGAACGACGACTGCGCCAGAGCGGCGATATTGATCGCGGCCGAGCGGTCCTGCCGCTGCGCCGCCGCCGACATCGCCAACGGAAAGATTGCCGAGGTTCCCATGCCCATCATCGCAAACCCCAGCAGCGACAGATGGGGCAGCGGCGAAAACGTCACCAGCAGACAGCCCGCCAGCAGGATCACGAACAGCACCCGCGCCACATGGGCCGGCGAATGCCGGTCGACGAACCCATCGGCAAAGAAGCGCGCCGTGGCTTGGGCCGCGGCAAAACACGCCACCGAAATCCCCGCCACGAAAGGCCCCGCCGCAAAAGTGTCGCGCATGTAGATCGCCGACCAGTCCATGCTCGCCCCCTCCAGCAACATCGCCGGAATGGTTACCACGACCAGCAGCAAGATCGCCGCCGTCGGCCGCGAGAAATGCGGCGTGGTTGCGGACGACACCCCCGGCCTTGGCGGTGACGGCTCATAAGACCCCAGACACAGCGCCACCGAAATCGCCGACAACGGCACGATCAGCGCCAGATGCAACTGCGGGCTGACCCCCCAGGCCGCAACCTGCGCCCCCACCAGCCCGGCCGAAAAGAACCCGATGCTCCAGAACGCATGGCTCCGGTTCATGATCCGATAGCCGACCCGGTATTCGGTGCGGTCTGCCTCGGTGTTCAGAATGATCTCGACACAGCCCACCACCAGCCCGACCGGGACCAACAACAGGAACAACATCGCCGGGGTCGGTGCATGTACGGCAATCGCATAGAACAACGACACCAACGGTATCGTCAGCATCAGCGCCCGGCGAAACCCCAGCTTTTCGATCCACGGCGTCGCAAAGGTCAGCGCGATAAGCGTGCCGACCGGCGCCCCGATCAGGCCAAGCCCCAACGACCCTGTGGTCACCCCCATCTGGGTTTGCACATCTCCGATCCGCGGAAAGATATTGCCCATTGAAAACGAGTAGATCGCAAAGCCGGCAAAGACCTGGCGGGACGGTGACAACGAAAGACCAAAACCCATGAATGACCCGTTTGCAAAGTGTTGTGCTGGTTAATTACAAAGCCCGCGTCGCCGCAAGGGGGGATACAGTTTGCGCTGAAAACCCGCCGCTGTGTCCGGGCCACCCAAGTTGGCCGTCAATTCATCTTCAGCCCGTCTTTCCCGCTGGCCACGCCCCGGTTTTTTCGCTAATCTTCGTCTCAGATCCGGGGCAAACCCGGACATATCGGCAGTATAGGCAAGACAGGCGGACGTTTCATGACGGAAATGGTCTATGGTTCGATGCCCGCACGGGCACACGAACCGGTACTTCCACGCTGGTGGCGCACCATCGACAAATGGTCGCTGACAGCGATCCTCGGCTTGTTCGGTATCGGTTTGCTTCTGGGGCTCGCAGCCTCGGTGCCCTTGGCCAGCCGCAACGGCCTCGCTCCGTTCTACTATGTCCAGCGTGAGGCGTTCTTTGGCACCATCGCCCTGATCGTGATGTTCGGCTTTTCCATGATGTCTCCCGACATGATCCGCCGCCTCGGCGTGCTCGGGTTTGCCATTACCTTCGTCGCCCTCGCTCTGCTGCCGATCTTCGGTACCGATTTCGGCAAGGGTGCGGTGCGCTGGTTCTCCTTCGGCTTCGTTTCCCTGCAACCGTCCGAGTTCCTGAAGCCCGGCTTCATCATCGTCACCGCCTGGCTGATGGCCGCCTCAGCCGAGTTGAACGGCCCGCCCGGCAAGATGATTTCCTTCGTGGTCACGGTGATCGTGGTCGGCTTTCTCGCCACCCAGCCCGACTTTGGCCAGTCGATGCTGGTGCTGTTCGGCTGGGGGGTGGTCTATTTCGTCGCTGGTGCGCCGATGTTGCTGATCGCCGGCGTCATGGGGCTGATCACCATGGGCGGCACTTTTGCCTACAGCCATTCCGAACACTTCGCCCGCCGGATCGACGGTTTCATGAACGCCGACGTCGACCCGCGCAGCCAGATCGGCTATGCCACCAACGCCATCCAGGAGGGCGGATTCTTCGGCGTCGGCGTCGGCCAGGGCCAGGTCAAATGGACGCTGCCTGACGCCCATACCGACTTCATCATCGCCGTCGCCGCCGAGGAATATGGCCTGATCCTCGTCCTCGTCATCATCGCGCTCTATTGCACCGTGGTTGTCCGCTCACTGTTCCGACTGATGAAAGAACGTGACCCCTTCGTCCGTCTCGCAGGCACTGGCCTCGCCTGCATTTTCGGCGTGCAAGCGATGATCAATATCGGCGTCGCCGTCCGCCTGTTGCCGTCCAAGGGCATGACGCTGCCCTTTGTCAGCTATGGCGGCTCGTCAGTCATCGCGGCTGGCATCACCGTCGGCATGCTGCTCGCCCTGACCCGCAGCCGGCCGCAGGGTGAGTTTGCCGACATCTTCAAACGGACCCATTGATGGCGCCCTTGCTCCTGATCGCGGCTGGCGGCACCGGTGGGCACATGTTTCCCGCCCAGGCGTTAGCCGAGGCAATGGTGGCCAAGGGCTGGCGCGTCCGCCTGTCCACCGACGCCCGTGGCGCACGCTATGCCGGCGGCTTTCCCAAAGAGGTCGAAGTCGCGCAGGTGTCGTCCGCGACTTTCGCCCGTGGTGGCCCGCTCGCCAAGGCCGTCGTGCCCTTTCGCATCATCGGTGGCGTCATCGCGGCCCTGGTCAAATTCTGGCGCGACAAGCCTGCCGTCGTTGTGGGCTTCGGCGGCTATCCCACCATCCCGGCGCTTTCGGCCGCCGTCGCCCTTGGCGTGCCACGGATGATTCATGAACAAAATGGCGTGCTTGGCCGGGTCAACCAACTGTTCGCGCCCCGGGTCAACAAGGTCGCCTGCGGCACCTGGCCCACGGCCTTGCCCGAAGGCGTCACCGGCGATCCCACCGGCAATCCGGTGCGCCAATCCATTCTTGACCGAGCTGGCGCCGGCTACATCCCCCCCGGCGACTATCCGATGAGCGTGCTGGTCATCGGCGGCAGCCAGGGCGCACGTGTATTGTCCGACCTCGTCCCCGCAGCCATCGCCGCCCTTGACCCCGACCTGCGCGCCCGCATCCGCGTCGCCCATCAGGCCCGCACGGAAGATCAATCCCGCGTCGTCGCCGCCTATGCCGCCGGCGGCATCAGCGCCGAGGTTGAGCCCTTTTTCTCCGACATTCCCCGCCGGCTGTCCGAGGCGCAGCTGGTCATCTCGCGCTCCGGCGCCTCCTCGATTGCCGACATTTCGGTGATCGGCCGCCCTGCCATCCTGATCCCCTACGCCGCTGCCACCGGCGACCACCAGACCGCCAACGCACGGGGTCTGGTTGACGCCGAGGCCGCCGTCATGCTGCCGGAACTCGGACTTGACACCGCCAGCCTTGCCGCGCAAATCACCGCCATTCTCGCGGCTCCGGCCAAAGCCGAACTGATGGCCGCCGCCGCCCTGGCCCATGGCCGCCCCGATGCAACCCTCCGTCTGGTCTCGCTGGTCGAGTCCCTCAGGAAAGAATAACCAATGAATTCAGCGACCAAACTGCCAATGGAACTGGGCCCGATCCACTTTGTCGGCATCGGCGGCATCGGCATGTCTGGCATCGCCGAGGTGCTGATCACCTTGGGCTACACCGTGCAGGGCTCTGACAGCAAAGCCTCGAAAATCACCGACCGTCTGGTAACACTGGGGGCCACCTTCTTCGAGGGTCAGAACGCCGACAACATCGGCGACGCCGCCGTGATCGTGGTGTCGTCGGCGATCAAGAAGGGCAATCCTGAACTGGAAGAGGCGCGCCGCCGCAAACTCCCGGTGGTGCGCCGCGCCGAAATGCTGGCCGAACTGATGCGGATGCGCTCCAACGTCGCCATCGCCGGCACCCATGGCAAGACCACGACAACGACCATGGTCGCAACCCTGCTCGACAAGGGCGGCTTTGACCCCACCGTCATCAATGGCGGCGTCATCCACGCCTACGGCTCCAACGCCCGCGCCGGGGCAGGGGAGTGGATGGTGGTAGAGGCCGACGAATCCGACGGCTCCTTCAACCGCCTGCCCGCGACCATCGCCATCGTCACCAACATCGACCCCGAGCATATGGAACATTGGGGCAGCTTCGACGCCCTGCGCCAGGGCTTCTACGATTTCGTGTCGAACATCCCGTTCTACGGCCTCGCCGTCTGCTGCACCGATCATCCCGAGGTTCAGTCCCTCGTCGGCCGCGTCACCGACCGCCGCATCGTCACCTTCGGCTTCAACGCCCAGGCCGATGTCCGCGC
>JBDTQR010000202.1:0-7775 GCA_039932095.1 bacterium | reverse complement strand
GGTTGCCGGACTCGATGCGGACATCGGCGAGTTGGAAGACGCGTCGCTCCTCGATGCCATGGACAAGCGTGTAGCTGTCTCTGTCGATCCGGCGAAACAGCGTTCGCGTTCTGTTACGGTAGAATTCGCCTGCCGCCGCGACCTGACCGTCATGCAGAAGGTCGTAGAGCCCCTGAGAGTCCGCTATCATCGCGTCCACATCCTGAACGATGGCGTCAAACTGAGTTTGCTCGTCCGTCGTGAAGACCTGGTTTCGTCCGAGGTTCCTTTTCAAGTCGAAAACCACTGGAGCAAGCCGACCTTGGAGGTTGTAGACGTCGTAGGTGAAAGAAAGATCAGATCCGCCCAAGCCGTCCTTTTCTGTTGGCCAATTCTGCATCTGGGAGACGAGGGCGACACCCTCGATATAGGCGATCCAGGCCGCCGTGCTGTATAGCTGGTGAACGTAGGAAACGGCCTGATGCCGGTTCACAACATCGGTCGCCAGAAGCTGAGCCTCAGAAGGTAGAGATTGAGCAGTGGCAGACGATCCGGCTGAGACGACCATGAACATTGACGCCATAAGGATGATCGCACGACCTACCAACAACATCTGTGAGCTCCCGGCAAAATTGCCCAAATGGCCTGCAATCTGGGGAAAAGATGGCATGAACTTACTTGCCTAACAACCTTTCCGCGACGCCAGCTGTGTTCGTCTTTGCCCAAATGCGCGCTTTGGGCTCCAAGCTGTCGTCCGGTGTGCAGGCACAACGAAAAGGACTGGTTCCCGGCCCTGAGCATCCGTTTTTTTCGGGCTGCCCATTTTGGTTTGCAAGCGCAGCGAAGGTCGGGAAACCGTCCCCTTGCGTCAACCTTGCCCACCTGACGCTGACGCCCGTTCCTGCCGTTGGGACGTTCTCAGATTTACGACCGCTTCCGCGCCCTGATCAACGCCGTGGAAGGTGGCGGCTCTGGCCAAACGGCTTCGCACTCCGGGTCAAGGGCTGCAGAAACCCCTTAATTCATCTCTTCCGGTCTCGCAAAGTCCTGGGACGGATCGACAACGAACATGATCAGTTCCTTCAGTGTGCCGTCGCCGGTGCTGGCGGCAAGCATCGGCGTGTGCGGCGGCTGGCCCGGGCTAGCTTCGCCAGTCTTGATGACGACCGTCTTGCCGGGCCAATTCACCGTCGCCTCGCCCGACATCACGTACATCGCCTCCGAGCCAGGATGCGAATGGACGCTGGTCTTGGTTCCGGGAGGTGCATCGCTGACATTGATCCGGAGCAAGTACGAAGGTGCCTCGAACCGGCTGATCGGACCGATTGACGTCTCCCATTGCCCGCCGTGACCGAGCTTGTCCTCCGGTCCAAGGGTCAAGAGCCACGCTATTCCGTCGATCTCCACGGCGACGGCCGTGTCCGTCATGGCCGCCTTCGCGGCATCGAGCGTCGAGAAGGTCTCGGCGGTCCAGTAAAGATCGCCCGGGGGCAAGTCGGCCAGGGGCTTTTCGGCCACTTTGGTCACAATGAATTTGGGCACGTCCTGCGCTGACGCGGCGCTAACAAGCTCTGCGGCTGGCAAGACAAAGGCGGCAACGACGAAGGCGCATTTCAGCAAACGGTTCATGATCATTTCAACCTCCTACTTGAAGTTTGGACTGCAATCCCGGTGGACCGGGGCACAGCGCAGCGTGCCATGTATCTTTTCCCATCGGGCAGGATTATCGTTGGCACAGAAGATCAGGGGGTGGGCGATATGTCCCGAAACGGAGCCGAAAATACCCCGAAAAACCCCGAAATCGTCCGTATCGGGACGATGACGTTCGATGTCGCCGCCCGGGAACTGCGGGATCAGCACGGCGATCCTGTAATGCTGCGCAGCCAGAGCGCCGAGGTGCTGGCCCATCTGGCGCGGCAGCCCGGCAAGGTCGTGGCAAAGAGCGATCTGATCTCCGCTGTCTGGCCGGACACTTTCGTCACCGATGACAGCCTTGTGCAGTGCATCGCCGACATCCGGCGCGCCCTTGGCGACGACGAGCGCGAGATGGTGCTGACCCATCCGCGCAAAGGGTACCGCCTCGTCTTCGCACACGCGTCCGAAGGCTCTGCAACCTGGCCCGGCCTTCAGCGCGCACGGATCGCCGCTGCCGTGCTGGCGGTAATGGCCCTCCTCGTCGGGGTCTATGCCTGGCCGGCTCACAAGGTCGCAAAGGACGTTGACGACCTGCCTGTCATCGCCGTGCTGCCGTTCGAGGATCGCAGCACCGGCGCGGACAAAGGCTATCTGGGAGATGCCGTTGCCGAAGGTGTGATCTCTGAACTCGCGCGCAGCAAGTCCTATGCCGTGATCGCCGAGAATTCGAGCTTCAAGTACCGTGGCCGGCCCACCGACGTGCGCGAGATCGCGAAGGACCTCGGGGTGGATTATGTGTTGGAAGGCAGCCAGCAGAAGGCCGGACACCGTCTCCAGGTCAACGCGCAGTTGATCGACGCCCACACCGGCCGCCATATCTGGGCCAACCTCTATGACCGCGAGATCGGCGATCTGTTCTTGGTCCGGCAGGAGATTGTCCGCACCCTTGCCGACAGGGTGGGAGTCAGGATCGACCGTCCTTTGCCCGAAACCAGCGGCGCCCGGGTCAGCGCTCTGCACTATTATCAGCTGGGCCTTGTCGAAATTGAAACCAGTTTCTCGGCAGAGGGTGTCGAGGCGATGCGCAAGTTGGCGCTGCGCGCCGTCGAGGCCGACCCGAACTCGGCGTTCGGCTACATCAACCTAGCCTGGGCGTATCGGAATGACGCCGTCTTTGGCTGGAACGGGGCCGACAGGGACTCCGCGCTGGCCCGCGCCGAGGGCTATGCGGACAAGGCCATCGCGCTGGATCCCGACAATCCCGAGGCTCAAAACATCCGCGCCCGTCTGCACATGGAGCGGGGTGAATGGGACCAAGCGAACCTGCGCTACGACCGGGCCATCGAACTTAACCCGAGCGATTCGAGCATCCTGAACGGCAGCTCTGGCCCGCTGCTCTATGTCGGGCGCACTGATGAGGCCATCGCCCGCATCCGGCAGGCGATGGGCGTAGACCCATTCTTTCCCGACGATTTCCACTGGCAGATGTCCTGGGCGCTGTGGGAAAAGCGCGATTGCGAAGGCGCCGTCCTCGAGATGCAGAAGATGGCCCCGATTCCCGACGGGGCACAGCGCATGTACGCCGCTGCCCTGTCCTGTGCCGGCCAGACCGAGGCCGCACGGAAGGCGCTTGCGATCTTTCTGAAGACCTCCAACCAGGCAAGTTTGCGGGGAGAGCGCGAGCGCCTTGCCCCCATCTGGGCAGCCTACGGCAGTCTGGATCGCTGGATCGAGGACCTTCGCGCTGCGGGAATGTCCGAGTGAAGCCACGGCGAAGTGAGAGCATCGCCGTGGAAAGTCTCGGGGCCTCGCGCTTCTGTTGTTGTTCTAAGTGATGTCGGACACTGGCCCCGGACCGACAGCGGCATGAATCGCAGCGCGCGACGGATGGCCGGCAGCGGCCCGGGTCCAGAATGATCGTTTGACTCTTGCCCCGTTAGGGCGCTGGTGTGTGCATCATCGCGAAATTCCGAGGTGGACCTGGTGCCGGATTCTGGCACTGACGGGGCTATGATGGATTGGGATGCGGTCAAGACCAAGTGGAAGCAGAAGACGGATCGGATGCTGGGCGCAGTGATCTTGCCCGGTGTCAAAAAGGGGCCGGCGGATAAAGCTGTTGCCCCGCCAGTACAGCCTCCGGCCTCGAATCCGAAAGTATGAACGACTTTCAGCTGGCACTCGTGATTTTTGTTGTTCCATCGCTCTGATCAGGAACCCTTTACTTCTGGGCTTACCCTCCGTGGTGACATTCAGAAGCTACCTTGCCACTCTGAAAGTCCGGAATGACGCCCAATGTGACTTCGTCTGTGGTTCGGCGCGGGGTTTGACCCCAGCATCGGCACCCAATGGTGACCCCACCCGTGAGTAGTTAACGCCTCGGAATACTAACGAGATCGACATCCCAGAGGGAACCAAGCTTCGGCGCCGAGTGGGGTCAAACTTAGGTGCTTGTTCACACCGATGCCCCCGACGACTTCACGTCGATGGTCATGATCTGGAGTGTCCCGTCCGTCGCCCTGTTTCCCGAAGAGTTCCACGGAAGGCAGGTCATCATTCCCACAGGCGTCTATCTGGTTGAACTGGAGGCGGGTACGCGATATGTTTAGCCGCTTCGCGAGCTTGGCCAGTTGCTTTTCGACATCAGCGGCCCATGGCTGTGTTTCGGCGAGGGGTTTGACCCCAGAATCGGCACCCAAAGGTGACCCCACCCATGAGGAGTTAATGCTTTGGAATTCCGCCGAGATCGACAGCCCAGAGGGGGTCGAGCTTCGGCGCCGACTGGGGTCAAACTTCGGTGCCTGTTCACACTCTAAAGCGCCGAAATCGCGGTCATACAGCGGTCAGATGAACCTTTCCCCTTGATCATGTGGCAACTGGATGAACATTGCGCTGTGAACCTTGCTGCCCCCGAATAGGCTGTGGGTGCCCATTTCGAGCTTGGAGGACTGCGAAATTCGGCATAGTCGTCGTGCTGTCCTTGGTCCCAAAAGTCGGGAGATATCATGAAACGCCTGATGTTGATTATGATCGCTTTGGGTGTCGGCGCCTTGGCGGTGGTTCTGGGCCTAGGGTTGGTTTCACCGGCGCCTGTCCCCTTGTCGATTGTGGCGGGGTCCGAGAACAAGACACTGGAACCGTTGATTCTCGACTGGGCCGCCCAAAGCCAAGTGGCGCTGACGATCACCTATCTCGGCTCCGTCGATATCTCTCGCGAACTGGAAAAAGGCACCGCCGGGGCCTATGACGCCGTCTGGCCCGCGCACTCCTTGTGGATCGCTTTGGGAGATACCCTAAAAGTTACCAAACACGCGGAATCCATTTTGCGCTCGCCGGTCGTGTTGGGGCTCAAGGTTTGTATCTTTGACGGGCGTCACTACCGAACCGCTGCCCGAAGTCTGTCAGAAGTTCTCGCCTTTGGGTTCGTCCAAGGCGGAGGACGACGTCAGTTCCTGACGACCGGGGATTTGAACGGCCGGTTCAACGTTCGAAGTTCCTATATTTGCATACGCAGCGAATGACCGCTTTCCGCCGAGGCTGTGTAAAAACCCCAATTTATGCTATTATATTGTTGGGTTGGGAGGGTTCACATGGCCGGTTTCATCGAGGGTGTCAGCAGAGATCAGACGACGTTTTTCCCGGATCGTTTGGATGACTGGATTGTTGAAGAGCACCTTGTTCGGGTCGTCGATCTGTTCGTCGATCACCTCGATCTGGCCGCCCTCGCATTTCATCGTCATGCCGCCGCACGCACCGGGCGACCGGGCTACCATCCGGGCGTTCTGCTCAAGCTGTTCATCTACGGCTACCTGAACCGGATCCCGTCCAGCCGACGGCTGGAACTGGAGGCTGGGCGCAATGTAGAGCTGATGTGGCTCATCGGACGGCTGGTGCCTGATCACAAGACGATAGCTGATTTCCGACGCGAGAACGGTCCAGCCATTCGCAAGACTTGTGCGACGTTCGTGGAACTCTGCCGCCGGATCGGTGTGCTGAAGGGCGAGGTCGTGGCCGTTGACGGCAGTAAATTCAAAGCGGTCAACAATCGGGACCGGAACTTCACCAAGGGCAAAATCGACAGCCGCCTGGCGCATTTGGAGGCAGAAGTCGGGCGCTATATCGAAGAAGTTGATCGGGTCGATCGCCAGGAAACCGGGGCGGCACGGGCCGAAAGGGCGGCCCATCTGACAGGCCGGTATCGCCGTATCCGGCAGGAGGTCGAACGCCTCATGGCCATGGAAAAGGCATTGGTCGATGCGCCCGACGGGCAGATCTCGCTCACCGACCCCGATGCCCGGGCCATGGCGACCCGGGCCCAGCACAGCGGGCATGTCGGCTATAATGTTCAAAGCGTGGTCGATGCCGAGACCCATCTGATCGTAACCCATGAGGTTACCAATCAGGGCCATGACCGGGATCTGCTGGCCAAAATGGCAACCCAGGCGAAGGCCGTTCTACAGCGCGAGGATCTCCACATCCTTGCCGACAAGGGCTACTTCAGCGCCCTCGAAATTCTTGCCTGTCACAACGCGGGTATAACAGCGACAGTGCCGCGTTCGGATACGTCCGGTGCCTGGTCCAAGGGACATTTTGTGAAGGCCGACTTCGCCTATGAGCATGATGCCGATGTCTACCGCTGCCCGGCGGGACAAGCGCTGACGCATCACACCACCACCGAGCAGCAGGGTCTTCAGATGCGGCGTTATTGGACGAACGCTTGCAAGGATTGCGCTCTCAAAAGCCGCTGCACCACAGGGCACGAAAGGCGAGTTTCCAGATGGGAACACGAACACTTGGTCGAAGCCTCAAACGCCCGACGCCGCAGTCCGGCAGCTCCGATGAGCGTCCGCCGCTCGACGGTCGAGCATCCGTTTGGCACGATCAAGGCTTGGACTGGATCTTGCCATTTTCTGACCCGGCGGCTTGGCGGTGTGGGCACAGAAATGGCGCTGAACGTGCTGGCCTACAACATCAAGCGTATGATCGCTCTGGTCGGGATCAAAGGGCTGATGGCCGCGATCCCAGCTTAGATCGGGCCAACATTGGATTCCATCGACATTTAGGGTGTAGTTCCGCCCTGCAGTAAGACCTAGAGGGGCGCCCAAAGCTGGGTTGGAGACCAATCTAAGCCGAAATCCACTCGGCAGCCAAAACCGCGCCCCCCGGGGCTTAAGCCGCCGAGTTTCCACACAGCCTCCGCCCTTTGCGTCGCAAAGAATTACAAAATCTTCATTATCAGTTTGTTATAAAAAATACGTTTGTATTCAAATAGATAGTTTAGGCCTCGCTGTGCTTCACCCGCCGAACTGTCCACGAGCGGCTGCTTCGGACATCCAGTCTTGGCCGCCAAACGCCACGAGGGCGATATAGAGTATGTCGCCTTCGGCGCGAAACACGATGGTGATGCGGTGCCCGCGTCCGCCATGGCGCACGAGCCAGCCGTCGATCGGTGTGGCAAGCCGCATGCCGGATGACGGATTGTCCGCAATCTCGGACAGCAGCGCGTCGATTTCGTCGAGCCTTCGTGATGCAGCGGCTAAATCGCCCTGTGTTGTCTCAACGATGTGGTCGACGATGCCAATTAGGTCGCGTCCGACGAGCGGATGCCGGACTTGCCGCATCATTCAGCTGAATTGTCGTGGTTGCCAGCGCGATCACTCATTGCAGCCAAATGTGCCCGTGCATCGGAGGTAAAACTGGCCAGAGGTGCCACGGGCTCCCAGCGGTCCAGGGGCAGCGTCAGGCGTCTGTGCACTTCTGCACCGAACAAGACACGCTCCCTGTCTCGCACGGCTTTGGCACGGGCCATTTCACCGGATACGGCGGCGCTGACGTTTGGGTACTCACCACTTTCGACCAGAGCGCGGGCGAAGGCAAAGGCTGCATCCGTGAAGCTGACACTTTGCTTGTGAACGCCCATGACAAGTCTCCGATTTCGGTAGTCCATTGGAGTACCATATCCGGAAATCCGACCTGTTTCAACGGCTTTGACCGGGCCGCGCCTCGCGCCAACCAGCTTCTTTTCGTGTGTTGAGGTGGTCCGCTTCCAAGCCCAGCGGGTTCGAACAGATTAGAGTGGTCAGCTGATGTGAGGAAATGGTTACCCTTGCCATGCAGAACATCGTCATCCTCGCCGGCAACATCGGTCAGAACCCCGACGTCCG
>JBDTQR010000201.1:0-7778 GCA_039932095.1 bacterium | reverse complement strand
GTGCCATGGGCCGGGCCGGTGCCGCCGCCGAGCATGGTGGTGATGCCGGAATGCAGGGCGTCGTCAATCTGGCCGGGGGCGATGAAGTGGATATGGGCGTCCATGCCACCAGCGGTCAGGATCTTGCCTTCGCCAGCAATGACCTCGGTCGAAGGGCCGATGATGATGGTGACACCGGGCTGGGTGTCGGGATTGCCGGCCTTGCCGATGGCGTGGATCAGACCGTCCCTGAGACCGACATCGGCCTTGTAGATGCCGGAATGGTCGAGGATCAGAGCGTTGGTGATGACGGTATCGACAGCGCCGCCCGCTCGGGGAACCTGGCTTTGGCCCATGCCGTCGCGAATGACCTTGCCGCCGCCAAATTTGACCTCTTCGCCGTAGGTGGTGAGATCCCGCTCTACTTCGATGATGATGTCGGTGTCGCCGAGGCGGACCCGGTCGCCGGTGGTCGGGCCGTACATCGCGGCATAATCGGGGCGGGAGATCCGGGTCGGCATGGCAGGCTCCTCAGCTGGGCAGTTTGGGGCCGGCCTTGGTCAGGCGAGCGGCATTGGGGCGGGTCTTCTGGCGCAACGGGCGCAAGCCCGCCATGGCGATCTGGTCGGGCCGCGCGCCGCGGGCGATGGCACCCGCCGTGGCAAAGGCGGATTTGGCGAAGGCATCGGTCTTTTCGCTGACCATGCGGCTGTCCTCGTCCGTAGCGGTGTTCCACAGGCCCATCATGCCGAGTGTGCGCAGTGCAATCACGGTGTTTGCCTCGGCGGCGAGCGAAAGAAAGGCGGTCTGGGCGCGCCAGAAGTCGGTCATCTTGATCTTGCGGGTCATGAAATTGGGTCCTTTGTCGTCAGGCAAACGGATGGCTGGCGCCGGAATGGCGCATGGCCTTGCCTGATACATAGGGTGCCCGGTCACAATGCCCCCATGACTTTGGCATTAAATCCATAAATTTGCCGGAGACCCCGGTATGGCACCAAACGGACCTCGCGGCTTTGACCTGGCTCAAACCGGACGGCGGTGCCGGCAGCGATGTCGAGGCGCATGCCATGGGCGGCATCGCGGTCGAAGCTGAGGCCGGGGTTGGTTTCGGCGAAATGGTAATGCGAGCCGACCTGGACCGGGCGGTCGCCGGTGTTGGCGACCATCAGGGTGACGGCGGTTTGCCCGGCGTTCAGTTCGATGTCGCCTGCGGCGGCGAAGATTTCTCCGGGAATCATCTGGGTCATCCTGCGAAAGCGAGGCCGAGGCCTGCGAAAAGAGTTGCGCCGCCGGCGAGGCGGAGTGAGAAGCGGTTCAGTGTCAGACCGACACCCACACCAAGGCTGTGCAGGACAGCGGTCGCGGCGAGCATGCCGAGGGCGAAGGTTGGGCCGGAGCCTTCGCTGCCATGGGCGGCACCATGGGCGAGGCCGAACAGGGCGATCAGCGGCAAAGTGGCGGCAAGGGGCACGCGCAGGGTCAAGGTGATGGCCGCGCCGAGAAGGAAGACCGAGGCAAGGATCATCGGTTCAGTGGCGGGCAGGGTCAGGCCGAGGTTCGCCAGAACGAAGCCGCAAGCCATCGCGGTCAGAAACGAAAGGGGCAGAGCCCAGCGTGAGGCACCCTGTTGCAGCGCGGCCCAGAGGCCGACGCCGGTCATCGCCAGCAGGTGATCGGCGCCGGCCAAAGGGTGCAGCAGACCGGCGTCGAAGCCGGAACCGTGGCCGGGATGGGCGAGGGCGGCGGTCGGAAATAAAGCCAGAGCGAGGGTAAGGATGCGTTTCATATCGGCCTCTTAGCGGATCGGGTGGTGGACGGTGACGAGTTTGGTGCCGTCGGGAAATGTCGCCTCGACCTGAACCGAATGGATCATCGCGGGGATACCCTCCATGCATTGGGCGGCGGTGATGACATGGGCGCCCGCCTGCATCAGGTCGGACACCGCTCGGCCATCGCGGGCGCCTTCGACGACGAAATCGGTGATCAGGGCAATGGCCTCGGGGTGGTTCAACTTGACGCCGCGCGCCAGACGGCCACGGGCGACAATCGCGGCGAGGCTGATCAGCAGTTTGTCTTTTTCTCTGGGGGTCAGATTCATTGGAGGCCTCCGCTGGCCCAGACGCGGGGCAGGGCTTGCCCGGTCAGGAGATGCAAGATTTTGGCGACCTGACCCCTGAGGGTCCAGCCGTCTGTCGCAGCTAGCCGCGTCACGCATTTGCCGTCCCAGCCAGAGACCGCGCCAAGGTCGAGGGCGGCGCGGACAGGGGCAACGGCATCCTCGGCACCCTGGGCGACCAGACAGATCACGGCGAAGGCGCGGGCGTTGTTCAGCAGGGCGGGCGCGGATGAGGTCAGGATCTCGGGGGTGAGGGTCAGGCTTTCGGCCCAGACCGGGCGGTTGGCGCGGGTGATCATCCGGTGGTCGGTCAGGCGGGCGGAGGTGACAACCTCACCCATGGCGGGGCGACCGAGGATGATCATTTCGGCCAGCAGGCAGGAGGCGTCGACGGCAAGGTCGATGGTGGTGCGGCGCGACAGGTGGGAGTGCTGGTAGAGCAGGGTTTCCTGAGGCAGCCAGTCGAGCCGTGCGCCCGCATCCACCTTGGCATGAAAGGTCATCGCGGCGGCATCGCCGGTGCTGGCATAGGCGCGTTCGGCGGTCTGGGTGGTGGCAAGGGCGCGGCAGTCGGGGCCGAGGTCGATGGCATAATCCAACCGGTCGCCGCCGGTCAGCCCACCGGAGGTGTTAAGATAGACGACCTCGGGCACCGGCCCACCGGTGCGGGGCAACATGACCTTGGCGGACCCCGATTGGTGCAGGTCGACAAGGCGAGTTTGAGCCCCGGCGAAAGAGGCAAAACCCCGTCCCCGGCTGCGCTGTTGCGGCGTCAGATGTTGTGCGTCCAGCATGGCCCCTCTGGCAGCCAGTCTTGCAGTCCGGCTTGGCCCCGCAACGCCGGACGGCGGTTTGCAGTGGTCCCGGGCCGCCCCGGAGAGGTTTTGACTGTAATTTGGGCTGTTGTGATGGAATTTTGAGCGCTGTGGAAAGGGTGATCTGGTCAGAGGTTCTCGCGGATCAGAATCTCGATGCGGATCTTTTCCTGCGAGGCGAGGACCTCGCGACGGTCGCAGCGGGCGCGCAGGATGCGGATGGCCGAGCGGACCAGATGGCCGGGATCCTGAGTGATCAGGGCGTCGATCTGCCGGGTCATCAGGCCGGTTTCGGTGAAGGGCGTGCGTTCGTGGGCGATGATTGCCGGGGGGTCGGCGTCGCGATTGCAGGTGATGGCCTGCAGTGGCAGGCGGGCTTCGGAGCCGAGGACGTAGACGCCGGTGATGTCGGGATGATTGCGAAATGAGGCGGTTACGATCCGTTCGGTGCGGTCCGGGTCGCCGTGGGTTTCCAGCGACGGCAGGACCGTCAGATGCGGGTAGTCGGCGCCGATGACCTCATCAAAACCAAGGCGGCGTTCCAGACTGTCGCGCGCCCGCATGGTTTCGGCGATGACGAGGATTTTGCCGGGCTGACGTTCGGCAAAACGGCCGATCAGCCGGCCAGCGGTGGCCCCGGCGGCGTGGTTGTCGATGCCGACAAAGACTTCGGATCCGGTGGTGATCTGACCGGACAGGAAGGCCACCGCCTCGATGCCGCGCTCGGTCAGGCGCGACTTGGCGTCACGGACTTGCGGCGATTCGGGGGCCATGATGGCGACGCCGTCGACTTGGTCCGGATCAAGGGCAGCCAGGAAATTGGCGATCTGGTGTGGGTCGCTTTCGTGGATATGCGCCACCTCGGCCCGCATCATCTCGGCGGCGAAGCCGAGATTGGCCTCGGCGATTCGGCCGATCAGCTGGTCAAGGAACTGATCGCCGGTGCGCGGCAACAAGAACAGGAAGCGGTAGCTTTTTCTGCGGGCGAGGTTGGCCGCGGAAATATTGCGAGCAAAGCCAATCTTTTCAATCGCTTCGGTGACGCGCTTCACCGTATCATCGCGCACGCCGGACCGGTCGTTCAACACCCGGTCGACCGTCGCGAGGCTGACGCCTGCGGCCTTGGCCAAGTCGCGTGTGGTCGGTCGGATCACCTGTGCGCCTTTCGTTCCTTGACCCTATCAAGCCGATATTTCGGCGCAAAGCAACATTTCTGAGGTACGTACCTCAGAAAAGCCTTGCCATGAGGTACGTACCTCAAATAGGTTGAGATCAGGGAAAGAGTCGCGGCGAGGAGGCCGGGGCCATAACCGGGGAGAATTACCATGAAGGCAAGACTGTTGCTGTCGTCGGCGGCTTTGGCTGTCGCATCTGGAATTGGGGCGGGGGCCGCGCAGGCCGAGGACCTGACCCTGTGCTGGGCCGCCTGGGACCCGGCAAACGCGCTGATCGAACTCAGCAAGGAATATGAGGCGCAGTCCGGCAACACGATGCATTTCGAATTCGTGCCGTGGACCAGTTTTGCCGACCGCATGCTGAACGAGCTGAACTCTGGCGGAAAGCTGTGCGATCTGATGATCGGCGACAGTCAGTGGATCGGTGGCGCGGCCGAAAACGGCCAATACATCAAGCTGAACGACTTCTTCGACGCCAATGGCATCTCGATGGACTCGTTCATTCCCGCCACCGTCGTCGGCTATTCCGAATGGCCGAAGAACACGCCGAATTACTGGTCGCTGCCGGCCTTTGGCGACGTGGTCGGTTGGACCTATCGCAAGGACTGGTTCGCCGAGCCGGAAATTCAGGCGGCGTTCAAAGAGAAATATGGCCGTGATCTGGCGGTGCCTGCGACCTTTGCCGAATTGAAGGACATCGCGGAATTCTTCCAGGGCCGCGAAGTGGATGGCAAGAAGGTCTACGGCGCCTCGATCTACACCGAGCGCGGCTCGGAAGGCATCACCATGGGGGCCATGGATGTGCTGTATTCCTTTGGCTTCAAATACGACAACCCCGACAAGCCCTATGACATGGAAGGCTTTGTGAACTCTGACAAATCCATCGCCGGGCTGGAATTCTACAAGGCGCTGTATGATTGCTGCGTGCCGCCCGGATCGTCCAACAGCTATATGGGCGAGGGCGTGGATGCCTACGAATCCGGTCAGGTCGCGTTGCAGATGAACTTTGCCTTCACCTGGCCCGGCATCAACACCAATGCCAATGTCGGCGGTGACAAGACCGGCTATTTTGCCAACCCGGCCGGTCCGGATGGCGACAAGTTCGCGCAACTGGGCGGGCAGGGCATCTCGGTCGTGGCGGCGTCGACCAAGCAGGACGCGGCCCTGACCTACATCAAGTGGTTCGCCCAGCCGGACGTGCAGGCGAAATGGTGGAAACTGGGCGGCTATTCGGCGCTGCGGGCCGTGGTCGAGGATCCGGGTTTTGCCACCAGCCAGCCCTATGCCCAGACCTTTCTGGACAGCATGGCCATCGTGAAGGACTTCTGGGCCGAGCCCAGCTATGCCACCCTGCTGCAATCTTCGCAGAAGTGGTTCCATGACTATGTCGTGGCCGGGAACGGCACCGCGAAAGAGGCGCTGGACGGCCTGGTGGCCGACTGGCACGCGACCTTCGAGGAAGAAGGCAAGTACTGACCTGACCCGGGCCGCCGCCTCCCCGGCGGCCCGACCAGACCGCGCGAAGCTCTTGAGGGCTATCTGAGCTTCGCGCATCATGGACCAGACGCCCTCAGGAACCCCGATCATGCCCGACCCAATGGACCATCTCGCGGCGGCCACTCCGCCCGCGCTTGCACACCGTATCCGCGGTCTGTCGGATCGGGCGATTGCCTGGTTGTTCGTTACGCCGACGATCTTTCTGCTGCTGGCAGTCAATATCTTTCCACTGATCTGGACGATCCGGCTAAGCCTGACCGATTTCCGCACCAACCGGCCCAACAATCCGGTCAAGTTTGTCGGGATCGAGAATTACCGCAAGATCCTGACCGATTCCGATACCTGGCTGAGCCTGCAGGCGACGGCGCATTTCCTGATCTGGACCATCATATTGCAGGTGTTGATCGGGTTCGCGCTGGCCTATCTGATCAACAAGAAATTCCGCGGCAATGACCTGTGGACGACTTTGATCGTGCTGCCGATGATGCTGTCGCCTGCCGTGGTCGGCAACTTCTGGACGTTTCTGTATCAACCGCAGATCGGGCTGTTCAACTATTTCGTCACCTTCTTTTCCGGCGGCGACCCGTCCGGGTTCTCGATGATCGGCGACGCGCCGCTGGCGCCCTGGGCGATTGTCATCGTCGACACCTGGATGTGGACGCCGTTCGTGATGCTGATCTGTCTGGCCGGTCTGCGGTCAATCCCGTCGTCGATCTATGAGGCGGCGGAATGCGACCGGGCCAGCAAATGGCGGCAGTTCTGGACCATCACCATCCCGATGGTGCTGCCGTTCCTGATGCTGGCGGTGTTGTTTCGCGGCATCGAGAACTTCAAGATGTTCGATCTGGTGGTGCAACTGACCGGTGGCGGGCCGGGGGCGACGACGCAGCTGGTGTCGATCGATCTGAAACGCGAGGCGTTCGAGAAGTGGCGGACGGGTTATGCCTCGGCCTATGCCGTGATCCTGTTCGTGACGGTCTTCGGGTTGGCCTCGATCTATGTCAAGGCGCTGAACAAGGTGAAAGACAGATGAGCATTTCCGTCACCGAACCGTCCAACCGGCAGAAATGGATCGCGGGCATTCTGGTCATCACCTATGCGCTGCTGACGCTGGCACCGCTGGTCTGGATCATTGCCACCGGGTTCAAGACGCCCTCTGACGCCATCGCCTATCCGCCCAAGGTGATCTTTTCACCGTCGCTGGAGGGCTATGTGAACCTGTTCACCAGCCGCACCAGGCTGGATGCCGACAGTCTGGCCGCGCTCGGGCCGCCGGCGACATGGTATGACCGGATCGTGCGGCAGTATGACATGGTGATCACCGGGCCATCGCGTTATGGCGAGCGGTTCCTGAATTCGGTGATCATCGGCTTTGGCTCCACCTTCCTGAGCGTGTTTCTGGGCACCATCGCCGCCTATGCGTTCAGCCGGTTCAAGGTGCCGCTCAAGGATGACCTCTTGTTCTTCATTCTGTCGACCCGGATGATGCCCCCGATTGCCGTCGCCATCCCGATCTTCCTGATGTACCGGGAACTGGGGCTGTCTGACACCCATCTGGGGATGATCTTCCTTTATACGGCCGTCAACCTTTCCCTGTCGGTCTGGCTGCTTAAGGGCTTCATCGACGAGATCCCGGTGGAGTATGAAGAGGCGGCGCTGATTGACGGCTACACGCGGTTTCAGGCCTTCTACAAGGTAGTGCTGCCGCAGGCGGCGACCGGCATTGCCTCGACCGCGATCTTCTGCCTGATCTTTGCCTGGAACGAATATGCCTTTGCGGCGCTGTTGACCTCTGGCACGGCGCAGACTGCGCCGCCGTTCATTCCCAGCATCATCGGCACCGGTGGCAAGGACTGGCCTGCGGTGGCAGCTGGGGCGACGATCTTCCTCGTGCCGATCATGGTGTTCACCATCCTGCTGCGCAAACACCTGCTGCGTGGGATCACATTCGGGGCAGTGCGCAAATGAGTTTTCTGGACGGATTGATGCGGTTGCGCCGCGGCCCGTGGGAGATGGTCGCAACCATTCTGATCGCCCTGGGTGTGGTGATGTTGATGCAGCCTTTCGCATTGATCCTGTTCACCTGGTCCTTTGTCGTCACCTTGGTGGGCACCGTCATGTTCATCATCGTCAGCCATTTTCCGGAGTAAGCGGTGGCCCAGATCGTCATCAAGAATATCCGCAAGGACTTTGGCG
>JBDTQR010000200.1:0-7915 GCA_039932095.1 bacterium | reverse complement strand
AAGGACTTTGGCGCCTTCACCGCGGTGCAATCGTCCAGCTTTACCATCGAGGACGGCGAGTTCTTCATGCTGCTGGGCCCGTCGGGCTGCGGCAAGACCACCACGCTGCGGATGATCGCCGGGCTGGAACTGCCAACCTCGGGCGAGATCTACATCAACGGTGAAGAGGTCAGCCAGAAACCGGCCAGCCAGCGGGACATCGCGTTTGTGTTCCAGATGTTCGCCTTGTATCCCCATATGAACGTGCGCAAGAACATCTCTTATCCGCTGATCAGTCAGGGCATGCCGCGGACGCAGGTCAAGGCCAAGGTCGAGGAGGTGGCGGCGATCCTCGGGATCACCGGGCTATTGGACCGGCCGGTTGGCGGGCTTTCTGGGGGTGACCGGCAGCGCGTCGCCCTTGGCCGAGCGATCGTTCGCAATCCCGCCTGCTTTCTGATGGATGAGCCGCTGGGTGCGCTGGATGCCGAGTTCCGCGAGCATATGGCCGAAGAGTTGCGCGCCCTGCATGACCGGATGGGCGCGACGACGGTCTATGTCACCCATGACCAGCTGGAAGCGATGCAGATGGGCGACAAGATCGTGGTGATGAATCACGGCGTGGTCGAACAATTTGGCAAGCCGCAGGACATTTACGACTGGCCCGCGACGACCTTTGTGGCCAATTTCATCGGCTCGCCACCCATGAATTTCCTGCGGTTTGACGGGATGGTCGGCAGCGGCGCGCGGTCGGTAGCGTTGGGTGAGGATGCTGTGGAAATTCCGCAGATGATCGGCGGGGCAAGCGGGGCGCTGGTTCTGGGGGTGCGGCCCGAGAATGTGCACCCCGACGATACGGCAGTTACCCGCGGTCGCGTGGTGGCAAGCGAATATCTGGGCACCACGCAGATCGTGACCTTTGACACGGGCTACGGTGCGGTCAAGGCACGCATCGGCTCCGAGGACAAGGTTTCGCTGGGCCAGACGACCGGTCTGCGGTTCGACGCACGCTCGATCAGCCTGTTCGACCAGCGTGGCAAGGCGCTGATGTCCACCGCCAATCAGAGGGTGTTGAACCATGGCTGAAGTGGTGTTGCAGGCGGTATCAAAGTCGTTTGGCGCGCAGGTTGCGTTGAGCGATGTGACGATGACCATTCCCGACGGATCGTTCGTCGTGCTGCTTGGGCCAACCGGGGCGGGCAAGACCACGATGTTGCGAATGGTGTCGGGTTTGGACAAGCCGGACCGGGGTCAGGTGATGATTGCCGGTGTCGCGATGCAGGGGTTGACCCCGGCGCAGCGCAATGTCGCGATGGTGTTTCAGCAATACTCGCTTTACCCGCATCTGACGGTGCGCGAGAACATGGAATTCCCGCTGAAGTCACCTTTGCTGCGCACCCCCAAGGAGGCGATTGCCCGCAAGGTTGCCGAGGTGGCCGAGGTGCTGCAAATTTCGCACAAACTGGACAACAAGGCGACGGCGCTGTCGGGCGGTGAGATGCAGCGCGTATCGATTGGCCGGGCATTGGTGCGCAATCCGGCGGTCTATCTGATGGATGAGCCGCTGTCGTCGCTGGACGCGAAATTGCGCGCCGACTTGCGAGTGGAATTGAAGAATATCCAGTCAAATCTGGGGGCTACGTTCCTGTACGTGACCCATGATCAGATTGAAGCCATGACGATGGCGACCCATGTCGGCGTGCTGGATCATGGCCGTCTGGTGCAATTCGGACCGCCCCGGGAGATTTACGAACAACCGGTCAGTATCTATGCCGCAAGTCGGTTGGGCCAGCCCCGGATCAACTTGTTGCCTGCAGCGGTGTTCGGTTCTGCCCCCAGTGGTGCGGTGACCATTGGCCTGCGACCCGAACAGATCCGTCAGGGCGAGGGCCAGGACAGCATGGTCCGGCGGGTCGAGCATCTTGGCGATCAGACGCGGTTGCATCTGTCCTACAAGAACCATGATCTGGTTACCGTGACCGATGCGCATACGCCGCTCAGGTCTGGCGACATTGTCAAGATACAACCAGACCGGCCGTTTTATTTCGACGCCAATGGCGCGCGGATTTAGGGGGACACCATGACTCAATTCATGAACAAGCGTGAGAATATCGTCACCGAGGCGATTGACGGTGTTGTCATGGCCTCGGGCGGGCGGCTGGCGCGGCTGGATGGGTTTCCGCATATAAGGGTGGTGGTGCGGGCCGATTGGGACCGATCGAGGGTTGCTTTGGTGTCGGGGGGCGGGTCGGGGCATGAGCCGGCCCATGCCGGGTTTGTCGGCCCGGGGATGCTGACGGCGGCGGTGTGCGGTGATGTGTTCGCATCGCCCTCGGTCGATGCCGTGCTGGCGGGGATTCTGGCGGTGACGGGACCGGCGGGCTGTCTGCTGATCGTGAAGAACTACACCGGCGACCGGCTGAACTTTGGTCTGGCGGCAGAGCGGGCGCGGGCGTTTGGCCGCAAGGTATCCATGGTGATCGTCGATGATGACATCGCCCTGCCGGACCTGCCACAGGCGCGCGGCGTGGCGGGGACGCTGTTCGTGCACAAGGTGGCGGGGGCGTTGGCCGAAGGTGGCGCCGATCTGGCCGAGGTGACGCGGGCTGCCGAGCGGGTGATTGCCGGGACCAAATCCATCGGCATGTCGCTGGACACCTGCACGGTGCCGGGCTCGGCCAAGGAGAGCCGGATCGCGCCCGGCATGGCGGAGCTGGGTCTGGGCATCCATGGTGAGCCGGGGGTGGAGCAGGTCGGGTTTGACGGTGCCGAGCAGGCCGTGGCGGCGATGGTCGACAAACTGCTGCCCGCGATGGGAGAAGGGCTGCATGTCGCGCTGCTAAACAACCTCGGCGGCACCTCGGTGTTGGAGATGGCGGTACTGTCCTATGAATTGCTGCGCTCCAAACTGGGGCCGCGGATCAGTCATCTGGTCGGGCCGGCGGCGATGATGACCTCGCTGGACATGCGGGGGGTGTCGGTTTCGGTGATGCCCGCGACCGAGGTGGCAGGGTTGATTGCCGCGACACCGCTGGCGGCCTGGCCGGGGTGCCATGCTGTGACGCCCCCTACGTTGCTGGCACTGCCGGATGGGTTGGCACCGATCCGGCCGATCCCATCGGCCCATCCGGCGACGCGAGCGTTCTTGACGCGGTGTTGCGAGACCCTGATGGCGATGGAGGCGGATCTGAACGCGTTGGACGCGAAGTCCGGGGATGGCGATACCGGGTCGACATTGGCCGGGGCGGCGCGGGCATTGCTTGGGGCGATGGACCATCTGCCGCTGGCGGATCATACCCAGCTTTACCGCGCCATCGGGCTGGAGTTGAGCCAGACCATGGGCGGGTCATCGGGTGTGTTGCTGGCGATCTTCTTTGCGGCGGCGGGGGATGCGGCGTCGAGCGGGCTGCCCATGCGCGACGCGCTGAAGGCGGGGCTGGACCGGATGCAGGAAATTGGCGGCGCGCGACCGGGGGACCGGACGATGATCGACGCGCTGTATCCGGCATTGGAGGCTCTGGACAACGGGCTGGCAGCGGCAACTTTGGCGGCGCGTAGGGGGGCCGATCATACGGCGACGCTGAAGCGGGCCAAGGCGGGGCGGGCGGCCTATGTCAACGCCGGCAATCTGGAGGGCCATGTCGATCCCGGTGCCGAAGCGGTGGCGCGGTTGTTCGAAGCGTTGAACGGGTAGCCGGGATCGTTGTTTTCGAACGGAACCGGGGCTGATCCTTGCGGCCCGGGGGCCAAGGCTTGGGAATTTGGAACCTGATAGCGGATTTGAGGTCTGTTCCGGCTTTTGTCAGCCGGAGGCGGCGGCCACATGTGCGGCGAACGCGTCGCTTTCGAAAAGCGCCTTGCAGCGGGCAAAGCGTCCGTCGGCATAGGCGCGGAAGTCGTCGGCGGGGTTCTGGTTGGCAAGCTGGATCAGGCCCCATAACGTCCACAGATAATCGCACATCGCCTTGTAGATCACCATCCGTCCATGGTCGGCGGCGGGCGGGGGGCCGTCGAAATAGGCGGTCAGCAGGGTCTGGTCTTGGACCGGGTCAAACTCGGCCTCGACCGAAAGGTCACCAAGGTCCCACATCGGGTCGTTCATCCCGGAATACTCCCAATCGACCAGCCACATCCGGTCGCCGGTATCGAGAAAGTTTTCGCAGAGTGGGTCGCAGTGGCTGGCGACGAGGGGCACTGGGGTGGCAAGGGTGGCGCGCAGGGTGGCGACGTGCGGGGCGAAATCCTGATAGCCGGTGGGGAGGGCGACGGCCCTGGTGGAGAGGATTCGCAGGTAATCGTCGACCATGGCGAACAGGTCGAAGCGGACGGGGAAGCGGGCGTCCGAGCGGTGGATCTGGCGCAGGACCCGGGCCGCGCGGGCCACGGCACCGGGGCGGCTGCGAAAGACGGCGGGCGACATGGTGGCGGCGTGGTCGATGAACTGGGTGACCATCAGGCCGGTCGCGGGGTCGGCGTGGAGAACGGCGGGACTGACGCCGACACGGGCTGCTTCATGCGCGGCCTCGGCTTCGTGGGCGCGGTTGATATAGGCCGCAGTGCCCTCGCCCGGGACGCGGAGGATATGGTGGCCAAGGCGGTAGACGCGGTTGGTCAGGCCGCCAAGGCGCTCGGCTTGGCCGGTGAACCCGGCGAGAACCGGGATGCCCGCAGCCAGTTTTGCGATATCGTCGGACATTGGGCCCCTTTTGGAGGTTTCACCGCTGAGCGGCGTTGCCTATAGTCTCGCAAGCGCGGCGGGGAGGGTCAACCGATGACTGACGACGGCCATACTGGGCATCTGGCGCAGGTCTATGATGCCAAGGACGCAGCCGAGGTTGCGGCACTTTATGACGCCTGGGCCGGGTCTTATGACGCCGAAATGGCCGAGGCGGGCTATCGGCATCCGTCGATCGGGCTGGCGCTGCTGGCGCGGCATTTGCCGCGGGGGGCGTCGCCGGTGCTGGATGCCGGGGCAGGGACCGGGTTGTTGGGCGATTGGCTTGGGATCATGGGCTATCCCGTGGTCGAAGGTCTGGATATTTCCCAGGGGATGCTGGCGGTGGCGCGGAGCAAAGGTAGTTACGCTGCGCTGCATTGTCTGGCGTTGGGCGGCGCTTTGCCGTTTGCGCAGGGCTATTTTGCCGGGATCATTTCGACGGGCGTGTTCACCACGGGCCATGTCGGCGCTGAGGCGCTGCCGGAACTGGTCCGGGTGTGCCGCAGAGGCGGGGTGATCGTTCTGACGGTCAAGGACGCGATCTGGACGGCGGGATTTGGCACCAGTCTGGCCGGGATGGTGGCAGCGGGGCAGGTGGCGATTGCCGAGCAAACCGCGTCGTACGTCTCGATGCCCGGGGTGGCGGGCACCTCGCCGAGCCGGGCGGTGGTGCTGCGGGTGACGGGTTAGCGCAGGAGATCGACAGACGGACTCGGGGCCGTCCGGCCTTCCCATCGCCACGCCGCCCCGGCGAAGGCCGGGGCCTCGGGGATCGGGGCTCGCGGGCAAGGTCGAGGCCCCGGATCAGGTCCGGGGCGGCGCGGGAGATGCGGTCCGGGTGTTTTCAGCAAATCCCATCCTGCCCTAAACCAGTTCGCCGCGCTTGGCCCGCATCGCGTTGACCCAGGCGGTGATCAGCCGGTCTGCAACGATGCCGATGAAGGCGATGACCAGACCGGCCACGATGCCGCGACCGGAGTCGGCCTTGGCCAGCGCCTTGAAAATCTCTTGCCCCAGATCGCGGGTACCGATCATGGCGCAGATGATGATCATGCTGAGCGCCAGCAGAATGGTCTGGTTGATGCCCAGCATGATCTCGGGCATGGCCATCGGCAGCTGGACATGGCGGAACAATTGCCAGCGGGTGCAACCTGATACCCGGCCCGCCTCGATCAGTTCCACCGGGACCTGACGGATGCCGTGGTTGGTGTAGCGGATCGAGGGCACGATGGCGAAGGCGACGGTAGCGATCATCGCGGTCACGTCGCCGATGCCGAACAACATCACGACCGGGATGATGAAGCAGAACGACGGGATGGTCTGCAACGCGTCGATGATCGGGGTCACCACGGCCTGGACCCGGTCACTGCGGGCGGACCAGATGCCGATCGGCATGCCAAGAACGCAGGCTACCAGCACCGAGGCACCGCAGAGATACAGGGTTTGCATGGCCGGGACCCAGAGGCCAGAGGCCGCGCAAAACCAGGTCAGGACGGCGACCATCGCGGCGAGGGTCCAGCCGCCCAGCCGCCAGCCGAGTGCCGCCAGCACGATCAAGGCGCCGAACCACGGCAGCGCCTCGAACGCGGCGCGCATCGGGTTCAGAAAGTTCAGCAGCACGAAGTAACGACCCGCCTCGATGAGGTCATAGCCGTTCTGGATGATCCAGTCGACGCCGGCCTTCCAATAGGCGGCAGTGGACAGCGTCGCCTCCTTCGGCAGACTGTCGAGATAGGGAAAATACAGGCTGAGCAAGGTGGTGACGGCCAGGATCGCCACGATGATCAGCAGGTTGGCATGGCGGCGCCACAGGCTTTGTTCAATCACTGCCTTGGGCTCCTGCCGGGCAACGGCCTGGCTGAGGCGGTCCAGAACGATGGCAATGACGACGATTGCAAGACCCGCCTCCATCGCCTGGCCGACCTTCAGCGCCCTGAGCGCGAGGAGCACGTCATAGCCAAGGCCGCCAGCACCGATCATCGAGGAGATGATCACGGTGTTCAACGCCAGCATGATCGACTGGTTGACCCCGATCATCAGCGAGGGCTTGGCCGAAGGAACCAGCACGCGCCACAGCTTTTGTCGCCGTGTGCAGCCGGCCATGTCGGCGAAATCCTTGATCTCTTGCGGCACCTTGCCAAGGCCGAGGACGGTGGCGCGGACCATCGGCGGGGTGGCGAACAGCGCGGTGGCGAGCAGGGCAGAGACCGGGCTGGCACCGAACAGCAAGAGCATCGGGATCAGATAGGCGAAGGTAGGCATGGTCTGCATCAGATCGAGCGCGGGCAGGATGACGCGGTGGTTCAGGCGCGGGTTGAAATGGCCGGCGATGCCAAGCAGCAGCCCGCTTACCACGCAGAACGGCACGCAGATCACGATCAGCGCCAGCGTCAGCATCGCGTGGTCCCACAGATTGAACAGGGCGAGGGCGAGGAAGCCGAAAAAACAAAGCAGGGCCAGTCTGATGCCGCCGAAGATATAGCCAAGCCAGCCCATGGCCAGCGTCACGCCCAGCCATGACAAGCGCGGGTAGTGGACGGCGCTATCGCCCATGCCGGATTTGAAGCCTTTCGACAGCAGATCGAAGGCAAAGCCGAGCGGCACTTGAATGACTGCCGAGACCGACCGCGTCGCCCAGGTCAGATGGACCTTGGCCCAGACCATGACCGAGCTGACGAAATCCTTGAACGGGATCACCATTTTGTCGGGGTAGGTCACCAAGTCGGGCCAGGTGGTGCCCAGCAGCCACAGCAGCAGCGCCACGATGACGGTCCCCGGGACAAGGTATTTGCCCACAGCCGGTCGTCTGGACGGTGCCTCGGCGACCAGGGTCATGCGGCACCGCCGACATCTTTGCCCGACAGAAGATCAATCACCATTCGCGGGATGATTTCGCCGATGATCGTGCCGTCGTCTTCGATCACGGCAAAGGGCTGCGGCGAGTCGACGATGGCGGCGGCAAAGCTGGCGATCTTGGTTTTGGCGGCAACCTGTTGATACCCGGCAGCCGCCGCCGAAGCCGGGCGCATCAGGCTGCGGGCCGACAGCACCTTGGCGCGGTTCACGTCGCTGGTGAATTCGGCGACATAATCGGTGGCGGGATGGTTCACCAGGTCTTCGGCGGTGCCGATCTGGATGATCCGGCCGTCCTTCATGATGGCGATGCGGTCGGCGAGCCGGATCGCCTCGTCAAAGTCATGGGTGATGAAGACGATGGTC
>JBDTQR010000199.1:0-7969 GCA_039932095.1 bacterium | reverse complement strand
GCCGAAACGCCCAAACCGCCCACATATCCCTTCAAATTATACTTTTCAAAGAGCGCGGACACAAAACTAGCAACACACCCGAAGTTCGGGCGCATCTGCCGTCGTGCATCCAGATATTCTGTCGAAGCGTTTCGGCCCCGCCCCACTGCGTCCGTCTGCGTTTCCGCGTCCGTTCCGCTTCGGTGAGGGGGTGTTTAGGCCGGGTCGTTCCAACCCGCAAGAGAAAAAATCGCCCTTTGTGACGATTTCTTGTCAGACCCAGTGTTTGTTGGGTTATTTGTGCGGCTCATCCATGCCGGTGACTGCCAGACAGCGGCTGGCAAACCGGTTTTGCCGAATTTTCAGGCGAATCCTTGGCCACGATGGGTGATTTCTCCGCTGCAAATCGTCAACGCGATTCCCATTTTGCCCAAGTCGCCCGGTTCGGTGGCCTCGATATCGCCGTCCAGCAGCACCAGATCCGCCGCCAGACCTGGCACGAGCCGCCCGGTCAACCGCTCCAGATGCGCGGCCCAGGCGCCACCTGCCGTGTAGGCGTGCAGCGTCTCCATCAGGCTCAACCGTTCGTCAGCCGCGCCCGCATATGGCACCCGGGTCATCTGGGCCTGAATCCCCCTCATCACCGACACATCCGTCACCGGCCAGTCGCTGGCATAAGCGACCGCCGCGCCATGATCTTTCAGCGTCTTCCACAAATAGGCGTCCGGCCAGCGGGTCCGGTCAAACACCTCGTCCATCGTCGACATCGGGAAATCCATCGCCCCCGGCGGATGTGGCGGCTGCACCGAGGCGGTGATCCCCAATGCCCCGAGCCGCGGAATGTCGGCCCGGTCGATCAACTCGATATGCTCGATGCGGTGCCGCAGGTCGCGAAAGCCATTGGCCTGCCCCGCCGCCTCATAACCGTCAATCGTGGTCCTGACCGCCCCGTCGCCAATGGCATGGACGGCAATCTGCAGCCCGCGCCGGTCAATCTCGGTACAGATGGCCATGAACCGCTCCGGCTCAAACAGCGGTTCTGACCGATGCCCCGGCACTCCGGGATAGTCCTGCAGCATATAAGCCGTCCGGCTGTCGACCACCCCGTCCATGAACATCTTCACAAAGCCCGACGCCAACCACTCGTCGGCAAACTCCGCGGTCATGGCTGAGGCCCGGTCCAGTTCGGCCAGCTCCATATGTGGCTTGAAATGGAACGGCACCTTGACCCGCGCGATCAACCGGCCCTCGTCGCGCATCTCGGCCAACAGCGCCAAAGTGTAGCGGTTGCCATCCATGTTGACCATCGAGGTGATGCCATGGGCGGCGCAATGCGCCAGCCCTGCCGCCACGATGGCCTTGTCCTTCGCCCGCTGCGCCGCATCCGGCCACGGCGCAGGCTCGCCACCGGTGGCAATGCCCAGCTGCAGATGCCCAGCCCCTGTCAGGTTCAGCACCGGGCCGAACGCCTCAAACTCACGCAACTCGCCGGACGCGAGACCGTCCGCCGCCATCATCACCTCATGCCCCGCCGGCATCACAGCCCCCTGCAACAGCCCCGCCGCCTGCAACGCCGCCGTGTTGGCCCATACCGTATGATGATCCGGCGCCATCATCGCCAGCGGTCGCAGCATGATCTGGTCCAGATCGCCCCGCGTCGCCGGATGGTCCAAGATCCCGTAACCCGCCCCCTGAGCCATCACCAAGGGCAGGTCCGGGTTCTGCACCGCATAGTCCTGAAACGCCGCCTTCAGGGCGTCAAACCCCGCCACGCCGCCCAGTTGCAGCTGTGGCAGCTCATTGCCGCCCAGCACCAGATGCAGATGGCTTTCGACAAAACCCGGCAACAGCGTCCGCCCCCCGGCCTCGATCACTCGAGTTTCGGGCCCACGCAGCGCCATCACCTGCGCCTCAGATCCGACCGCCGCAATCCGGCCCGCCGAAACCGCTACCGCCTCAGCCCGCGGCTGCCCGTCATCCATCGTCAGCACTCTGGCTCCGGTGATGATCAAATCCATCGCGATCCCTTTCCTGCTGATCCCAATAGCCTGTTGCTCATTTGCCGTGAGCCCCGCTCCCGATCCGGTCCGCCATGACACACAGCATCTCGAACATCAGCGACGCCCCCAGCCACGCCGTGCCACCAGATGGGTCAAATGGCGGCGACACTTCGACCAGATCCGCCCCCACGACATTCACCCCGGCAAGGCCACGCGCCACCTGCAAGGCAGTCCAGGAATTCGGCCCGCCAACCTCCGGCGTGCCGGTGCCCGGTGCAAAGGTCGGATCGACGAAGTCGATGTCATAGGTCACATAGGTTGCGCCCTGCCCGACAATCTCCCGCGCCTCCTGCATCACGTCCTCCGGCCCGCGCGCATGGAACTCGCCAATCGGAATGATCCTGATGCCGACCGAGGCGGCAAAGTCCCAATCCTCGCGACCATAGGCGGTGCCGCGAATGCCGATCACCACATAGCGCTTGGGGTCGACCAGACCTTCTTCCACCGCCCGGCGAAACGGTGTGCCGTGGTTGTAACGGCTGGTGCCGAAATAGACGTCGTTCAGATCGGTATGGCTGTCGAACTGGATCAATCCCAAGGGACGCTCTTTTCCTAGAGCGCGCAAGATCGGCAAAGTGCACAGATGGTCGCCGCCGCCGGTCAGCGGCAGGATGCCCGCCGCCCTGATCTTGGCATAAAACGCCTCCATCCGCGCCATGGTGTCCATCAGATCCGCGGGATTCGGTGCCACATCCCCCAAATCCGCGCAGCGCACCAGATCGAACGGTGCCACCCAGGTCTCGCCATTCTGCGAGCGGATCATGGTGGACATGTCGCGCAACTGGCGCGGCCCGTGGCGCGGACCGGGCCGGTTGGTCGTGCCGCCATCCCATGGCGCGCCGATCAGCCCGATTTGCACCGCGGCAAAGCGCGGATGGTCAAGCGCGACATGCGGCAGCCGCATGAACGTCGGGATGCCCGCGAATCGCGGCAGGTCAAGTCCCGATACTGGCTGAAAGAACCCATCGTCCGCATCCATCGCCATCCCAATTCATCCTCAAGTTCCATTTCCGCCCCATCCAACCACCCCCAGCCTGCCGCAGCAGTCCCATGGGCGACACGCAAGCGGCGCGAAATCGCACCCTTGGCCCATCAGGCTGACCGCAGCCCTTGACCACAGCGGGTATTTTGGTGCTTATCCTGCCAAGCCCGACACAGGATGTCACGATGTTCAGCAAGACCCCCGATCAAACCCCTGCCTCGCAAACCGCACCCGTTGTCCAGAACCGCGGCGCTGGTGGCAACACCAAATCCGTTCTGGCGCAGGATCTGCGGATCACCGGCGAAATCTCGTCCACCGGCACCATCGAAGTGCTGGGCGAGATCGAGGGCAACCTGACGGCCCGTGGTCTCGTGGTCGGTGCCGAAGGTCGGATGACCGGCACCGTGTCCGCCGAAACGGTCGAAGTCAAAGGCAAGCTCGATGGCCGCGTCGCCACGCACAGTTTTGCCTTGCGCGCCTCGGCAGAGGTTGCCGCCGATGTGACCTACACGACCCTGGTCATCGAAAGCGGCGCGTCGATCCAGGGCAAGTTCGCGCTCAACAAGGTCTGATCCGCGTTCCGACCCATCGCTCTGGCCGCGCCCCACTGGACGCGGCTATTGTTTTGGCCAGACCATAGCCCGGAGGTCCCGATGTCAGACCCGATTCTCATCCGCCACGACGACGGGCCCATTGCGACGTTGACGCTGAACACCCCGCAATCGCTGAATGCGTTGTCGACCTCGATGCTGACGGCGCTTGAAACTGAACTGACCAGCATCGCCGCCAGCAGCATCCGTGTGGTGATCCTGCGCGCCGCCGGCAAGAATTTCTGCGCCGGTCACGACCTCAAGGAAATCCAGAGCCACCGCAGCGACCCCGACCAGGGCCGCGCCGCTTATGAAAGGCTTTTCACCCTCTGTGCCAGCGTGATGCAACAGATCGCGACCCTGCCGCAGCCGGTCATCGCCCGGGTTCAGGGTGTCGCCACCGCCGCCGGCTGCCAACTCGCCGCCTCATGTGACATGGTGGTGGCGGCCGAAACCGCCCGCTTTGGCGTCAACGGTGTGAACATCGGCCTGTTCTGCCACACCCCGCTGGTCGCCCTCGCCCGCAAGATCCCGCCCCCGCAGGCCTTCGCGCTCGCCGCGACCGGAGAGTTCATTGCCGCCACCCGGGCCGAGAGCCTTGGCCTCGTCACCCGCATCGCCGCACCCGATGACCTCGACGCCACAGCCTGCGCCCTGGCCGACACGCTGGCCCATAAACTGCCGCTCGCTCTCGCCATGGGCAAACGCGCCGCCGCCCAGCCCCTGGCCGCAGCCTACCTGACCGCCACAAAATTCATGGTGGAAAACCTGATGGCGCCAGAAACCGACGAGGGCCTGACCGCCTTCCTCGCCAAACGCCCGCCAAACTGGCTTACTCCCTGATACCGGCACCAACACATTGGTCCAAATATCCCGCGGGGGGTCCGGGGGGATGTGAAATCCCCCCGGCCTTGTTCAGGATGCGCTCTCGACGCCCTTGACGAACCAGTCGATGACCGCCAGATCGCCCAGCGCCATGACCTCACCCTCTTTCACCTTCAGATTGCCGTCCTGATCATAGATCGGCCCGGTGAAGATGTCATAGCTGCCATCCTTGTAGCCCGCCTGAACTGCATCGGCCAAGGCCGCAACTTCCGCCGGGACAGCGGGATTGTAAGGCGCGATCATCACCGTACCTTCCTTGAACCCATCCCAGGTGTCAGCCGACGCCCAGGTGCCGTCGATCAGCGCCTGAGCGCGCGACACGTAATACGGCCCCCAGATATCCTCGATCGCCGTCAGATGGGCGTTCGGCGCAAAGGCCGACATGTCGGCGCCCTGACCAAAGCCGTAGAGACCCTTTTGCTCCAGAATCTGCAGTGGGCCGGGGCTGTCGGTGTGGGTGGTGACGATATCGCAGCCAAGGTTGATCAGCGTCTCCGTTGCCGCCGCCTCTTTCGGCGGATCGTACCAGCTGTCGATCATCACCAGCTTCAACGTCGCCGCCGGGTTCTGCTTTTGCGCGGCCAACAGGAAGGCGTTCACCCCCAGCACCACTTCCGGCACCTTGTATGACCCCAGATAGCCCAGCGTGCCGGATTTCGACATTTTGCCCGAAATAGTGCCTAGAACCGCCCGGCCCTCATGGAACTTGGAGTTGTAGGTCGCGACGTTGTCAGCGCGCTTGTAGCCGGTGCAATGTTCGAACTTCACGTCCGGGAACTCGCCCGCGACCTGAATGGTCTGGTCCATATAGCCAAAGGACGTCGTAAAGATCAGCTTGCAGCCCTGTTGCGCCAGATCGCGCAGCACCGGAATGGCACTGGCATCTTCGGCGACGTTCTCGACATAGACCGTCTCGACCTTGTCACCCAGGGCGGCATCCACCGCCTCACGGCCTTTGTTATGCGCCCAGGTCCAGCCATAGTCGCCGATCGGCCCAAGGAAGATGAACCCGACCTTGATCTTGTCCTCGGCAAAGGCAGGTTTGCCGAGCAAGGAGGCGGTTGCAACGGCGCCGGCCCCCTGCATCAGCGTACGACGGGTAATCTTGGTCATGAAGCTCTCCTGTTGATTTTAGGTTGAAGGTAGGAATGGCTTGCCCAGACAGGCCGGGGCATTTGCCCCTGCAGTGCCGCGCGATGAGATGAAGGACAAGGCCACAACCGTCATGAGATAGGGCATAGCGGCCCAGAATTGTGACGGCAAGAACGAGAAGCCGCTGGCTTTGGCGTAAAGTTCCAGCGCCATGAGAATGCCGAAAAAATAGGCGCCGGCCAACAGTCGCCCCATCCGCCATCCGGCAAAGACCACCAATGCCACCGCAATCCAGCCGCGCCCTGCTGTCATCCGCTCGGCCCACATCGGCGTGATCACCATGCAGAAATAGGCCCCGCCGATCCCCGCCATCGCCCCGCCAAACGCAATCGCCGCGTAGCGCACCGACCGCACCGAATAACCGATCGAATGCGCTGACAGGTCATTTTCGCCCACCGCCCGCAAGATCAGCCCCGCCCGTGTCGATTTCAGGAACCACGCTGTCAGAGGCACCATGATCAGGGCCAAATAGACAATCGGCGAATACCCAAAAAACACCTGCCAGACCGGGTCTTTGGCCAGCGATGCCGGGAACACTGACAGAAACGGCGCAATGATCCGGCCGGTGAACGACAATCCCAGCAGCGACGACAGCCCGGTGCCAAAGATGGTCAGCGCCAGCCCGGTCGCCACCTGGTTGGAGTTGAGGTGCAGCACCAGCACTGCAAACAACATCGACGCCACCGCCCCGCCAAACGCCGCCCCCAGCACGCCCAACCACGGATTGAAGGTCATCACCGTCACCGCAAAGCCCGAGATCGCCCCGATCAGCATCATCCCCTCGACGCCAAGGTTCAGCACGCCGGATTTCTCGACCACCAGTTCACCGATCCCGGCCAGCAGGATCGGCGTCGCCAGTCCGACAACCGTGATGATCGCCGGGATGCCATAGACCACCAGAAACTCCAGAACGCCCATCTTACTCTCCCGCCACGACTGGGGCTGATGTCACCAGCCGGACCCGGTAGCGCACCAGAATGTCGCTTGCCAGAATGAAGAACAGCATCATCGCCTGAAAGATCCCCGCCGTCGAATTCGGGATATGGACCGAGGTCTGCGCCACCTGGCCCCCGACATAGGTCACCGCCAGCACGATCCCGGCAATCAGACAGCCAATCGGGTTCAACCGGCCGAGAAAGCTGACGATGATCGCGGTAAAGCCATAGCCCGACGGAAACCCTAGGTCGATCTTGTGCAGCACCCCGGCAAACTCCATCGACCCCGCCAGACCCGCCATCGCCCCGCTGATCAGCAGCGCCAGCCAGATCGTCTGCTTGGCATCAAACCCGCCATGCCGCGCCGCATGGGGGGCGGACCCCACCACCCGGATCTGAAAACCGAACACCGACCGCGTCATCAAGATCCAGAACACGAACGGCAGGATCAGCGCGACCAGCACCCCCAGATGCACCGTCGACCCAGGAAACAGCACGGGCAGCGTCTGACTGTCGGCCAGAGGTGCGGTCGCCGGAAAATTCCGCCCGTTCGGGTCCTTCCACGGCCCGCCAACCAGATAGCTCAGCACCTGCAACGCCACATAGGTCAGCATCAGGCTCGACAGGATCTCATTCACATTGAACCGCGTCCGCAGCGCTGCCGGAACCGCCGCCCAGGCCGCCCCGCCAATCATCCCCGCCACGATCATCAGCAGCACAACCAGCGGCCCGCCGATGCTGCCAAACCCAATCCCCACCCCCGCCGCACACATCGCGCCGATGATGTACTGCCCCTCGGCCCCGATGTTCCAGACCTGCGCCCGGTTGCCGACCGAGAGGCCAAGCGCGATGATGATCAACGGTGCCGCCTTGACCGCGACATCCTGCCATTTGTAGCTGGCCAGCAGCGGCGTCAGGAAAATATCCACCACCGCCTTGAAGCCGTTGATCCCGATCAGATCGAACACCACCATCCCGATCAGCATGGTCAACAGGACCGAGGCCACCGGCGTCACCACCAGCATCCACACCGACGGCTCGGGGCGTTTTTCCAGCTTAAGCCGCATGGGTGGTCTCGCCATGAATGCCGCCCATCAACAGCCCGATCTCCTCAATCCTGGCCTCCGTCACCGGCATCGGCTTCGACAGCCGACCTTCATTGATCACCGCAAGGGTGTCGCACAGCGACAAAAGCTCATCCAGATCCTGGCTGATTACGACAATCGCCGAGCCAGTCACCGCCAGATCGACCAGCGACTGCCGGATCGCCGCCGCCGCCCCGGCATCGACGCCCCAGGTCGGCTGGCTGACCACCAGCACCGCCGGTTTCTGCATGATCTCGCGGCCCATGATGAATTTCTGCAGATTGCCGCCCGACAGACTTTC
>JBDTQR010000198.1:0-7969 GCA_039932095.1 bacterium | reverse complement strand
TTGCGGGCGCGCAGCGAACTGTCCTCCAGCTCCCCAACCCGGATCGCCATGTCGAAGCCTTCGCTGATCAACTCGACATAGCGGTTGTTCAGCACCATGTTGACGGTGATGTCAGGATATTCCAGCAGGAAGTCCCCCAGGATCGGCGACAGCAGGTTGACGCCAAAGTCGGTCGCAACGCTGATCCTCAGCAGTCCCGACGGTGCCGATTGCATCGAGGTGACCAGTGCATCGGCCTCCCCTGCATCGTTCAGCACCCGCCGCGCCCGGTCGTAATAGGCCAGGCCAATCTCGGTCGGTGACACCCGGCGCGTCGTGCGGTTCAAGAGGCGTGCCCCCAAACGCGCCTCCAGAGCCGAGACGTGCTTTGACACCGCCGATTTCGAGATGCCCATCTTCTTGGCTGCATCCGTAAAGCCGCCCTGGTCCACAACAGTGGCAAAGGCTTCCATTTCCGTCAATCGATCCATTGTTTTCCCCAAGCGAGCAGTGTGGGTTGATGGATCCGTATTGATCTTGGAATGGGGCGGGATAGCGGCGATGTGGCGACAAGGGTGGGGTAAAGTGGGGGATAGTTGAAGGCACGGAAACAGCGAACAGCCGGTCAGTCCGCGCAAAAACCGTCGCTCATCAAGCCTTTGCGGCTTTCTTCGCGCGTCGCCCGACGGCTGGAGAGCCGTTCCGTACGACGCTCGGCCAAAATCTGCAAGCGAAGCGAATGGTCAGGCGCCACCCTGAGCGGAGGTTTGCAACCGAGGAAAGCCGTAATGCTCGACGACTGAAATCCGACAATCGACGAAGGCCGTATCCCTTTACTTGGGCGAAATCCGGCTAGCGAGGAAAGCGGTCACGCTTGACGACCAACCAAGTCGACAAAGCGAGGAAAGTGGACACGCCTGACGCCCAACCAAGTCGATAGAGCGAGGAAAGCGGTCACGCTTGACGAGCTTTCGCTCAGACCGCCGTCTCGACGCAATGCCGCCGGAAAGCGCGTTTCAACATGTCAAGCTCGGCCCGCAACAGGTCGACCTCGGCGCGCAGGTCGTCTTCCATCGCGACGCCGGTGATGATGGTGAAATGCGCCAGCGTTTCGCCCGACGGCTTGTCGCGGATCAGAAAGGTCTGCACGCCCTCGGCCAGCACCTCGGCCGGGATCGGCACCCGCACCGCCCAGTCGTGGTGGCGCTCGGCGACGGCGGTGACGGTGACACCGGGCAATATCTGTTCCAGCAGCACCACCTCCAGCACCGGCATGTCGGTCTGACCCGACAGGATGCCTTCCCAGACGCCGCTGCGGATCCGCGTCATGGTCAGTTGGCCCTGGCTCATCACATCCTCACAATTCTGCCCGCGGGCGGCGCGAGAAGGTCACGTCGCGCAGGATGACCTGATTCATTTCCGGCCCCTCGAAGATCAGATCGACCCACAGCCGTTCGACGCGCTTTTCGTTCATCTTGGAATAGGCCAGATCGAACTCCACCATCACCTCATCGGAATTGAGCGGCAATTCCCGGACGATCTGTTCGACATTCGGCCCGTGCTTGATGTTCAGCCGGGCGAAGATCTCCAGCGGCTTTTCCATCTCGACGATGACATCCATCCGGACCAGATGCTTCAGCTTCAGCCCGCGTGCCGCCTCGTCCGGCAGGTCGATCACCAGCGACAGGAACGAGCCGTCAAAGCGGAACACGTCCATCCGGAAGCCGAAGGGCGCAATGTCGCTCTCGCGGGTATTGCGGATCTGGCGGACCGTCAGTTCCGAGCGGCGGCAATCGTGGAAAATCGTCGCGCCCTCGCAGATCTGCGCCTTGGCCGGCACCGAGGCCATGCCGGGCAGCGGCAGCGGGCCTTTCCACAGCATTGGACGCCACCACCAATCGGTGCCCATCAGCTTGCGAAACACGTTGGACCCGATGACCGGCAGCGCCAGCCGGTGTTCCGCCTCATGCAGCACCACATCCAGATGCCGGCGCAGCGCCCGGGCCCGCGACCGCATCCGGCGCAGGGTGACCAGATCGGCCTCGACCACATGATCGCCCGCCCGGCCCCAGCGTCGCAGGCTTCGCCGGTGCAGCAGGGTGTCAATCAGACCCGAAAATCGCCCTGCCATCCGCGTCTACCTGCCATCCCTCAACCTGCAGCAACACTGTTGCCCCATGCGAAACTGTTCCGCTTATCGCGTGAAATGGTTTAAGACTCCACCCCTTTGTCCCGCCCGGACCGCGAATTTCACCGCCGCGCGGCAGGCTTGCCCGGGTTCCTAGCGCTGGGTGGCCGGGTTTGCCGCCAGCAGCGCCTCGACCGTCTGCCCAACCAAAGCCCGCCCTTCGTCCGAGGTCAGCGGCGCATCCTGCGAGCCATTGGCCGAAATGGTGACCAACCGGCCTTTCACCCCAAGGATCGCCCGCCAGTATTCTCCCGCCACCCGGTCCTTCAGATGCAGGATCAACCGCCCGTCCACCACGCCCGATTGCAACACCTGCACATCCGCCGCCCGGCCAGAGCGGCTAAGCGCGCGGCGTCCCGCCGTCGAGGACATGAATTTGCGCAGCGTCTCGCCCCCCGCCAGCATCACCCCGGCCGAGGCAAAGCGGCCCACCGTCACCGTCACCAGCGCCGCCGCGACGTGACCCGTCGCATTGCAACGCCCGATCAACACCACCGCCGTGTCGTCGCCCCCCCGCGCCGATTGCGGATCGACGCAGTAGAATTCCGGCGCGCGGATGGTGATCTCGCCCTGCAGGACCGTGACTTGCCGGGCACCTGTCGTCGCCAGATCACACCCGGCGACGGCCAGTGCGAGGCTCAGCGCCCCAAGCCACCTCACGCCGCGTCGTCCTGCCTGCTGATCTGCATTTTCCACGGTCATCCCATCCGGCAACTGCACAGGACTTGAGCGATACGAACCTCGCCCGGCGGCGGCAAGCGAAAACCTTGCAGCTTCGGTTGCAAAGGCAACAGTAAGCGGATTGCGCCCGCCAAGGCCGCCGATTAGCGTGCCACCGACACCGGAGCCCACATGCCCCCCTATCAGTCCCCCTATGCCGCCCTCAACGATTTCGTGGCCCCGGCACGCAGCAAGGCGCAGATCTGGCGCATCCTTGGCGGATTGCTGATCGCGGCGGCGTTCGGCGTCTTGGCCTCGCAGGCGATTCTGGCGGTCGTGGTGGCGGCCCTTGGTCGCACCGATGCCCGCTCTGCCCTGCTGAGACTTGCCACCGGCTCCACCCCCGCCGGGGTGATCGAACTGCTGTTCAGCTATGTGCCGCTCGCCGCCGGCATCGCCCTTGGCCTGTGGCTGATGTCGCGCCGTGGCCTGTTCAGCCTGATCGGCCCGCTCGGCCCAGCCGCCCGCAATTTCCTGTGGGTGGCAACACCCATGACCCTGCTGTGGCTGGCTGTCATGCCGCTGTCGGTGCAGGACGGCACCGTGCATCAAAACCTGACGGTCTGGCAGCAATTGCCATGGCTGCCCTTTGCCGTGCTGGGTCTGTTGATCCAGACCGGCACCGAAGAGCTGTTGTTTCGCGGCTATCTGCAACAGCACCTCGCCGCCCGTTTCCGCTCGCGCTGGGTCTGGATGGTGCTGCCCGCCCTGCTGTTCGGTCTGGTGCATTATTCCCAGCAACAATTCGGCTATGTCGCCTGGGCAGTCGTGGCGTGGTCGGCGCTGTTCGGGCTGGTGGCCGCGGATCTGACGGCGCGAACCGGCAACCTTGGTGCGGCGATTGGCCTGCACTTCGCCAACAACGCCTCGGCGGTCCTGATGGTCGGTCTGGCCGACAATCTGGGCGGCCTTGCGCTCTACACCTCCAGCGTCGACCCGTCCGCCACCGCGATGCCGCTGCTGTTTCTCGGGCTGGATGCGGTGACGGTGGTGGTTGGCTGGGGGATCGCGCGGTTGATCCTGCGGGTCTGATCAGATCCCGGCATACCACTCATAGCCCCGGTCGGCCCAGTAACTGCCCCGCCCGGACCCTAGCCCGGCAAAGCTGTCGACCAGTTCGATGCTCTTGACGTATTTCGCCATCTTGTAGCCCAGCTGCCGTTCAACGCGCAGCCTGATCGGCGCGCCATTCGCCACCGGCAAAGGCTGGTCATTCATCCCCCAGGCCAGAATGGTCTGCGGATGCCGGGCGTCCACCATGTCGATGCTCTCGTAATACAGGACGTCGCCCGACAACGTATGCTCGATCGCGTCAAAACAGTGAAACACCGCATAGCGCGCCGTCATCAGCGGCTTGGCCTGATCGAGGATCATTGACAGCGGCACCCCGGTCCATTTGGCAATGCAGCTCCAGCCCTCGACACAGTCATGCCGGGTGATCTGGGTCCGCGCGGGCAGGGCGGTCAACTGGGCATAGGGGATCGACAACGGCGTTTCGACCAGCCCCGTCACCTGCAAGGCATAGCCCGCAAACCCCGACTGTTGCAGGCCGACATAGTCATCACTGGTGACATTGGTCGACCCGTTCGGCCGCTGCCCCTGCCTGATGTCGGCCTCGGTAAACTCCGGTGCCAGCCGGTCGCCCAGAAGGGCGCGCTGCGCCGCCATGGTCAGCCCCTCGGCCTGCTGCAGAAAGGCCCGCAGGGGCGAACCGCCGGTCAATCCGTCCAGCAGGGTGCAGCCTGACAGGCTGACCGCCGCCCCGCCCAACAACATGTTACGCCGCGTGATCATCGTGGGCCTCCGCATCTGTCCGGTACCAGCCGGTCACAATGGACCGCAGTTCGTTGATCGGCCCGGCCGCCAGCACCATCGCCATGTGGATGCCAAAGAACCCGACCAGCCCCAGCATGGTGGCAAAGTGAATGGTCCGCGCCGTCTGCCGCCCGCCAAACAGGTCCAGAAGCCACGGCGCCACCGCATCAAACGCCGGCGACATGGTCAGCCCGGTCGCAATCATCAGAGGCAAGGCTATGAACAAGACCGAAGCATAGGCCAGCTTCTGCAGCACATTGTACTGCCGCACATGGTGAAACTGCAGCCGCACATGATTGGCCACATCCTGCGGCAACCCACGCAGATCGGCTCCGCTCGGGATCAACGCCTTGACATGACCGTTGATCAGCGACGCCACTGCCCAGACCAGCAGGGTGCCCACCAAGACCCAGGCAAAGAAGAAATGGATGACCCGCCCGGTCGCCAGCGACTGCCCCGACGGCATGGTCAACGCCCCCGGCACCTGAAACGCCGCGACCGCATTGTCATAGTCAAACCCGGCCTCTTTGCCGATGTGCAACACCGGATGCGCGTTGAAGATCTGCAACCCGCTGAACAGCAGAAAGAACAGACAGACCGCCCACACCCAATGCGTCACCCGAGTGGTCAGTTTCTGTCGGTAGATCAATGGTCCCGTCGGCATCACAGCCTCCCCTGTTGCAGTATCTACGCCTGAAGGACTGGCAAAGTTTCATCAGCCGCAAAATCCACGTTGACGCAGACCCGTCCGCCCGGTCAGTTGGCAGGGAGAAAAGGACCGCCCGATGCTGCAAGTTCTGACCTTTCGCTTCATGAACCTGCCGCAACCCACGCTCTTTGCGATCTTCTTTGCCACCGTCCTGCTGGGCAGCTTTCTGGCGGCGATGTTTCTGCCCAAACCAGCCCATGGCCAGAACCGCGCAACCTATTTCCAGAACCTGGCCATGGCGCTGTTTGTCCTGTCGATCACTCAACTGTCCTGGCTGCTTTATGTGCCTGCCCTGAAGGTCGGTGTCAGTGGCCTGATATTGCTGGCCACGGTGCTGGGATATCTGGCCTACGGCGCCTATTGCTACCACCTCGGCGCCGCGCGGTCTCGCGATGCCTATGGCCATGATCGCTTCGCCTTTCTTGGCCTTGTCCCGATCCTGAACCTCGTCCTCCTGTTCAAGCCCGGTCAAAACCCGGCACCTGGCCCTGGCAGCAAAGCGCCGATCATCATTGGTCTGGTGCTGTTCATCTTGTCGCGCGTAGCCAATTCGGCCGCCGGGTCCGAGGCAGATCTGCGCAGCCGCGCCATCGCGGACGATCCATTGGCCGTCGCAGCCATTCAGGCGGTGCAACTGCAATCCGATGGCATCGAAGCCGGCCTTGACCGGCTGATCCAATCCGAAGCCTCGCCCAGCCGGATCGGCCCCACCCTCACCCTCGCCGCCGTGTTTCGCTCCGGCCTGCATGTCACCTACGATTTCACCCTCGACGAAGCCGGCGCCCAATCGCTTGACGACACCTACCACAAACAGGTGATTTCCGGGTTCTGTCACGGTCTGTTGCGCTATCTGAGCCTGGGGGCCACCGCCAGCCTGCACTATGTCCGCCCTGACGGCTTTGACATTGAAACCGTCGATCTGTCGCTGGCGACCTGCACGACCTGACGTGCCCCCGATTGCAATCCGCCCCCGCCAACGCTATCTCAGGCCCAACGCCGTGACCGGAAGGCCCGCCCATGAACTGGATCACCAACTACGTCCGCCCGACCATCAACTCGCTGTTCTCGCGACGCGAGGTGCCTGACAACCTGTGGACCAAATGCCCCGAATGCGGCACCATGCTGTTCCACCGCGAGTTGAAGGACAACCTCAACGTCTGCACCAGTTGCGACCACCATCTGGCGATCACCCCGCGCGAACGCTTTGGCCATCTGTTCGACGGCGGTATCTTCTCCGAGATCAAGGTCCCCGACGCGGTCGCCGACCCCCTGCATTTCCGCGACCAGAAGAAATACCCCGACCGTCTGAAAGCCGCGCAAAAGGCCAGCGGCGAGAAAGAGGCGATGCTGGTCGCCCAGGGCGAGATATTGCACACCCCGGTCATCGCCGTCGCGCAGGATTTCGGCTTCATGGCCGGGTCGATGGGCATGTATGTCGGCAACGCGATGATTGCCGCCGCCCAGGCCGCCGTAAAGTCCAAACGGCCGCTGGTGGTGTTTTCGGCTGCAGGCGGTGCGCGCATGCAGGAAGGTATCCTGTCGCTGATGCAGATGCCGCGTACCACGGTCGCGGTGCAAATGGTCAAAGAGGCGCGGCTGCCCTATGTCGTCGTCCTGACCCATCCCACCACCGGCGGCGTCACCGCCAGCTATGCCATGCTGGGCGATGTCCAGATCGCCGAACCCAACGCGCTGATCTGCTTCGCCGGCCCCCGCGTCATCGAACAGACCATCCGTGAGAAACTGCCCGATGGGTTCCAGCGTGCCGAATATCTGCTGGACCACGGCATGCTTGACCGGGTCACCCACCGCAAACTGATCCGCGACGAATTGGCCACCGTGCTGCGCATGCTGACCGGCCTGCCGCCCGCCGTCAAAGGCGACCTGCCCGCCCCGACGCTGCCCGCCCCCGAGCCGACACCCGCCGCCCCATGACCGGATCCGACGCCATCCTCGACCGGATGATGTCGATGCACCCCAAGGTCATCGACCTGACACTGGACCGGCTGACACTGCTGCTGGCCGCCCTCGGCAACCCTGAAGCCCGGATTCCGCCGATCCTCCACATCGCCGGCACCAATGGCAAAGGCTCCACCCAGGCCATGATCCGCGCCGGGCTTGAGGCCGCTGGCAAGACGGTCCACGCCTACACCTCCCCCCATCTTGCCCGGTTTCACGAACGCATCAGGGTGGCGGGTCAGATCATCTCCGAACCCGACCTGACCGCAATCCTCGACGAATGCGAGCAGGCGTGCCAAGGCCGCAGCATCACCTTTTTCGAGGTCACCACCGCCGCCGCCTTCCTCGCCTTCGCCCGTACGCCCGCCGATTACACCCTGCTGGAGGTCGGGCTGGGCGGCCGCTTCGATGCCACCAACGTCTTCGACGCGCCGCTGCTGACCATCATCACCCCCGTCAGCATCGACCACCAGCAATACCTCGGCGACACCCTGCCAGAGATTGCCAGCGCCAAAGCCGGCATCATCAAACGCCGCATCCCCTGCATCGTCGGCCCCCAACTCCCCGCCGCTTTGGCGGTGATCGAGGCCGAAGCCGCC
>JBDTQR010000197.1:0-8021 GCA_039932095.1 bacterium | reverse complement strand
GGGTCGCTGACCATGGGGGCGGGGCAGTTTTGCACCAATCCCGGCATTGCGGTGCTGATCGACGGGCCGGAGGCGGACGCCTTTGTTGCGGTGGCCAAAGAGGCCGTGGGCCAGATCGGCGCGCAGACCATGCTGACCGACGGGATAGCCGAAGCCTATCGCAAGGGCCGTGACCGGGTCGCGGCGCAATCGGGGGTGCGCGAGGTGCTGACCTCGGTCTGCGATCTGCGGCAGGCGACGCCCTATCTGTTTGAAGTGTCGGGCGATGCCTGGCTCGGCAATCATGCGCTGTCCGAAGAGGTGTTCGGTCCGCTTGGCCTGATCGTGCGGGTCAAGGATGCCGCCCAGATGCTGGCCGTGGCGCAAGGACTGGAGGGGCAATTGACCGTGACCTTGCATCTGGATGACACGGACACCGAACTGGGGCAAACGCTGATGCCGGTGTTGGAGCGCAAGGCCGGACGGGTGCTGGCCAATGGCTTTCCGACCGGGGTGGAAGTGGTCGACGCTCAGGTCCATGGCGGCCCCTACCCTGCCAGCACCAATTTCGGCGCTACCTCGGTCGGCACGCTGTCGATCCGGCGCTGGCTGCGGCCGGTAGCCTATCAAAACCTGCCGGAAGCTCTGCTGCCGGCAGATCTGCGGTCCTAGGGTCGGCAGTCCTGAGATCAGCAGTCCTGAGATCAGCAGTCCTGGGATCAGCAGTCCTGAGATCAGCGTGCAGGTCCGTCGTTTTGCAGGTTCAAGGCTGGTGACCTGCCGCTCTCGGATTAGTACCGCGGCGTTGGCTGGCCCGGCTTTGACTGAACAGATCAGTTGGAGCGCGGCTCGGGGCTGCGCGGGGCCAGTCGCGCGACGGGCCAGCCGGGCTTGATCCCGACTGGGCGGGTGGTTGCATTGCGACGGGTTCGGCTAATCCGGAAAGGCGACCTTTTGCAGGATCGAGCTGGCAATGTTGGCGATGATCGGCCCGGGCTCCTCGCTCTTGGCCCGGCCAGCCATCCATTCCGGGTCGCGCTGGAAGGTCGCCCACATCGCCTCGCGCTGGGCGAAGCTGTCCCATTCCACCAGATAGGTCAGGTTGTTGCTGGCTGGCCCCAGCACCGTGGTCCAGAACCCGGCATGGCGGATGCCAAGCCGTTTCCAGATCGGCAAGGTCAGTGTTTCAAACCGGTTCAGCAGACGGGGCAGCTGACCCGGCAGACAGGTGTAGATGCGCAATTCGTGGATCATTTCGGAACCTCCAGGCCAGTGGTCAGCATGACCTGCCGCAACGCTGACTGCAACAGCCCGTTGCTGGCCAGAACCCGGTCGCCAGCCTCGACCGGGGCGGTCTTGTACGGGGCAAAGACCCCTCCGGCGGCGGCGATCAGGGCAAGACCGGCCACCGCGTCCCACGGCCACATGTGGTATTCCGAATAGCCCTCGAACCGGCCCGCCGCAACATAGGCCAGCATCAACGCCCCTGCCCCCAACTGACGAAACGCCAGACCGGTGGCGAGCAGCGCCGTGGTCTCGGTGGCAAAAAGGTCAAGCGGCACCCGGGCGTTGTGGCCCAGACCCAGCACGGCATGGTCAAGCGCGGCAACGCGGCTGACGGTGGCGGCCATGCCATTGACCGTCATGCCCTGGCCCGGCACCCCGGCAAACATCTCGCCGCGCAGAGGATCGTAGATCACGCCCAGCACGGGCAGTCCATGATCCAGGAGGCCGATCGACACGCACCAGTTGTGCGCGCCTTTCAGGAAGTTCGAGGTGCCGTCGAGCGGATCGATGCACCAGACCAGATCGGACTGGGCGGCCCCGGCGTGGCCGCTTTCCTCACCCAGCAGGGCATCGGTCGGGAAGGCCTGCGCCAGCATGGCGAAGATCAGTTCCTCGGACTCGCGGTCGGCCTGCGAGACGAAGTCGTTGATCCCCTTCTGGTCGATCACCAGCCGGTCGCGCGCCGCGTAGTGCCGCAGCAACCCTTGCCCGGCCTGTCGCGCCGCTTGTACCGCAACAACCAGCCTGTGCTGCAAATCCTGCTCGTTCATCTGACACCCCTGTTGCCACCGGGCCAGTCTTGGCGCATCCGGCCGGCCGGGACAACTGCGGCCACGCCCCGGGGCCGGTTGCTGGCGATCAGACCCGCTCCAGCGCGATGGCAATGCCCTGACCGACGCCGATGCACATCGTCGACAGCGACCGCCGCCCGCCGGTCAGCGCCAGTTCCAGCGCCGCAGTGCCGGTGATCCGGGCGCCGGACATGCCGAGGGGGTGGCCGAGGGCGATGGCCCCGCCGTTGCGGTTGACCCTTGCGTCATCATCGGCGATGGCAAGCTGGCGCAGCGTGGCGAGGCCCTGGCTGGCAAAGGCTTCGTTCAGTTCGATCACGTCAAAATCCGACTGGGTCAGGCCAAGCCGCGCCATCAGTTTCTGTGAGGCGGGCACCGGGCCGATCCCCATGATGCGCGGCGGCACGCCCGCCGTGGCACCACCAAGCACCCGGGCCATCGGGGTCAGGCCGTGGGCGCGCGCCGCCTCGGCACTGGCGAGGATCAGCGCCGCTGCACCGTCATTGACGCCGCTGGCATTGCCTGCGGTCACCGTGCCGCCCTTGCGAAACGGGGTGCCGAGCCGGGCCAGAGCCTCCAGCGTGGTGGCGCGCGGGTGTTCATCCCTGTCGACGATCACGGGGTCACCCTTGCGCTGCGGAAGGCTGACCGGGGTGATTTCGCGACCAAGCCGACCGTTGGCCTGCGCCTCGGCTGCCCTGGCCTGCGAGCGCAGGGCGAAGGCGTCCTGATCTGCGCGGCTGATCGCGAAATCCTCGGCGACACTCTCGCCGGTCTCTGGCATTGACTCGACGCCGTATTCCGCCGCCATCGCCTTGTTGACAAAGCGCCAGCCGATGGTGGTGTCGTAGATCTCGGCGTTGCGGGAAAAGGCGGTGTCCGCCTTGGGCATCACGAAGGGGGCGCGCGACATCGACTCGACGCCCCCGGCGATCATCATCCCGGCTTCGCCCGCCGCGATCTGCCGGGCGGCGACCAGCACGGCGTCCATGCCGGAACCACAGAGCCGGTTGATCGTGGTTCCGGGCACGGTGAGGGGCAGACCGGCCAGCAGCAGCGCCATTCGCGCGACGTTGCGGTTATCCTCACCCGCCTGATTGGCGCAGCCCATCACCACATCATCGACGGCGGCCCAATCCGTGCCCCTGTTGCGGGCCATCAGGGCGCGGAGCGGTACGGCGGCCAGATCATCGGGCCGGACCGAGGACAATGCGCCGCCGAAGCGGCCAATCGGGGTGCGGATATAGTCGCAGATGAAGACGTCGGTCATCGTCAAAGCTCCGGTGCGATCAGGACGCCCACTGGGCCGGTCAGGTGCAGCGTGGCACCGGTTATGGCCTGCAGGTCATCAAGGCTGAGGGATGGCAGCTTTTCGCGCAGGACGAAATGGCCATCGGCAATGTCGATCACGGCGAGGTTGGTGTAGATGCGGGTGACGCAGGCGACACCGGTCAGCGGCAGGGTGCAGCGGGTCAGCAGTTTGGCCTTGCCGTCCCGGGTGACATGGTCGGTGATCACCGCCACCTGTCTGGCACCGTGGACCAGATCCATCGCGCCGCCCACTGCTGGCACACCTTTGGGGCCTGTGGACCAGTTCGCCAGATCGCCGGATTCGGCCACCTCATAGGCACCAAGGATTGCCACATCGAGATGGCCGCCGCGCACCATGGCAAAGCTGTCGGCGTGGTGAAAGAACGCGGTGCCGGGTTTCAGGGTGACGGCTTTCTTGCCGGCATTGATCAGGTCCCAATCCTCCTCGCCCGGTTCGGGTGCCTTGCCAAAGCCCAGAATGCCGTTTTCGGTGTGAAAGATCGCCTCGCGGCCCGGCGGCTGAAACCGCGCCACCATTTCGGGCAGGCCGATGCCGAAGTTGACATAGGCGCCGTCGTCAATGTCCTGCGCGGCACGCCAGGCCATCTGCGCCGTGGTCAGTTTCGTGGTCATGGGTTGATCTCCGGATAGACCGCCTTGGCGCGGTTCAGGTCTTCTTCCTGCGCCGGGTGCGGCACCTGAACCACTGTCTGCACAAAGATGCCGGGCGTGATCACCTGTTCGGGGTCGATGCCGCCGGGCGGCACGATCCGCGACACCTGCACGATGGTATGGGCCGCCGCCATGCACATCAAGGGGTTGAAATTGCGCGCCGCCATCCGGTAGGTCAGATTGCCCAGCCGGTCGCCGACCTCGGCCTTGATCAGCGCGACATCGGCCTTCAGCCAGCGTTCCTGCACATAGGGCCGCCCGTCGAAAACCTCGACCGGCTTGCCCTTGGCCAGATCGGTGCCAAAGCCGGTTGGGGTGTAGAACGCCGGGATTCCGGCGCCGCCTGCCCGGATCCGCTCAGCCAGGGTGCCCTGCGGCACCAGATCCAGCTTGATCTTGCCCGCCAGATAGGTCTCGGTGAACACCACCGGATCGGCGGAGCGCGGAAACGAGCAGATCAGTTTGCCCACCATGCCGTGTTCGATCAGCGCGGCCAGCCCGACGTGTCCGTTGCCGGCGTTGTTGTTGACCACCGTCAGCCCGCCGGGATGGCCGGTGGCAAGGAAGCGGTCGATCAGGGCGTGGATCAGTTCGACCGGCGCGCCAGAACCGCCAAAGCCACCGATCATCACCACCGCGCCGTCCTTGATGCCCGCCACCGCCTCAGCCAGTGTTGCCACCGTCTTGTCCATCCAACGCCTCCCGCTTTGCCCTGTCTATCAAGTCCAAGGCCGTTGCCATGACAAGGCCGTTTGTTTGCATGTTGATCTTTGTTCGGATTGCGGGCAGTTGCGTTCGCATGGTGAACAAGACCGATCACATCGCCTCACTCGGCAAGGGGCTCAGGGTGCTTGAATGTTTCGGGGCCGACCATCCGCGCCAGTCGATCACCGAGGTTGCCACGGCCACCGGGCTGGACCGCGCCACCGCAAGGCGCTGTCTCTTGACGCTGCGCGACCTGGGCTATGCCGACCATGATGGCAAGTTCTTTACCCTGACGCCGCGTGTGCTGCGGCTTGGCACTGGCGCAGATCGTCCAGCCCTGGCTTGACCAACTTTCCGAGCAGATCGGCCAATCCTGTTCGGTTGCGATTCTGGATGAGGGTGACATCGTCTACCTCGCCCGCGCTGCGCAGCGCCGGGTGATGTCGGTCGGGCTGATGCCCGGCTCGCGGTTGCCGGCCCATTGCACCTCGATGGGCCGTGTGCTGCTGGCTGCGCTGCCGGTGAAGCAGGCGCTTGCCCTGGTCAACCGGGCTGTCCTGACCCCGCGCACGCCGCAGTCGCGCACCACCCCTGATGAGGTGATGGCAGAGGTTGCCAAGGCGCGACGTGACGGTCATGCCCTTGTCGATCAAGAGGTAGAACGCGGGTTGCGTTCGCTTGCCGTGCCGGTGCTGACCGCGCGGGACAAGACGGTCGCCGCGCTGAACACCGGCATGGCGGCCAGCCACGCCGACCCGCAGGACCTGGTCACGGAATTCCTGCCGGCGATGTTGAAAGTGCAGGACGGCTTGCGGCGGGTGTTGCGCTAAGGCGATGCGAACGCCTTGCGGAGCATCGACATTTTCGCAGAAAATGTGTCGCCTCGGACCATGATGGCCGCCAGATCCCCGGCTGCGCGCTGATCCTGCCCGGCCTCGGCCACGCGAAACAGGGTGATGGCAAAGAACGCCATGTCGGACCGGGTCGTCGCGCCCTGCCGCCGCAGGGTTTCCATCGTGTCGCGCACCCAGTTGTCCAGCGCTTCGTCGGGGAACCGTTTTGCCGCCTCGGGGAAGTCCTGAGCGATCTGGCCGGAAATCTCGGCCTTCCACCGGGCCAGCGCGTCCTTTTCAAAGGCGACCGCAAGCTGTTTGCTGATGGTGATCATCGGGCGGCCTCCGTGAGGATGTCTTGCAAGGGCGGCACCGGCTTTTCGGGGTAAAGCTCCGCCGCCAGCTGCGCCCTGGGCACGCTGTAGCGCCTGGCATCGGCGTCGAGGTTGGCAAGTGCGGCCTTGCGATGTTCGGCCAGCACTCCGGCCGCCGCCGTCTCGATGGCGGTTTGGCAGGCGGTGTCGAACCACGGGGCGGCAGTGGCCCAGGCCCGTTGGGTCAACCGCAGGGCACCGGCATCAACAAGGCCCGCCAGGCCTGCGACGGCACCGTCGTCATTCCAGCCAAAGCGGACATAAAGGCTGCGGTCATGGGCGGTCATCGGCAAGCGCCGCTGTGCCTTGGCAAGCGCGGACAGGGCGCGCTGCGCCGCCGCCGCCTCGATCACCGGGCGCACCCAGTCTTCCGCCGTGTCGGGGTCGGTCACCCGGCCACGGAACGCCTCCAGCCAGTCGGCCCAGCGTCTGGCTTCGGCGGACGGCAGGTCGGGGCTGTGTTTGCCGGTCAGATTGCGGCACATGGCGCGCCAGAAGGTGGTGGCAGGCAGCGCGGCATCGTCAAATGGCAGGTCGGCCAGGGCATCGAAAACCACGCGGCCGTCGTCGCCAAGAGTGTCGGCCAGGGCAGGCTGCAACAGATCGGCAAACGGCATCGCGCGTTCCGGCACAAGGCCGGTGCCGGACAGGGCCCGCGCCAGATTGACCCGCCCAAACGGTGCGGGCTGCAGCAGAGCCAGCACCGGCTGCGCCCGGTCAAGCCCGCATTCCACCACCACCGCCGTCCATGCGCGATCCGAGCGGATCATGGTACCGGCACCATGTTGGCAAGCGATTTGGCGGATGGCGCGCTGTCCATCACGTGTTTCACCAGATCAGAGCCGGATTTCCCGGTCTTGTCGGCCCATTGTTCCAGATCATGCGGGTCGGGCAGTGATTTCGCCGCCTTTTCGGCAACGCCCTTCCATTCGTCGGCGAGGGGGGCGGCACGGTTCAGCAGGTCGGACACCGCGCCGGGGATCGGGTTGTTGTCGCTGCATCCACCGGCGTCGTGGTCGTCCAGCAGGCCCATGACATTCTTCTTCAGATCCTTGATCTGGTCCGAGCCGTTCTGCCACGCCTGGGTCAGCGGACTGTTCGGACCATAAAGTTGATCGGCGAGCTTGTCTTTCAGGCCATTGACCGCCGTCAGTGCCGAGGCCGTCAGGGCGTCGAGCGCCTGTTGCGCCTGTTGCATCAGCTGGTCGGCCATCTTCTTGGCATCGGCCATCGCCTGTTCGGCGGCTTTCTCGGCGTTCTTCACCGCTTCATCAGCCTTCTTTTCAACGTCGGCCACTGCCTGTTCGGCGGCTTTCTTGGCGTCTTCAGCGGCCTGTTCAGCCTGCTTCTCGGCGTCGGCGATGGCCTTTTCCGCCTGCTTTTCCGCGTCCTCGACGGCCTTTTCGGCCTTGGCTTCCGCGTCATGCACTGCCTGTTCGGCGGCTTTCCTGGCGTCATCGACAGCCTTTTCGACCTGCGCTTCGGCGTCTTTCACGGCGGCCTCTGCTGCGGCCTTGGCGTCGCTCATCGCCTTGTCGGCCTGCTTCTCGGCATCCTGAACCGCCTTTTCGGCCTTGGCCTCGGCATCCTTGACGGCCTTGTCTGCCGCTGCCTTGGCGTCGTCAGCCGCTTTCCTGGCCTTGTCCTCGGCATCCTTGACCGCCTGTTCGGCCTTCTTCTTGGCATCGTCAGCCGCCTTTTCGGCCTTGTCGGTGGCATCCTTCACCGCCGCTTCGGCCTGTTTTCTGGCGTCACCCACAGCCTTTTCCGCCTTGTCCTGCGCGTCCTGAACCGCCTGTTCGGCCTTTTGTTGTGCCGCCTGCGCCTGCGAACTGCCGGCAGGCAGCCCGGCGACCGCTTCAGACGCCTGCTTCTTGGCATCGGCCACCGCAGCCTCGGCCTGGGTTTTCGCGTCGTCTACCGCTTTTTCAGCCTGGGCCTGGGCGTCCTTGACGGCGTCTTCGGCCTGTTTCTTGGCCGCGTCGGCGGTCTTCTCGGCCTCGGCCTTGGCATCGTCGACGGCCTTTTCTCCCTGTTTCACCGCGTCGTCAGCGGCCTTTTCGACCTGC
>JBDTQR010000196.1:0-8048 GCA_039932095.1 bacterium | reverse complement strand
CGGAGTGACGCCGACATTGCCGAGATCGAAAAGCTGTTGCAGTTGATGCGCGACGCGACCGAGCGGCGCAGCCACCGTGAGGACGCCGATTTCGGCTTTCATCTGGCGATCACGGCGGCGGCGAACAACCAGTATTTCGAGACCTCGATGCGGGCGTTGAAAGAGCATATTGCGGTAGGGATGAAGTTTCACGGGTTGTCGTTGCAGACGGTGCGCGGCGGCTTGGACCATGTGCTGGACGAGCACGCCCATATTTTTGAGGCGATACGGGACGGCAAGGCCGAGGTGGCGCGGGCGGCGATGCTGGCGCATGTCTCAGGCTCCCGCGACCGGCTGTTCGAGGGGCGGCTTCTGGACCTGTCGCACAAGCGGTAGGTACCGTTGATCGCGGGGTGAACCGGTCGAATTGGTATCAACTCTGCAAAGAAAGCCCGTGCCTACCCGGTCAGGACTGACCCCTGTCTAGAAAGCAGCGCGGTAGATGGCGTGGACTTCATCCACCGACATGTCGCGCGGGTTGTTGTCCATCAGTCGGCGAATGGCGTGCGCTTCGGTCGCCCAGTTGGCAAGGTCAGTTTCTTGCGCCCCAAGGGCAGAGAGGCGCATTTCGACGCCGAGGGTGGCGCACCAATTGGCGGCGTCTGGCAGGAGGTCGGTTGTGCTGAGGCCGAGAAGACTGGCGATTTCAATGGTTTTGGCGGGGGCAACTGGTTGATTGAAGGCCAGGACATGCGGGAAGATCACCGCGTTGGCATGGCCGTGCGGCAGTTTCAACCTGGTGCCAAGCGGATAGGCAAGGGCGTGGCCGGCGGCGGTGTTGACCGGGCCAAGGCAGATGCCGCCGTAATAGGCGGCGAGCAGCAGGCCGGCGCGGGCCTCGGCATCGGTACCATCGGCGACGGCGCGTGGCAGGTATTTCGCGACCAGGCGGATGCCCATGCGGGCATAGTCGTCGATCAGCGGGTGGGATTTGCGGTTGGTGAAGGCCTCGACACAATGAGCCATGGCGTCGATGCCGGTGGCGGCGGTGACGGCGGGCGGCACGGACATGGTGAGGTCCGGGTCGAGGGCGACCATGTCGGCGGAGAGATGCGGGCTTTCGACGGCGAGTTTGTTCAGGGTTCTTGTGTCGGTCACCAGGGCGCGGATGCCGGCCTCTGACCCGGTGCCGGCGGTGGTGGGGACGAGGGCCAGAGCGGGTGTGCGGCCCGGCACCCTGTTGGGGCCGATGATCGACGCCAGATCGACGCCGCTGCCGAGGACAGCGACCAGTTTGGCCACGTCCATGACCGAACCGCCGCCGAAGCCGACGATCAGGTCAGGGGTGGCGGCGAGGGTGGCGGCGAGGGCGAGGGCGAGGTTGTCGGTGTCTGGCTCGGGTTGGACGCCATCAAAAATGGTGGGGGTTCCGGGCAGGGCGAGCCGGTCGATCAGGCCGAGGACGGCGCCGGTGGTGATGACCATGATCCGGCGGTAGCCTGCGGCTTTGGCCCAGGCACCGACTTCCGCCGCCGACCCCGTGCCGAATTCGAAGCGGCGCGGCTGGTTCAGGCGCAGGGGGCGGGCATAGTCGAAAGGGGCAATGGTCATCGTCATTGTCCTTGGACGGTGGCGCCGATGGCCAACAGTTTGCCACGGAGATCGGCGCGTTCGGCCTGGGTCAGCGCCATCAGCGGCGGGCGGAGCTGCGACCAGCCGTGGTCGCCGGTCAGGAAGCTGACCATGGCCTTGATCGCGGGCAGCTGGACGTAGGAGTTGGAGAGGTTCCGGAACGCCTCGATCCGGGTTTGGGCTTTGGCGACGGCCTCGGTCTGAATGGGGTTGTTGGCACCCCGGTAGACCACGGCGAGGTCGCGCCCGACGAGGTTGGAGGTGGCGGTGATGCACCCTGCCCCGCCCATCTGCATCAGAGGCAGGAGCAGAGGGTCGGCGCCGGCAAGGACCGAAAAGCCGGGGAAACGTTCGACCATCGCCTGCATGTTGTCGAGCTTGCCGAACGAATCCTTGATGCCGACCACGGTGTCGGGGAAGTTCGCGATCAGGCGGGCGACCAGGTCATGGCCGAGGGCGATGCCGGAGACTTGCGGTATGTGGTAAAGCACGATCTTCAGGCGGTTGTCGGCGACACCTTCGATGATGCGGGCATAGGCGGCATAGAGCCCCTCATCGCTGACGCCCTTGTAGTAGAACGGCGGCAGCATGACGACTTTCGTGACGCCCTGCGACAGGGCGTGGCGGGTCAGGTCAACGGTGTCAGGAATATTGGCGACGCCGGTGCCGGGCATCAGTTGGTCAGGCGTCAGGCCGGCCGCGAGGGTCGCTTCGAGGATTGTCTTGCGTTCGCTCGTGGAGAAGGAGTTGGCCTCACCCGTGGTGCCGAGGAGGGCGACGCCGGTGCAGCCTTCTTCTATCAGCCAGCGGCAGTGGGTAGTGAAGGCGGGCAGGTTCGGGGTCAGGCCAGGCAGGACGGGAGTGGCGGCGGCGCAATAGACGCCGGTGATTTGCGGGGTCATGTCGGGCCTCCGTTTCTGGGATGGGCGGCAAGCTGGGCGGCGTAGGCGAGAGCGGAGTTCAGGTTGACGTTCTTCGCGATGCCTTTGCCCGCGATGTCGAAGGCGGTGCCGTGGTCGACCGAGCAGCGGTCGATCGGCAGGCCGATGGAGACGTTGACGGCGCTGTCGAAGGCGACCAGCTTGATCGGGATATGGCCCTGGTCGTGGTACATCGCGACGACGAGGTCGAAGCCGCCGGTATAGGCGCGGTGATAGACGGTGTCGGCGGGGATCGGGCCAAAGGCGTTGATGCCCTCGGCTTGCGCTTGGGCAACAGCGGGGACGATGAAGCTGTCGTCCTCGGTGCCGAACAGGCCGCCTTCGCCGCAATGGGGGTTGATGCCGGCAACGGCGATGCGGGGCTGCGACATCCCAAGGCGGGTCAGGTGGCCGTGACCGGCGCGGATGGTGGCGAGGATACGCGCGGTCGAGGCGCGGGTGATCGCGTCTTTCAGGGCGATGTGGGTGGAAACGTGGATCACTGACAGTCGTTCGGACGCCAGCAGCATGAAGGACGATTTCGCGCCGGTCAGCGAGGCGAGCATGCCGGTGTGGCCGTCGTAGTGGTGGCCGGCGGCGTTGAGGGCGGCTTTGTTGATCGGCGCGGTGACGATGCAGGAGATTTTGCCGGCCTCGGCGTCGCGGACGGCGGCTTCGATGAAGCGGAAGCAGGCCTCGCCGCCGCGGGGGTCGAGGGTGCCGAAGGGGATGCGGTCGCCGGGGATCGGGATGTGGTGCAGGTCGATGCCGCCGGGGCCGAAGGTGACGTCGGCGCTTACCGCCTTGGCGGCGGCGGCGAGGACCTCGGCGTTGCCGTAGACGCGGTAGGCTTTGCGGGCCTCGGGTGCCAACTCGGCCATGGATTTGGCGATGACTTCGGGGCCGACGCCGGCAGGCTCGCCCATGGTGATGCCGATGAGTGTCATGCCGGAACAGGCTCCCAATTGGTGGTTTTGGCCGAGGTGACGGCGTAGCAGGCGACGTTATGGCCGGGGGCCACTTCACGCCAAACCGGGGTGGTGGATTTGCAGAGGTCGCGGGCGAGGGGGCAGCGGGTGTGGAAGCGGCAGCCTTTGGGCGGATTGATCGGGCTGGGGACTTCGCCTTGCAGCATCTGGCGGTTGCGCGGGGCGCGGGGGTTGGCTTCGGGGACGGCGGACAGCAGGGCGCGGGTGTAGGGGTGGAGGGGGTTGGCGAAGAGGTTTGCGGACGGGGCGAGTTCGGCGAGGCGGCCAAGGTACATGACGCCGACCCGGTCGGAGATGTGGCGGACGACGGCGAGGTCGTGGGCGATGAAAAGGTAGGTCAGGCGGTATTTGTCTTGCAGATCAAGCAGGAGGTTCAGAATCTGGGCCTGGACCGAGACGTCGAGGGCAGAGATCGCTTCGTCGCAGACGATGAACCTCGGTTGACAGGCGAGGGCGCGGGCGATGGCGACCCTTTGGCGTTGGCCGCCGGAGAGTTCGTGGGGGTAGCGGGATGCAAAGGCCGGGGTCAGGCCAACGTCGGTGAGGAGTTGGGTCAACTTGGCGGGCAGGTCTGGCTTGCTGGCGAGTTTGTGGAACAGGATCGGTTCGGACAGCGCCTCACCAATCGTCATGCGGGGGTTCAGGGTGGAATAGGGGTCCTGGAAGACGATCTGCAGATCGCGGCGGAAGGGGCGCATCGCGTCCTCATCCAGTTTGCTGAGGTCCGTGCCCTTGTAGGTGACGGTGCCGGCGGTCGGGCGGTGCAGGTTCAGGATGGCGAAACCGGTGGTGGACTTGCCGCAGCCGCTCTCGCCCACAAGGCTGAGGGTCTCACCCTCGGCGATGTCGGCGGTGAAGTCGTCGAGGGCGTGAACCCTTGCGGCGCGCTCGCCAAAGGCACCGAGGCGGAGATCGAAGTGTTTTTGCAGGTTCTGGATGCTGATGAGGGTGGTCATGTGGCCTCCGCCGTGGCGACGAAGCAGGCAACGCGGTGGGTGAGGGTGCTGCCGGGCATGGCTTTCAACGTGGGGACTGAGGCGGTGCAGATCGGGATGGCGCGGTCGCAGCGCGGGGCGAAGGGGCAGCCCTTGGGGCGCTTGCCGGGTTCGGGCGGCGTGCCGGCGATGGAGGCGAGGCGGGACATCGGCTGATCAGACAGGGTGGGGAGCGAGGCAAGCAGGCCTTGGGTGTAGGGGTGGCTGGGGTTGTCGAAGATGGTCTCGATGGGGGCGTCCTCGACCACGGTTCCGGCGTAGAGCACGGCGATGCGGTCGGCGAGGCCAGCGATCAGGGCGAGGTCGTGGGTGATCCAGACCACCGACATGTCGGACTTGGCCTTGAGGTCGCGGACGAGGTCGACGATCTGGGCCTGAATGGTGACGTCGAGCGCGGTGGTCGGTTCGTCGGCGATCAAGAGGCGCGGGTCGCCGGCGAGACCCATGGCGATCATCACCCGCTGGCGCATGCCGCCGGAGAGTTCGTGTGGAAAGGCGGTCATCCGGTCGCGGGCGCCGGGGATGCCGACCATGTTCAGGAGTTTCTCGGCGCGGATCATTGCGTCCGGTTTGGAGAGGTTCTTTTGGTAGATCAGCGCCTCGGCGATCTGGTCACCGATCCGCATGACGGGGTTCAGCGAGGTCATCGGGTCCTGGAAGATAAAGCCGATCTCGGCGCCGCGGATGGCGCGCAGGTCGCGACGGTTCATCTGCAAGAGGTCACGGCCGGCGAAGGTGGCGGTGCCGCCGGTGGCCTTGATCCGGTTGGGGAGCAGGCCGACGAGCGACAGCATGGTCAGGCTTTTGCCACAACCAGATTCGCCAACGATGCCAAGGCTTTCACCCTGCATCACAGTCAGGTCGATGCCGTCGACCACGCGGGTGGGGCCGGTGTCGCGGGCGATGTCGATGGTCAGGCCCTTGACGTCGAGGAGCACAGTCATTTCTGCCCCTTCGGGTTGAGGGCGTCGTTCAATCCGTCGCCAAGGAAGTTGAACGCCACGGTGACCACGGCCAACACGGCAGCCGGGGCGACCAAGAGGTGCGGATGATTGGTCCAGACCCGGAGGCCGTCGGAGATCATGTTGCCCCAGCTCGGGGTCGGTGGGTTGACGCCGACGCCGAGGAAGGAGAATGCGCTTTCCAGCACCATCGCGGTGCCAAGGCCCGCCGAGACGGCAACGATCAGCGGGCCCATGGCGTTGGGCAGCACATAGCGCATCAGGATCAGGCGGTTGGTCAGGCCGAGGGCGCGGGCGGCGGTGACATAAGGGCGCGAACGGATCGACAGGACCTGGGCGCGGACCAACCTTGCGTAGGGCGGCCAGGAGATCAGGGCCATCGAGCCGAAGACCAGCGTGAAGTCGATGATGGCTGTGTTGCGGAAGGCCTGGTTGCCGGTGGAGAGGTACATGTTCTCCATCCAGGTCGCGATAGGCTGTTTCAGCGAGGCGTTGATGACGACGACCAGCAGCAGTTGCGGCACTGACATGGTCATATCGGTGGACCACATCATGATCTTGTCGAACGTGCCGCCGTAGAACCCAGCGACAGCTCCCAGCACCACGCCAAGTGTGACGGCGATCAGCGTCACCATTACCGCCACGATCAATGCGGTCCGCGCGCCATAGATCACCCGGCTGATCACGTCGCGGCCGAGATCATCGGTGCCGAACGGGTGCGACAGCGACGGCGGCACGTTGCGGGCGTCGAGGTTCTGGCTGAGGAAATCATAGGGGGTGAGGTAAGGGCCGATCAGAGCCACAAACACCAGCAGCACCACGATGAACAGGCCGGTGACGGCGAGCCTGTTGCGGCGCAGGCGTTTCCAGGCGTCGCGCCACAGGTTGGAGGGCCTGGTGTCGGTGGCGGCGGTCATCAGCGGGCCTCTGTCGTGGCGGCGGCGCGGGGGTCGAGGAGGGGATAGAGCAGGTCGACCAGCAGGTTGGACGCCATGACGAGGAACGAACCGATCAGGGTGATGGCGAGGATCACCGGGTAGTCGGAATTGGTCAGGGCTTGCACGGTAAGGCGGCCAAGGCCGGGCAGGCCGAAAACCAGCTCGACGAAGATCGCGCCGTTGACGATGGTGATCATGATCAGGCCAAGTTGGGTGACCACCGGGGTCAGCACCGGGCGCAGGATGTGGCGGAGCGCAACGATGACTTCTGGCACGCCCTTGGCGCGGGCGGTGCGGACGTAATCCTCGCTCATCACCTCGATCACGGCGGCGCGAGTCTGGCGCAGGATCAGGGCGATGGGCTGGAATGACAGGACGATGAGGGGGAGCAGGATGCGGATGTCGAACAGGCCGCCCCAGCCGTAGGGGATGGCGCCGCCCGGCAGGACCATGATCAGCGCGACCATCAGCAAGGGACCCGCAACATAGGCCGGGATCGCCCACAGGGTGACGGCTGTGCCGAGGATGATATAATCGGTGCGGGTGTTCTGCTTCATGCCGGCCACCATGCCGAGCGGGATGGCCACCACGGCGGTGACGATCAGGGCACAGAGGCCGAGGGTCATCGAGACCGGCGCGGCGGCGGAGATCATCTTCCACACCGAGCGGCCCGACAGCAGGGAGTTGCCAAAATTGCCGTGCAGCAGGTTCCAGATATAGCTGGCGAATTGCACGATGAAGGGGCGGTTCAGCCCGGCCTGATCGCGGATCGCCTCGATCTTGACCGGGTCATATGCCACGTCGCCGGGGGCGCGCAGGAAGATCAGCTTGATCGGGTCGCCCGCGCCATAGAACGCCAGAGCGTAGACCCCCAGCATCACAAGCAGGACCGAGGGTATCCATAGCAGCAATCGGCGCAGGATATGGGTGAGCATGGCGCATGTCCGGGATCAGAGTGCGAAAACGGGCGAGGCTGGGGGCCCCGCCCGTCGCATTTAACCTTATGGCTTACGAGATGGAAATCGCCCAGGGCCGGACGACCTGCCAGTCAAGGTTCTTTTCCATGCCCGCGACATTGGCATTGGCCCAGCGCGACATGGTCTGTTTGTACCACGGGATGAAGCAGAAATCGTCGCGGAACAGGCGCTGCGCCTCTTGTGCCTTGGCGATGCGATCCGGGTCGTCAACCGGCTTGGTCAGCGCGTCGGCGATCAGGGCGTCAACCTTGTCGTTCTTGTAGGCCATCTTGCCGGTGGCATTGCCCGAAGTGGACGCGATCGAGCCTGCCAGATAGCTTGGCGCGTCGGGGACGCGGGTGCCGACGTCGTCGCGGAAGATCTGAACGGCGTTCTGGTCGGGGCCAGAGTATTGGTCCTGCTGCGGCTTCATGTCGACGGCGGTGATGCCGAGGTTCTGACGCCACTGTTCCGCGATATACTGTGCGGCGGCCTCGTTGGCCGGCGAGGAGATGCCGACGAACAGCAGTTTTGGCAGCTTGTCAGCGCTGCCATAGGTCGAGGCGGCGAGGGCGGCCTTGGCGGCCTCCACATCGAACGGATAGGGCACATATTGCGGATCGTCGGCGCCGGGACCCGAGTTCATCACCATGTCGGTTTTCTGATGCGGCCCATCG
>JBDTQR010000195.1:0-8093 GCA_039932095.1 bacterium | reverse complement strand
CGTGGCCCGGCCGGAGTTGACGTCCACAGCCACCAGCGCCTCGGTCACGCCGATCACGATATAGCCGCCCGATTTCAATTGCACCGTCGGGTTGAACATCGAAGCAAGATAGCTTTCGACGCCAAACTTGGCGAACAATGGCTGCGGATCGGCATAACGCACGACCTGCCGCGCATGGCTTGGCATGATCATCCGCATGAAGTCCTTGGCGGTGCGGTAGCCCATGTCGCCTTCGACCAGAATTTCGTCGATCTCCCGCGAGTAGAGGTCGCGGATCGAGCGTTTGATCAGATCGCCTTCCTCATAGATCGCGGCAGGGGCGATGCTTTTCATCGTCAGCTCGCGGATCTGCTCCCAGAGCCGCATCAGATATTCATAGTCGCGCTTGATTTCCGGTTTGGTGCGCTTGGCACCGGCGGTTCGGATGATCAAACCGGCGCCTTCCGGCACCTCGATCTCTTGCGCGATTTCCTTCAATTTCTTGCGGTCGGCGGCGACGGTGATCTTGCGTGAAATGCCGCCGCCACGGGCGGTGTTGGGCATCAGCACGCAGTAGCGACCGGCCAGTGACAGATAGGTGGTCAGCGCCGCCCCCTTGTTGCCGCGTTCTTCCTTGACGACTTGCACCAGCATGATCTGGCGGACCTTGACCACTTCCTGGATCTTGTAACGCCGGGCGCGAGGCTTGCGCGCCTGGCTGATTTCTTCGGCAACATCCTCTTCGGCGATGCTTTCGATCTCATCATCGGTGTCGGAGGCGTGGTCGATCGAGCGGAACGGCGCGTCGGCGTCGTCGGACGGCTCGTCGTGGTCATGAGCATGGTTGTGGTCATGCGGATGGTCGTCGTGATGCGGTTGCGTGCTTGTGTTCGAGGTTTGCACCAGGGCATCGGCACCGGTTTCCTCGCCCAGATCGACGACATCCATGCCGTTGATCGTGGGTTGGGAAGTCTGAACCTCATCCGGTGACTTCACCGCCTCAGGTGCCGGTTGCGGACGCGGGGGCCGCGTGGGGCGGGACGAGCGACGGTTGTCGTCATCTTCCTGGGCACGGTTGTAGGCGCGTTCTTCTTCCAGCAGCGCCTTTCGGTCGGCGACCGGGATCTGATAATAATCCGGGTGAATTTCGGCGAAGGCCAGAAAGCCGTGGCGATTGCCGCCGTAATCGACGAAGGCGGCCTGCAGCGACGGTTCTACCCGGGTCACCTTGGCGAGGTAGATATTGCCGGCAAGCTGGCGTTTGTTCAGGGTTTCAAAGTCAAATTCTTCAACTTTGTTTCCGTCGACCACAACGACGCGAGTTTCCTCGGCGTGGGTGGCATCGATGAGCATTTTCTTGGACATGGTCTTTCACTGCGCCGGGCCAACAGCACTCCGCGCCCTGGTGGGGCAAGAAGTGTCGTGGCAGGGCGTCTTGTTCGGGCGGTGGCGCGGCATGACGAAGACAGGGCAATGCCCGGTGGGCAGCCCTCGTTTCCGTATGATACTGTTGCGCGCTTCATCGCGGTTCTCTTTCGAACGCCTTGCGGCGTCCACATAAAAACCCGGTAAATCATGGACCTAACGGGTAATGCACTGGCCTTGCGGCCTATCCGGCTGCCCCCTGATCGGCACGAGATGCGCGCCAGAAGTTTCGGGCAGAGAATTCTGTCGCGGGCAGAAACCCGCTTGCAGCGACCCTAGCGGCAAAGGGGGCGCATTGACAATGGGTGAATTGGTTAAGTGTGTTTGCGACCGGCATGCTGCGCCTTTGAGGCACAGGGGTTGCATGGGTCAGGATTTCAGCGCCCGCAGCACGAAAACCCGGATCGCCGAGGCGAGACCGACATCACCGCGGGCCGCATCTATTTCGGCGGCGAGTTGGTTGAGGGGATGGCCCTGCAGGCTGGCAATCCGGCGGAATTCGTCCCAGAATTCCGGTTCCAGCGACACCGAGGTGCGGTGGCCGTGCAGGGTGAGCGAGTGTTTTTCGGGGCGGGTCATCGGGGCCTGTGGATGTTGTCGAAACCGGGTTGAGCCATCGTCACTCCTGGCCCTTTTGCCCCTCGCGCAGTTTGCCGTCCAGATCGCGGGCGGCCTTTTCGGCGCGGGCCTGTTCCAGTGTTTTGAGCGCCTTGGTGCGGCCGGATTTGGCGGCGGCCTCGATGCCCTTGAGCCGGGCCGCCTCACGCTCTTTCTGTTTGCGCGCCAGACGCAGATTGACGATGTCCGCCACGTCTTACCCCTTGGGACCGATCATGTCTTCTGGCCGGACCACCCGGTCGAAGGTTTCCGCATCGACATAGCCGAGGGCAATCGCCTCTTCGCGCAGGGTGGTGCCGTTCTTGTGGGCGGTCTTGGCCACTTTGGTGGCGGCGTCATAGCCGATGGTGGGGGCAAGGGCGGTCACGAGCATCAGCGATTCCTTCATCAACTTGTTGATGCGGTCGATATTGGCCTTGGTGCCGACCACCATGTTGTCGGTGAAGGAGCCGGCGGCGTCGCCCAGAAGCTGCATGGATTGCAACACGTTGTAGGACATCACCGGGTTGAACACGTTCAGTTCGAAATGACCCTGGCTGCCGGCAAAGCCGACGGTCGCGTCATTGCCCATGACCTGAGCGCAGACCATGGTCAGCGCCTCGGCCTGGGTCGGGTTGACCTTACCGGGCATGATCGAGGAGCCGGGTTCGTTTTCCGGCAGGCTGAGTTCGCCGAGACCGGAGCGCGGGCCGGAGCCGAGAAAGCGCATGTCGTTGGCGATCTTGAAAAGCGAGACGGCGACGGTTTTCAAAGCGCCCGAGAACATCACCATGGCGTCATGGGCGGCGAGGGCCTCGAACTTGTTGGGGGCGGTGACGAAGGGCAGGCCGGTGATTTCGGCGATTTTCGCAGCCACCCGTTTGTCCCAGCCCACGCGCGTGTTCAGACCGGTGCCAACGGCTGTGCCGCCCTGCGCCAGTTCATAGATCTCCGGCAGGATCTTGTTCACCCGCATGATGCCTTGTGCCACCTGATGGGCATAGCCGCCGAATTCCTGGCCGAGGGTTAGGGGCGTGGCATCCTGGGTATGGGTGCGGCCGATCTTGATGATATCCTTGAAGTCTTCGGACTTGGCGACCAAGGCAAGGTGCAGTTTCTCCAGCCCCGGCAGCAGGGTATCACGGGCCATCATCCCGATGGCGACATGCATGGCGGTCGGGAAAGTGTCGTTGGAGCTTTGGCCCATATTCACATGATCATTCGGATGGATCGGCTTCTTGGTCCCCATCACGCCACCCAGCAATTCGATGCCACGGTTGGAAATCACCTCATTGGCGTTCATGTTCGATTGAGTGCCGGAACCGGTCTGCCACACCACCAGCGGGAAATTGTCATCGAACTTGCCGTCGATCACCTCTTGCGCGGCCTTGGCGATGGTCTGGCCGAGCGCCGGGTCGATGTCGCCCTGATCGATATTCACCAGGGCACTGGCCTTCTTGATCACGCCAAGCGCCCGGATGATCGCCACCGGTTGTCTTTCCCAGCCGATCGGAAAGTTCTGGATCGAACGTTGGGTCTGGGCGCCCCAGTATTTGTCGGACGGGACTTCAAGCGGGCCGAAGCTGTCGGTTTCGGTGCGAGTCATGGGGGCCTCTTCGGTTGGATGAGGGTTCTTAGCGCGATGGCGGCGGGAGTTCAATCGTATGCGATGGTATACCGGAGCCGTATCCGGGGTTCACTCCTCCGCGCGAATGTGGCCCGTTGTGGAATATTCGGGCCAAAGGGAAAGGGGGTCAGATCATGGATGAATTTCACTGGTTAGGCGCGGGTAAACCGGTAGACGCGGGCCGGTGGCAGGTTGAGCACGATATAGGCGGTTTGTTGGACGGTGAGGCCGAGGCGGGCGATCTGTGCGTCCGATACCGGGGGCCGCGCTCCATAGGTGAATTGGTAATAGGCGCCGTCGGGGGCAAGCACGTCGAACGCGGCCTTGACGATGCTTTCGCGGATCTCCAGCGGCATCGACAACAGCGGCAAGCCGGAGATCACGGCATTGACGCCGGGCGCGACATGGGCGGCTGCGGTTTGGGCGCCGTCGTTCAGCACGGTCGCACCGGGGTAAGCGGTGCGCAGATGTGCGACGAAATCGGGGTTGAATTCGAACAGGGTCAGGTCGTGCGGGGCAACGCCGGCCGCCAGAATGGCCTTGGTCAGCACGCCGGTACCGGGGCCGAATTCGACGACGCGGTCCCCCGGCTTCAGTCCGGCGGCCATGGCGCGGGCGAGAAAGCGCGACGAGGGCGCAATCGCGGAAATCTGTTTCGGCCGGCTGAGAAGCTGGCGGAAGAACAGCAGGGTTTCGGTCATCACCGGCCTATTGCTTGCGGAATTTGTCGAGACTTACGATCTGGGCGTCTTGCGACGGCGGATCGTCTTCGGGGTCGTCGTCTTCATCCTCATCTTCGGCATGAGTCTCAAACCGCAGGCCAAACTCGACCGATGGGTCGACAAAGGTCCGGACCGAGTCGAACGGGATATAGAGCGGTTCGGGATTGTCGCCAAAATTCAGCGTGATGCCAAAACCGTCTTCGGTGACGGTGAGATTGTCAAACCAGTGCTGGATCACGACGGTCATCTCGCCGGGATAGCGGCTGCGCAGCCAGTCGGCCATTTCGACGCCGTCGACCGTGGTGTCGAAGGTGATGAAGAAATGATGGGCCCCCGGCAGACCGTCTTCTGCGACGTCGCGCAGAACGGTCTGGATCAGCCCGCGCATCGCGCGGTGCATGAGGTTCCCGTAATCAATCGACCGCGCCATGCCTGCTCCTGTCATCGGGTAGTGCCCAACATAGGGGATTTGAGGGTGAAGGAAAGAGGGTGCGGTCAGATCAGTGCCGCGAGACCCGAGGCGGCGGCGGCGAGGCCCAGCACCAGCGGCAAGGACTGGTGCAGGCGCAGCAAGAGCCAGGCGGCGATAAGGGCGAGCACGGTGGGGAGCAGGCGCAGAGTGGTCGGATCGGGCAGAATCATGTGGATCGGGCCGTGGTCGATTCGCCCTATTGTGGCAAAGAACACATGCAGGGCGAACCACAACGACAGGTTGGCGATGACGCCGACGACGGCGGCGGTGATGGCTTTGAGCGCGCCGGACAGCCTGGGGGCAGCGGTAAGCCGGGCGATCCACGGCGCACCGGCAAAGATCCACAGGAAACAGGGCGCGAAAGTCATCCACAGGGTAATGGCCGCGGCGAACAGGCCGCCGGCGATGCCATCCTTTTGGGCAGCAGCGACATAAGCGACGAATTCAGTGACCAGGATCAGCGGGCCGGGGGTGGTCTCGGCGAGGCCGAGCCCGTCCATCATCTGGGTCAGGCTCAGCCAGTGCTGGGTGGCAACGACGGATTGGGTCATCCAGGCCAGCACGGCATAGGCACCACCAAAGGTGACCACGGCGAGTTTGGAGAAGTAGATGCCGATCTCTGCGTAAAGGCCGGGGTGGTGGGTGACGAGGATCGCCAGGGGGGCCAGCCAGATGGTGCCCCAGATCAGAATTGCCTTTGCCGTTTCACCGTAGGGGTGGGGTGTGTCGAGCGGCGTGGCCCTGGTCGGCGTGGTCAGATAGCCGTAAAGCCCGGCGGCAAGGATGATCAGCGGGAAGGGCAGGCCGAAGAGGAAGAGGGCGGCGAAGGCGAGGGCGGCGGTGATCCAGTTTTCGCGGGCTTTGAGGGCACGTCTGGAGACCCGGAGCAAGGCCTCGACCACGACGGCGACGACGGCGGCCTGTACGCCGGTGAACAGGGCGGCGATCAGCGGGACCTGGCCAAAGGCGGCGTAGATCATCGACAGGGCGAGGACGACCACGGCGCCGGGGATGACGAACAGCAGGCCAGCGATCAACCCGCCCGGGGTGCCGTGCAGACGCCAGCCGATCCAGGTGGCCAGTTGCATCGCCTCGGGCCCGGGCAGCAGCATGCAGAAGCTGAGCGCGGCGAGGTAGTCGGGTTCGGTGACCCATTTGCGCTCTTCAACAAGGTCGCGGTGCATCAGGGCGATCTGCGCTGCGGGGCCACCGAAGCTGAGCACCCCGATGCGGGCGAAGGCGCGGGTGAGGTCGGGGTAGGTGGGCGAAGTCATGCGCCGCGCCCCGCCGGCCAGTCATGGCCCTCATCATGGCCATCACGGGCCCAACGGTAGAGCGCGTCGTAAAGCGTGAGGCCGACGGCCAGTTGGTCGAGGTCGTCACGGTATTGGCGCGACAGGCCGACCGAAATGGCGAGCAGGCCGGCGGCCTGGGGCGACAGATCGTGGCGGTCGGTGTCGGCGGCGCGGACCACGAGGGCGAGACGCGCGAGTGCCTCGGTCTGCAGCGACCAGTGGTCGAGCATGGCGTCAAAGCTGCAGAACCCGGCGCGGTGGCTGTAGAACGTGTCCTCGATGTCGAAGGGCGTGGCATTGAAACGCTCGGCCACGGCGGAAACCTCGGTGGGGGCGACATAGAGGAAACTGGCGGCGGGATCGATGAAGCGGCGGATCAGCCACGGGCAGGCGATGCGGTCGATCTTGGGGCGGTGGCGGGTGACCCAGAGATTGGTCCTGGGCAGGTTGGCGAGCGGGACCATCGGCAACCCGGCCTCGGCCCAGGCCACGGTGCCACCCTCCAGCACCTCGGCCGGGATGTTCTGGCAGCGGAGCAGGGCGGCCATGCCTTCGGAGAGTTTGCGACCTTTGGTGCAGATGACGACCACACGCTGGCCCGGCAGGGTGACGGGTTGGTCGTGGGGATGCAGGCGGCTGCCGGGGATCAGCCGGGGGGCGAGGGCGACATCCTCGGCCAGCCGGACATCGAGCAGGGTCGGGCAATCGGGCGTGCCGATCAGGCGCATCAGCTGGGGCGGGGTGATCTGGTTGGGTTGCGGCATCGGCGTTCCTGGGCTGGGGGAAGCGACGCTTGGGCCGGAGCCTCGCGGGGTGTTCGCGGAACCCCGTCAGGCATTGCTATTGGGTCCGGGGGGTTTGGTCAAGCGGGGGCCGGCCTCGGGGGCATCGAGCCCCCTCATCCGGCTTGGGTGTCGAGCTTGCTGGGGCGGGATCCGGGGGCAGGCCGGACGCTCCGCGGAGGGTATTTGCGCCAATATGTAGTGGGTTTGCACATGTGAAAGGGTCGTAGTGTGTTGAAATACAGTGATATTTTGGAGTCGTCAATCGGATGTCAGGGTGTGGGCGTGGGTGTCAGTAAAGCGCCTTGGTCAGTTCGCGCAGGAGTTTGGCCTGAATGGCGCGCGGGTAGTCCTGAATGCCTCGAGCGGTCATCACGAAGCCGTCGTAGGAGATCACCCGGGTCCGAAAATACTCGGTCAGCTGGCTGTGGTTGGCGTCGATCTCGATGGCGAGGCCGTTGAGGATGATCCCGGCCTGTTCCGCCGCGACGCGTGCCTTGGGCAGGGTCATGCCGTCATTCTCCTCGCCGTCGCCGGAAAGGTCGATGACGGTCCGCACGCAGCGAGGCGCGGCCGGAAACTGCACGAGGGAGAACAGGATGGCGTTGCCGATGGCAGTGTCGGTGAAGTCTGGTGGGCGTTTGGTGCTGCGCACCGCGTCGGCGAAGGCCGCCGCCTGATCGGTGCTGCGCAGGTGTTGCCAGGGCAGGGACAGCTGTTGGAAGCGGTCGCCGGACCACTGCACCAGGGCGAGGGCATCCTGCCCCTCGATCAGGGCCTTGACGATGTCTGGATCCTCCAGCGCGTCGGCGAGGCCGTTCATCTGCAGGTAATATTCATCCATGCTGATCGAGCCGGACACGTCGATTGCCAGCAAAAGTGCGGTTTCGCAGGCCGCAGCAGGAGCGGCCATCAAGCAGGCGATCAGGATCGGGATGACGCGCAGCATGGGGCAGCATGGGCTGAGCGGTGCCATCGGGCAAGTAAAATCATGGTGGGAGGGAAAGTGCCGGATTCTGTTGCCAGGCTCCGGCGGGCCCCGCCTTGAGCGGCTAAGCCCAAGGACTTAAATCGGCGACTCGAACTGCTTACGCAGCCAGAGCCATTGCCGGAGCACGGTTGTTATTGGCAACTGTACATTTGCACCGATAACGGTGGTAGCTCACCGAGCGAAAGCTGGCCCCTTTAGACGTT
>JBDTQR010000194.1:0-8154 GCA_039932095.1 bacterium | reverse complement strand
ATTCATCAGAGCGCCAAGCCCGCCGGTCAGGCCCCTGCCCCGAGTCCATAGTGCCACAAGGACGCGGCAAGTCGTGGAACGACCGCCAATTTCTTTGGGGCTTTTCACACCTGTGCTAAATTGCCGCGGCGGGAGACAACCCGTGAAACTTCAAGGGGCGGATCATGAATATAACACGGGCGTTTCTGGTGGTGGGAACCATATATCTGGTGTTGGGCATTGGGTTGGGGATGCGTATGGGAGCGTCGGGCGATCACTCCATGATGCCCGTTCATGCCCATATCAACCTGTTGGGCTTTGTTCTGATGGCTGTATTCGGTCTGATCTATAAAACTTTTCCGGCAATGACCAATGGCCGTCTGGCCACGGTGCATTTCTGGCTGCACCTTACTGGCAGCGCTTTGCTGATCGTGATGCTGTTCTTGATGTTCTCAGGCCGGATCCCCGAGGCGGCCATGGTGCCGGCAGCGCCCTTGGCCGAGGGGCTTGTGATGCTGGGCGTGCTGACTTTTGCCTACAATCTGTGGATGAACGCCAGATAATGCTGAGCGATTGCGTCCAATCGCGGCCCGTCGAAAGGAAATCCGTTTTGACCTAGCCGATCAGGATCACCACCCACGCCACGCCACCGGCAATTGCCGTCAACGCCACCGCAGCCGATCCGCAATCCTTGGCCCTTTTGGCCCTCGGGTCGGTTTCCTTGGTGATCATGTCGACCACCTCTTCGATGCCGGTGTTCATCAGTTCGGCTGCCAGTACCAGCAGGCCAAGCGCCAGAATCGTCGCGCGTTCCCCGACGGTCAGCGGCAAGAGCAGCGCAAGGGCCGCCGACACCAGATTGACCACCGTCCATTGCCGCAGGGCTTTTTCCGTGGCCCAGGCCGCCCGCCAGCCCTGCCACGACCAGATCACCGTATTGGCGAACCGACGCAATTCGCCCTGCAAAAGCTGTTTCATTCTGCCCCCCAAGACCCGTTCGCCATGATCATAGGGCAAATTATCTGGCTGCTGTCACCTTGATTGCGCGATGTCAGGGGTCAAAGCTGCAGCGCCTCCAGTTCGGTCTTGTTGCGGCAATAGTCGGGCAGCAATGCTGTCCGCTGATGTTCCGCCAGCCACGGCCGACACCGCACGCCCTGACCACAGCGGGCACAGCGCTCGACCAGGGCATTCAATTCGTCGCGCCGATACCAACCCTCGGTCACCGCCTCGATCAGATTGACCCCAAGCGCCCGCGCCATGCCCCGCGTCAGGCCGAATGCCATCGCCTTGTCATTGTCGTTCATCTGCGGCCTCCCAATCGTCTCCTCCGGACCCAGACTGCCTGCCCTGCCGCCACACAGCGATGATCCAGATCAACCGGTGGTGTCCCGACTTGAAAATCCGCGGTCCTGACAGGGTATCGCGTCGCCGCAACGGTTCGCCCATGCTCAGAGCCACGTATGGGAGGTGCAATGTGCCAATTGTCAGAGTTGAGTGCGCCATGGCCGTTGCATCGGCCGCGCAGAAGCTGGCGGTGATACGGCGCATGACGGAGACCATCGTCGAAGAGTTGGGCCGGATGAGGGCGAGGACCCTATTGCGCCCCTTTGCGGCGCTGCCTATCATCGCCCAATGTTCACCATCGAGCACGACTTTGATGCCACCGTGATCACCCTCGTCGATGAGGGCACCGTGCATTTGCAGGAAGACGTGGTGATCGAGGCATTTGAGGATTGCGTCGTGGTGCAACAGGTCGATCCGCAGACCGACCGGCCGCTGCGGATTACCCTGTCGATCCAGCAGACCAGGGACCTTGCTGCGGCGCTGGACCTGCCAGAAGGCGTCTACCGGTTGAAGTGATCTAGAACGGAAACAGCACTTTCAGCTGCTTTTCCAACTCCGCCCGGCCCAGTTTCTCGCATTCCTCGAACGCCTTGGCCATGCCGTCCTTGGTGACCGGGTGTTTCTGCATGATCGACGCGACTTTCGGCAGCGGTACATTGGTGACTTTGGCAATGCTCTTGGCCAGTTTGACCAGATCGAGTTTCTTGTCCGGCATGATCGCCTCCCATGGTGGATGGCGGAAGACTGCGGCCGCTGTGGCCGTCGATCAAGTGTTTTCGAGTTGCCATGGCGCGAGGACGGTTGTTCCGGCGATCAACATTTCCGCCTGGTCTGTCCGCCGCAAGATCGGTGCCAACCCTGCGACCCTCGGATCGCAAACCATGCCCGGTCCTTGGCCATCTCACTACAAGCCCCTATGTCACACGGGCCGGTCTGCCCCCGCAAGGCATGGCTTGACGTCCGCAATCCCAGACGGCAGGACTGCCGACAGAGGTGATAAATGCTTGAAGCCGACCCCGCCGCATTGGCGTTCCTGTCCCGCAGACGCTCGCGTCCTGCCAAACTGTTCACCTTGCCGGTGCCGGACCGCGCGGCCCTGCGGGCCATTCTGACCACCGCGTTGCGGGTGCCCGACCATGGCAAGCTGACGCCGTGGCGGCTGATCGTGCTGGAAAAGCCGGCGATGGGCCGGATGGCTCAATTGGCCGAGGTCCGTGCGATGGAGACGGGCGGCGATGCCCAGCGGATCGGCAAGGGGCGCAGTCAGTTCGATCAGGGACATCTGGCGGTAGTGGTGATCTCGTCGCCCAAGGGCGATGCCAAACCGCTGACCGAACAGATCGCCTCTGCCGCTGCGCTGTGCATGAACATCCTTAACGCGGCGGAGGCATCGGGCTGGGGTGCCAACTGGCTGACCGGCTGGCCGGCCCATGACGCCGTGTTCTGTGCCCGCGCCTTTGGCTGTTCGGCCGAGGAAACCGTCGCCGGCATCGTCCATATCGGTACCCCACCCGAGGATGCGCCCGACCGACCGCGGCCTGACCTTGACCAATTGACCACTTGGGTCAGCGCATGATCCTTGGCGATTTCCTGAAGGCCCTGAGCCAGATCGGCGACGCGCGGTTCATCCGGGTGATCCTGCTGGGCATTGTCCTGTCGCTGGCCCTGATGTTCGGCCTCTATGCCGTGATTATCGGAGTCGTGGATTTCTTTGTGCCCGGCAGCATTTCCATTCCGTTCATCGGCCAAGTCACCGGCGTAACCTCATTGGTTGGCTGGGGTTCGCTGATCCTGGTGCTGGTGTTGTCGGTATTCCTGATGATGCCGGTCGCCTCGGCCTTTACGGCGTTCTTTCTGGATGAGGTTGGCGACGCGGTGGAGACCCAGCACTATCCCGGCCTGCCACCGGCACATAATCTTGGCATCTGGGACATGCTGACCGACAGTGTCGGCTTTCTGCTGTTGCTGCTGGTGGTCAACCTGATCTCGCTGCTGCTGTGGGCGGTGACGGGGCCGCTGATGCCCGTGCTGAGTTGGGCGATCAACGGCTATCTGCTGGGCCGCGAGTATTTCACCTTGGTCGCCGCCCGTCGTCTGGGCCGCGAGGGCGCCAATCAGATGCGTCGCCACTATGCCGGTCGGGTCTGGTTGGCAGGGGCGTTGATGGCCGCGCCGCTGTCGTTCCCGCTGATCAACCTTCTGGTCCCGGTGTTGGGCGTGGCGACCTTCACCCACATGTTCCACCGCCTGATGGCGCTGGAACGCTGACAAGCGTCCTGGCCCTGCCAATCTCGCCGTAACGGCGCGCGTGGAGGCTTTGTTCAGGTCGGGCGCGGCGCGGAGATCTAGCGATGCCCGGTCATGATCCCGAAGACGTCCAGGTCGTCGATGCCAAGGCCGCTCCACTGAACTGCGGCAAAGATCAGGGCCCAGATAATCACGGCGATCACGGTGGTGATCTTGGCGCGCCTGCCCAGATCTGGGTCGGCCGGGGCCGATCTTGGGGTGCCCGGAACGACCGAACCCGCCTCTTCCTGCGAGGTGAAACGCACGGTCAGCACGCAAAGGAATACCATGAACCAGGCCACGGCAAAGACGATGATGGCGCCAGTGAGGTTCATGCTTGTTCCAGTTCGATCAGAGTGCCGTTGAAGTCCTTTGGATGCAGGAACAGCACCGGCTTGCCATGCGCCCCGATCTTGACCGCGCCCAGCACCCGCGCGCCCTCAGCGACCAGCTTGTCGCGGGCGGCGGCGATATCGGGCACTTCGAAACACATGTGGTGGATGCCGCCGGCCAGGTTCTTGTCGAGAAAGCCCTGGATGGGCGAGGCGTCACCGTAGGGCGCCAGCAGTTCGATCTTGGTGTTCGGCAGGGTCACGAAGACCGCCGTAACGCCATGTTCTGCCAGATCCAGTGGCGGTCCGACCTTTGCGCCCAAAGCATCCCGGTATTGCCGGGCCGCGGCGTCTAGGTCGGGCACGGCAATGGCGACGTGGTTCAGACGGCCGATCATGGCACACTCCTTAGACTTGGCCCGGGTTATGCAGACTGTGGCGCGGCGGGGCAAGTGTGGAACATTTCGCGGGCGGCTGGTGCGACATTAACCCACGGTTAGCGTTACTGTGGTTGCTTTGGAGGATCGCAACCATTGCCGGGGGACAGGATGCCCAACCACCTAGCCGTCGAACTGCCCGACATGCAGCGCCTTGACCCTCGGCATCCGATGGCCGACCTGTCACAATCCTTGCCGCTGCGCGGGGTTACCATCCTTGCCGTTGAAGACAGCCGCTTTGCGTCAGAAGCGCTGCGCCTGATGTGTCGCAGGCTGGGCGCGAGGTTGCGCCGCGCTGAAACCCTGCAGGCCGCAAGGTCGCATCTGAAACTCTACCGGCCCACCGTGGTGCTGGTCGACCTCGGCCTGCCCGATGGCCGGGGTGAGGCCTTGATCCGCGAGATTGTGACGAAGGGCCCGGGTGGTCCGATCGTGCTCGGCACCTCGGGGGATATCACGGGGCGCGCCTCGGCGCTGGCGGCGGGGGCGGACGGGTTTCTTGAAAAACCGCTGGAAAGCATCGCGGCGTTTCAGAACACCCTGATCCGCCACTTGCCGGACGAAACCGCCCGACTGGACGCCAGTTTGGACCCACCGTTGCAGCCCGACAACCTCGCGCTGCGCGATGATTTCGCCCGCGCCGCTGCGTTGATCGAGGCGGGGACCGATGCCGAAACCCAGATCTACCTGTCGGGCTTTTTGACCGGGGTTGCCCGTCATGCCCATGACGCAGCCCTCGCCGAAGCCGCGGAATGTGTGGGCAACGCGCCGCTGTCCGGACGGCTGGACCAGTTGCGCCAGATGCTTGCGGGCCGGTTGGCAAACCCGTCGATCGCATTTGGCACCAATGCAGCAAAGGCCTGAGAATGGTCGAGTGAACGATTGCCCGGCGAAGACGATCCGGATGGCGTGGTCAGTCGGCGGGACTTTTCACTCCGGGCCGGATCACTGGCCGAGCAGCGGGTCCGATCCGGGGCGCACCAGACACGTCAGATCGGACAGGCTTTCCTTTTGCTTGCCACTCTCGGCGAAATTGCGCGGCGACAGCCAGGCGCCGTACGCCTCGCGCATCGCGGGCCATTCCTTGTCGATGATGGCGAACCAGGCGGTATCGCGATTGCGGCCCTTGTAGACCGTCGCCTGACGGAACACGCCTTCATAGGAAAATCCCAGCCGCTGCGCCGCCCGCCGGGACGGCATGTTCAACGCATCGCATTTCCATTCATAGCGCCGATAGCCCGAACGAAACGCCCAGTCCATCATCAGAAACATCGCCTCGGTCGAAGCGCGGCTGCGGTGCAGTTCTGGCGCGAGGTTGATATGGCCGACCTCGATCGAGCCGCTTTCCGGGGTGATCCTGAGGTAGGAGGCGACGCCGCCGCAATGGCCGCTGGACTTCTGGCGGATGACATAGAACAGCGGGTCGGAGCCGGTTGCCACGTCCTTGGCCCAGCGGTGATAGGCCGAGGCCGCCGAGAACGGGCCGTAAGGCAGATAGTCCCAAAGCATGTCATCGGCGGAATAGGCGCGGAACAGGTCGGCGGCGTGGAGGTCGGGGTCCATGCGTTCCAGCCGGACGACATCGCCTTCCAACACCTCACCCGTGGGGCGTGGCGGGACTTTCCAGCCTGGCAAGGCTGCACCGAATTTCCTGACCTCTGCCATGATTGCCCCCTCGTTTGCGTGACTATGCCCGGCAATTTGGCGATTGCAAGGCTAGGACGGCGGCGGATAGGCGTGGAAGCCGTCGAAATCGGCCTTGCCGAGCGCCACACCAACCGAACGCAACGCCGCATAGCCCATCGTCAGGTGAAACAGAAAGTTCGGCATGCCGTAAAGGTAGAGGAAATCGCTGGCGCTTTGGTCCAATTCGGCAATGCCAGCACGGTGCTGAATGCGTCTGGTGCCGGCGTCTCGAAATTCCTCGGGCCGCATGGCACCCAGGGTCGCCCGCACCACCGCCAGCCGCGGGGCGAGCGCCGAGGGCAGGTCTGGCACCTCTCGCCCCGCCAAGGGGCAAGCAACGCGCAGGGAAAAATGCGCCGCCGTGGCGAATTGCTGGCCCGCCGGAAAGGCATCGGCGACCTGAGCGACCATCGCCTCGGGTCCGGCAAGGTCAATCATCCGCATCGCCTGCCCGAGATAGTGGCGGAACACCGGAACCGAGCCAGTATAAAGCGGCGGGTTCATTCAGGCTGCTCCAGTGACTGGCAAAGAAAAACTCCCGCGATTGCCCGCGGGAGTTTGAGCGTCAGCGCCAGCTTTGACAAGGCATTGTCCTTGCACGCTACTCCTTCGGCATCACTCGCAGGTTCAACTCGCGCAACTGCTTGGTCAGGGGTTCCGACGGCGCCCCCATCAACAGGTCTTCGGCGCGCTGGTTCATCGGGAACATGATGACCTCGCGGATGTTCGCCTCGTCGGCCAGCAGCATGACGATCCGGTCGATCCCGGCCGCACAACCCCCATGCGGCGGCGCGCCGTATTTGAACGCCTTGACCATGCCGCCGAACCGCTTGTCGACTTCGCTGGCCGGATAGCCCGCAAGTTCGAAGGCCTTGTACATGATTTCCGGCTTGTGGTTGCGGATACCGCCCGAGATCAGTTCATAGCCGTTGCAGGCAAGGTCGTATTGATAGGCATAGACCTTGAGCGGATCACCCATCAACGCCTCCAACCCGCCCTGCGGCATCGAGAACGGGTTGTGCGAGAAGTCGATGCTGCCTTCGTCGGTCTTTTCATACATCGGGAAATCGACGATCCAGGCGAAGCGGAAGGTGTCGGTTTCGGCGAGTCCCAGTTCGCGGCCAATCTCGTTGCGGGCACGTCCGGCGACCGCCTCGAACGTCTCAGGCTTGCCACCGAGAAAGAAGACAGCGTCGCCCTTTGACAGGCCGAGTTGCAGCCGGATTGCCTCGGTCCGCTCCGGCCCGATGTTCTTGGCGAGGGGCCCTGCGGCTTCCATGTCCGAGCCATCTTCGGCGGCGCGCCAGAAGATATAGCCCATGCCGGGCAGACCCTCTTTCTGGGCGAAGGCGTTCATCCGGTCACAGAATTTGCGGCTGCCGCCGGTGGGCGCGGGTATGGCGCGGACCTCGTTGCCTGGTTGCTCCAGCAGTTTGGCAAAGATCGCAAAGCCGGAGCCGGCGAAATGCTCGGACACGTCCTGCATCCGGATCGGGTTGCGCAGGTCGGGCTTGTCAGACCCATACCATTTCAGGCTGTCGCGGTAGGCGATGTGCGGCCAGTCGGTCGCGACTTTGCGCCCCGACCCGAATTCCTCGAAAATGCCCTGAATGACCGGTTGAACGGCAGCAAAGACATCCTCCTGTTTGACGAAAGACATTTCAATATCAAGCTGATAGAAGTCGGTGGGCGAGCGGTCGGCGCGGGGGTCTTCGTCGCGGAAACAGGGGGCAATCTGGAAATAGCGGTCGAAACCCGAGACCATGATCAGCTGTTTGAACTGTTGCGGCGCCTGTGGCAGAGCGTAGAACTTGCCGGGGTGCAGGCGTGACGGCACCAGAAAGTCGCGCGCGCCTTCGGGGGAGGAGGCGGTCAGGATCGGGGTCTGAAACTCGTTGAAACCCTGGTCCCACATCCGGTTGCGGATCGAGCGCACCACGTTGGAGCGCAGCATCATGTTGCGATGCAGCTTTTCGCGCCGCAGGTCGAGGAAGCGGTAGGTCAGCCGGGTTTCCTCGGGGTAATCGACATCGCCGAACACTGGCATCGGCAGGTCGGCGGCCTCGCTTAGCACCGCCAGACCGGTG
>JBDTQR010000193.1:0-8181 GCA_039932095.1 bacterium | reverse complement strand
AGCCTTGAGATTTTCAACGACCAATTCCGCGCCGGATTGCCGCGTCTGGTGGCTCAGGATGGGCTGCGCAGCCTGGTCGCATTGGCGGACCGGGCGCGACGCAATGAGCCGGCGTTGAACATCAATTTGCCGAGCTTTCCACCCCCAGCGGTGGTCGAACGGGTCGAGTTCGTCGAATTCGCCGCCGGACAGGCGGACGCCCAGGTTCTGGAGGGTTTCCTCGCCTCTGCCGGGTTCCGCCGTGCGGGTCAGCATCGCAGCAAGCAGGTGGCCCTATGGCGGCAGGGCGGGGCCAATCTGCTGATCAACAGCGAACCCACGGGCTTTGCGCACAGCGCCTGGGCCACCCATGGCACGACCGTCTCGGAAGTGGCGCTTATGGTTCCGGATGCCGCAGCGGCGGCCGGACGGGCACTTGCGCTCGGGGCCGCGCCGCACCTTGAGGCGCGCGGCGCGTCCGAACTGGAAATTCCCGCCGTGCGTGGCATGGGGGGTAGCGTGATCCGGTTTCTGGACCGGCAAAGCGGCCTGGGCCGGTTGTGGGATATCGACTTCACACTGACAGACCGCGCCGATGGCGACGCGGGTGTGACCGGGTTTGATCATCTTGCCCTGACCATGGTCTATGACGAAATGCTCAGCTGGTCGCTGTTTTACACGACGCTTTTCGAGGCGACAAGAACGCCGATGGTCGAGGTTGTCGACCCGCAAGGACTGGTGCGGTCGCAGGCGGTGCGCAGCAGCGGGCTTCGGGTGACCCTGAACGGTGCCGAAGCGCGGCGCACCCTTGCTGGACGGTTTCTCGAAGAAACCTTTGGGGCCTCGGTTCAGCATATCGCCTTGGCGACAGACGACATATTCACGGCTGCCGCCGCAATGGCGCGGCGGTCCTTTCCGTTTCTGCGGATCGGCGCGAATTACTACAGCGATCTGGAGGCTCGCTTCGGCTTGGACCCGGCGTTCACGGCGCGGTTGCGGGCGCATGACATCCTGTATGACGAAGACCGGGACGGCCGGTTCTTTCAGTTTTACAGCACGGTCCAAGCCGGCGGCTTCTTTCTGGAAGTCACGCAGCGCCTGGCTGGCTATGATGGCTACGGCGCACCGAACGCGCCGTTCCGCATTGCCGCCCAGAGCCGGACGTCGCGCCCGGAAGGCATGCCGCGCAGTTAGGCCCGGGATGAACATCGCGCCCTGCGACAAGACCCAGTTTCCGTCATGTGCCTTTGGACGGACGCCTCATCGCATCTGCGAGGGCGGAGCCGAATGCGCCCTGAATTGGCGCCTCCGGTGGCCTCACCGTTCCGGTTCCGGGCCGCAAGTCTCTGGGCTTTTCGGACACGGCGCCACGCGGAGGCGGGCTTGTATCGGCCTCTTTGCGCATGGTCAGGCCGATGCGCTTGCGTGCGACGTCGATCTCGGTAACGCGGACGCGGACCACATCGCCTGCCTTGACCACCTCATGCGGGTCTTTGACGAACCGGTCGGCAAGCTGGCTGACATGCACCAAACCGTCTTGATGCACCCCGATGTCGACAAAGGCCCCGAAGGCCGCGACATTGGTGACAGTCCCCTCCAGCGACATGCCGGGTTTGAGATCGGTGATGCTGTCGATGCCATCGGCAAAGCTGGCCGTCTTGAAGGATGGCCGTGGGTCGCGACCGGGTTTTTCCAGTTCTGTCAGGATATCGCGTACGGTGGGAAGGCCAAAGCTGGCGTCAACGAATTGCTCGGCCCGCAGGTTGGCCAAGGCAGCGCTGTCGCCCATGATCGCCCTGATGTCGCGCCCGCAGGCCTGCACGATCTTGCGCGCCACCCCGTACGCCTCGGGATGGACGGACGAGGCGTCCAGCGGCTCGGTCCCGCCGGTGATCCGCAGAAATCCTGCACATTGTTCGAACGCCTTGGGCCCCAGACCCGCCACCTTGAGCAAGGCCTTGCGGTTGGCAAATGGACCATGGGCATCGCGGTGGGCCACAACGGCCTGAGCCAGTGACGGCCCAAGACCCGCGATATGGGACAGAAGTGGTGCCGAGGCCATGTTCAGGTCAACGCCAACCGCATTCACTGCATCCTCGACGACGGCGGCAAGGGACTGCGCCAGCCGCCGCTGATCGACATCATGCTGATATTGGCCGACGCCAATGGCCTGCGGCTCGATTTTCACCAATTCGGCCAGCGGGTCCTGCAACCGGCGAGCGATGGACACCGCACCCCGGATCGACACATCGACATCGGGAAATTCCAGCGAGGCCAGTTCTGACGCCGAGTAGACCGACGCTCCCGCCTCTGACACGATCACCGGGGTCGGGCGCGGGCTACCCGCGGGAAGTGCCTTGATAACCTCGGCCACCAGTCGTTCGGACTCGCGACTGGCGGTGCCGTTGCCGATGGCTATCAAGGCCACGCCATGTTTGCGGATCATCCGGGTCAGGGTTTCTGCGGCACCGCGCAGGTCGTTCTTGGGCTGAAAGGGATAGATCGTCGCGGTGTCGACGAGCTTGCCAGTCTCATCCACGACCGCAATCTTGCAGCCGGTCCGGATCCCCGGATCCAGACCCAATGTCGCCCGGGCTCCGGCCGGGGCTGCCAGCAGCAGATCACGCAGGTTGCGGGCAAAGACCTCGATCGCGGCCTCATGGGCACGGCGGCGCAGGTCGGTCATCAGATCGATGTACATCGCGAGGCTCAGCTTGGTATTCCACGCCCACCGCGCCACCTCGCGCAGCCAGACGTCGCCCAAACCCTCGCCTCGTATGCCAATCTCGGCGGCGACAATCCCGATCATCCGCGGCAGGCCGGTCTCTGGCTCCGGCGCGATGTCGATGGTCACGATCTCTTCCTTCGAGGCGCGCAGGATGGCCAGGGCGCGGTGCGATGGAATGGTCGCCCATTTCTCGCTGTGGTCGAAATAGTCGGAAAACTTGGCACCAATCTCTGCCTTTCCGGCGCTTACTTTGGCGCTGATCAGGGCCTCACGCTGCATCACCTCACGCAGGCGGCCCAGCAGGGTGGCGTTTTCACCCAGTTCCTCGACCAGAATGTCGCGCGCGCCGTTCAGCGCATCTTTTCCGGTCGGAACGGCCTCGGTGATGTAGCTCTGCGCCATGACGGCAGGATCGGCGGCACGGTCGGCAAGGATCCTTCGCAGCAGCGGCTCCAACCCGTTTTCGCGGGCAATCATCGCCTTGGTCCGCCGCTTGGGCTTGAATGGCAGATACAGGTCTTCAAGCACGGATTTCGTATCCGCCGCAGCAATCGCCCGGGCCAGCACATCGGTCAATTTACCCTGCGACGCGATTTCGCCAAGGATACTGGCGCGGCGTTTTTCCAGATCGCGCAGATAGTCCAACCGCTCGGCCAGCTTGCGCAATTGGGTGTCATCGAGGCCGCCGGTGGCCTCTTTGCGATACCGCGCGACGAATGGCACCGTGTCGCCGCCATCCAGCAGCGCAACCGTCGCCGTGACCTGATCTGGGCGGGCACCGATGTCGATGGCGATTGCGCGGGCAATGCGGTCTGCGGTGGCGGTCATGGCAGGTTCTTTCATGGGTCGGTGGACCGTGATAGCCATCCGAAAGGGGGCCGCCAAGCCCATAGCGATGTCAGGGGCGGAAATCGCCCCGGATTGGCCATCCGGGTTTTGAGGATGGGCGCGGTATTTGCGCGCGTAATGTGGTTGCGACGGCAGCCTTCAGCTTGACCGCTTTTCGCGGCCATAGAGCAGCAGCATGGCGATGATGACCGCACCATAGATGATCTGGCGGCCGAATTCGGCCATCTGCATCACGGACAGGATCGATTGCAGCAGCGTGATCAGGATTACCCCGGCAACGGTGCCGATGTATTTGCCGCGACCGCCGAGGATCGAGGTACCACCCAGCACCACAGCGGCGATGGCAGGCAAGAGGTAAGCGTCGCCCATCGACTGCGCGGCCTTGCCGGCATAGCCCGCCAGCAGCACTCCGGCGAAGGCCGCCAGCCCACCGCTGAGCGCAAAGGCAGTCATCACCACCCGTTGGGTCGCAATCCCGGACAGATAGGCGGCAGTTTCACGGTTGCCGATGCCATAGACTGCGCGACCAAAGGTGGTCCGGTTCAACAGGATTACCGCGAGAATGCCGACCACAATCCAGACCAGAACCGCATTCGGCAGGCCGAAAACCAGGGTTCCGGCGGCAAGGTATTTCATCGCCGGTGAGGCCGAGTCCTGCGGCGAGAAGCCGCCGGTGTAAGCCACCATCAGGCCCTGTGCCACGGCATTGACCGCCAGCGTCACGATCATCGAGGGGATGCGCAGATAGGCGACCCCCACGCCATTGACCAGCCCAAGGCAGACGCCGACCAGCACGCCGAATGGAATCGCCAGTGCCTCACCCCATGTTCCGTATGCGGTTGCCGCTGAGGCCATCATGGCGCCCATCGTCACCGCCCACGGCACCGACAGATCAATCTGGCCCAGCAGGATCACCAGCATCATGCCGGTGGCAATGATGCCGAGAAAGGCGCCGACCTTGAGTTGTTGCAGCAGATAGGCGGGTGACAGGAAGTTGCTGGAATACAGGCTGCCGATCAACAGCAGGACGATGATGCAACCAAAGGCAGTCGCTACCGGCACGTCGATTCGGTGGGTCCAGCTGATCTTGGGTTGGGTTGGGTCGGTGATCATGGCCGGGCCCCTAGCTGAACAGGTCAAGACGGTTGCGCACCCGGAACAACCGGGCCGAGCCGAGTGATACCGACACCATCAACACCAGACCCTGGAACAACGGCTGCCAGAGCGGGTCAAGGTCGAAGACAAACAGCAGGTCGCCGATGGCCCGAAAGGCGAGCGCTCCGAAGATTGCGCCCACGGCACCACCCCGCCCGCCAAACAGCGACACCCCGCCCAAGACCACGGCGGCAATCGAATACAGCGTGTAGGTGTTGCCATTGGCCAGCGACGCCTCGCCCGAATAGGTGAAGAAGGTCAGATACAGGCCCCCAATCGCTGCGAGCAGGCCCGACAGCACATAGGCCAGCATCTTGGCCCGCAGGACCGGCATGCCGGACATATAGGCTGCGACCTCGGACGAGCCGGTGGCATAGACCGCCCGTCCAAGGACCGAGCGGCGGAACGGCAGCCAGATCACCAGGATGACGCCGAGCAGGAACACCAGACTGGCCGGCAGCAGGTGAAATACCTTGCCGGTCAGCAGGTCCGCCAGATCGCCGTTGAAATCGTCAGTCGAGCCGGGGAAGGGCCGCAGCCAGAGGGCGATGCCGTAATAGACCGCCCCGGTGGCGATGGTGGTGACGATGGGCTGCAACCGGCCGAAGATTACGATAGCGCCGTTGATCGCACCGCAGGCCACGCCGGTCAGCAGCACCGCCAGCACGCCGCCGGTGGTCGTGGCCAACCCGCCAACGACCAGATAGGACGCCAGACAGTTGGTCAGGATCATCACCATGCCAACTGACAGGTCAATCCCGGCGGTCAGCACCACAAAGGTTTGTGCGATGGCGACCAGAGCCAGCAGCACCCCTTTGTTCGCCGCCGTCTGCACCACATTGGGGGTAAAACCGGCCGGATGGTTGCTGACGTAGAGGGTGAACATGACGCAGAAGATCGCGAGCGCCAGTAGTGTGCCGCGATGTTCGTCAATGAAATAGCGCCATCCGGTCATGCCAACTCTGCCACTTCGATATTCAGCGCCGAGGCGATCAGCGCGTGTTGTGTGATCTCGTCCCCAGCCAGTTCGCGCTTGATCGCGCCGTCGTACAACACCAGCACCCGGTCGCAGCACCCGATCAATTCGTCATAGTCGGTGGAATAGAGCAGGATCGCCGCACCTGCATCGGCAAGACGGCGAAGCAGAACATAGATCTCTTGCTTGGTGCCGACGTCGATGCCACGGGTCGGGTCGTTCAACAGGATGATCCGCGGACTGGTCATCAGCCATTTGGCGATGACGATCTTCTGCTGGTTGCCGCCCGACAGTGACCCGGCGAGCGCTTCAGTGCCGTCGGTCCTGATGCCCAAAAGCCGGATCATGTCAGCCACGGCCAGTCCTTCGGCGGCGCGGTCGATCATGCCGCCACGGGAAAACTGGTCAAGAGAGGCAAAGCTGAGGTTGTCGCGCACCGACATCGGCAGCATCAGGCCCTCGGTCTTGCGATCCTCTGGGATCAGCGCCATGCCGATGTCATCTACCTTGGCGGCGCGCGGGCTGCCAATGCTGCGGGGTTTGCCGTCGATCAGCACCTGACCTGTCACACCACGCAGCACGCCGAACAGCGCCAGCAGCAATTCCCGCTGACCCTGACCATCCAGTCCGCCAAGCCCGACCACCTCACCTGCGCGCGCCTTCAGCGAAATACCATTGAGACGGGGCGGCCAGCTGATATTGCGAAGTTCCAGCACCGGGGGGCCGGGATCCGGCGCAAGGGTCGGTCGTGGCGGAAACTTGTGCGTGTATTCGCGGCCGATCATCAATTCGACCACCTCGCTGTCGCTGCGGGTTCCGGCCTTGTATGTGGCCACGTTGCGGCCATTGCGAAATACCGTGCAGTCGTCGGCCAGTTCGGCGATTTCGTGCATCCGGTGCGAGATGTACAACAGCGCGATCCCCTCATTCCGCAGGCGCTTCAGCACACCAAACACTGTGGTCACGTCCGCGGCGGTCAAGGCCGAGGTGGCCTCGTCCAAGATCAGCAGGCGCGGGCGGCGGGCAAGGGCCTTGGCGATTTCGACGATCTGGCGACGCGACAGCGGCAGGTTCTTCACGATCTCGCGTGGGTCAATGTCGCCGCCACCGGCCCGCTGCAACGCCTCGACAGCGATGCGGGTCAGAGCGGCCCGGTCGATCATGCCAAACCGGGTAGGCGGCTGGCTGATCACGATATTGTCGGCGACCGACAGATCGGGGATCAGTGACAATTCCTGAAAGATGCAGACGATCCCGGCAGCATTGGCGGCAGCCGGGTTGGCAAAGGTCACCGGCTGGCCGTCGAGCAGCATCCTGCCGGCGTCGGCGGTGACGACACCGGACATCACCTTGATCAGCGTGGATTTTCCGGCGCCATTCTCACCCAGCACGGCATGAACCCGCCCGGCATGGATGGTGATTTCGGCCTGCTCAAGGGCACGCACACCGCCGTAACGCTTGGAAATGCCTTCCATGCGGAAGAGCGGAGTTGGTTCGGTCATCAGTTGCCCCGGAACAAAGCGCTGCGGGGATTGATCCCCGCAGCGGTAATGAGTGGTGCCAGATTACTGGTCGTCCTTGGTTTGTCCCATGATTTCTGCCGCATCGAAGTTGATACCGCAGGTCGGGAACGAGTTGCCGACGAAGAAGTTGTCCGACTGGGCGGCATAGAAGTTTTCGCCGTCCTTGAAATCGGGGTCTTCGACGATGGCCAAGGGCAGTTTGACCGATTGCGGCACGACATTGCCTTCCAGCGCGTCAATCGCCGTCTTGATCGCCACGGCAACCTGCGCCGGACCAGTGCCGGCGGACGAGCATTTCAGTCCCTCGGCGCTATGAGCCGCGCAGAATTTGCGGAAGCCGTTTTCAGTCTCGCCGCCGACCGGCACGAAAGCATGGCCTGCGTCGATCATCGCCTGCACGGTGCCGGTCGAGCCGCCTTGGGTCGTAACACCGTCGAACTTGCCGTTGACCGCGATAGCATCCGCCGTCGCCTTCTGCGCTGTGCCGTCGTCCCACTTGCCGACAACTTCAACCACGTCCCAGGTCTTGCCGGACCCGTCCAGGGCGGCATGGACGCCGTTGTGGCGGTCGGTATCGACCGAGGTTCCGGCCACGCCACGCACTTCCAGAATCTTGCCGCCATTCGGGATATGCGAGATAAGCCAGTTGCCCCACAATTCGCCCAGACCATACTGATCGACGTTTACGTTGATCGCATCCGTGGTGTCGAGGATGTTGTCAAACGCCACCAGAATGACGCCCGCCTCTTTGGCGCGCTTGATCACCGGGGCAAAAGCCTTGGGATTTTGCGCGTTGACCACGATGGCGTCATAGCCCGAGTCGATGAAGTTGTTGATCGCCGAAATCTGGGCAGCCACATCTTCGCCGGTCGAGACCACCTTGAACTCTTTGAGTTTGGCGGCGACTTCGGGTTGGGCGGCATAGGCCTTGGCGGTCTGGATCATCTGGATGCGCCAGGTATTGGCGATAT
>JBDTQR010000192.1:0-8190 GCA_039932095.1 bacterium | reverse complement strand
GAACTGAGCAATCTTATGGCAAATGAATTTAATTTCGTGGGCAAAGGTGGCAAACAATAGTCTGCCACGTACAGGTATTTTTACCTGTTTTGAAATTCAGGAAAAAATACCTGCTTCGGCGAATTTGGAATGGGTGAAGGATTTGGAGTTCCTTTACCATTTCGAGGCTGAGCGATTGTTGACGATGCGGAAGCTATTGCTCGACGCCGGCTTCCAACCCAACACTGAATTTCATGTGCTCGACTTTGGTTATCTGCATGGCTTGGTGCCGGAATTCCTGCATCGGTTTTTTCCCCGGAGCCGGTTCACCATCCTCGATCATCCGGATAGTCCGAATTTCCGGAACGCCGAATACCTCAGTGTCATCCGGCAGCGCGACTATCTGAAGCTGATCTCGCTGGGCTCGCAAACCGCACTGGCCGACAAATGGGGTCTGCAGGGCGGCGGGGCATGGCTCTGGCGGTTGAAAGACCGGATTGACCGCAAGTTCATGGCAAAGTTCGGTGATTACCCGGTGATGCCGCTGGCCGACCTGCCCGAACCTGCAATTCCCGATCTGGTGGCGGCCCTGGCCGAACAGCCGCTGTGCGGCGGCTGCGGTGCCAAGGTCGGCCCGTCGGACCTTGCCCACAGCCTGGCGTCGCTGCCACGCCCACGCCGCGCCGATGTGATCGCCGGGGCGGGTGATGACGCCGCCCAGTTGCGCTTTGGCGAGGACGAAGTTCAGGTCATCACCACCGATCATCTGCGGGCCTTTACCTGCGACCCGCGTCTGATGGCGACGATTGCCGCAGTTCATGCGCTGGGCGACATCTGGGCGATGGGGGCTGCACCGCAGGCCGTGCTGTCGCAGATCACCCTGCCGCGCCTGTCTGCCGCGCTGCAAAGCCGGATGCTGGCCGAGATCCTGTCCGCCGCCGCCGAAGTTTTCACCGCCGCCGGGGCCGACATTGTCGGCGGCCATACCTCTGTCGGGTCCGAGCTGACCATCGGCTTTACCATCACCGGCCTGACCGAATGGCCGATTGTCAAGGCCGGTGCCAAACCCGGCGACGTCATCGTCTTGACCAAGGCTCTGGGTTCCGGCACGGTGATGGCCGCTGAAATGAGGATGGCGCATGTGCCCGGCGTGATGCTGGGCGAAAGCGTCGCCGCGGCTTTCGCCTCGATGACCCGGCCGCAGACTGACGCCTCTGCCCTGCTGACGCCGCAAGCCCATGCGATGACCGACGTGACCGGCTTCGGCCTCGCCGGCCATCTGATGGAGGTGTTGCTCGCCTCAGGCTGTGCTGCAACGCTGACGCTGTCGCAGATCCCGACGCTGCCCGGCGCGGTGGAGCTTGCGGCAGCAGGCCACGCCTCCACCATCGCCCCGGCCAACCGCGCCGCGCTTTTGGGCCGCGTCACCGGCCAGCCCGGCCGTCAGACCCCACTGCTTTATGATCCGCAAACCGGTGGCGGCCTGTTGGCCATGGTTCCGGCGGACAAGGCGGAAGCCCTGCTGAAAACCCTGCGCAAGACCGACCCGGAATCCGCCATCATCGGCACCATCACCCACGGCACGCCGCACATCACGATCAAACCCTGATCTGATCCCGGCCAGCCGCAGATTGCCGCCTCATCCGGCCTGCCGTGCGACCTCGGCCGCGACGGACGCTGCCAAGGCTGGCAGGTCGTCCGCACCCAGCCGCGCGGCTGGCAGTTCAACCAGGGCCGCCGCCATCCGCTCGCGGTGCTTTTCATAGCGCGGGTCGTAGTGGCATTCCATCAGACTGTCGGCCAGTTCGGTATAGGCACCCTCCAGTGCCATCCGCTGCCAGGCGTCGACCTGATCATGCGAATGGATCTGGCGTAACTGTTCGATCACCCCGGCCAGTCGGTCGGCATCGTCCACCATGTCGGCATAGGCCCTGGTCAGATAGTCGGCGCGGGCCGCTCGCGGTGCCGCGATGGCGATGCGTGGCGCCGTTACCATCGCACGCCACAACTGCGGCGGCACCCGGCAATCGCCGACCTTGGAGCTTTCGGCCTCCACCACCACCGGCCGCGCCGGGTCCAGTTTCGCCAGTTCCAGCGCCAGTGCCACCTCGAACGCCTTCTGCGACGGCTGCCCGCCCGGCCTGTGGCCGAACAGCGAGCCGCGGTGCCGCGCCAGACCCTCCAGATCAATCACCTGCAGCCCAAGCCCCGGCAATAGTTGCAGAATATCGGTCTTGGCCGAGCCGGTATTGCCATCCAGCACCACCACGGGCGAGGCGACCGGCGTATCATAAAGCGCCTTGACCACCAGCCCGCGCCACGATTTGTAACCGCCCGCGATGGTATCGACCCGCCAGCCGATCTGGTGCAGGATCGAGGCAAACGACCCCGACCGCTGCCCGCCGCGCCAGCAATAGACCAGCGGCTTCCATGCCCCGGTCTTGTCGGCCAGCGGTCCCTGCAGATGGAGGGCGGCATTCTTGGCGACCAGCGCCGCCCCGACCTTGCGCGCCTTGAACGGGCTGACCTGCTTGTAGATCGTGCCCACCTCGGCCCGCTCGGCGTCATCCAGCACCGGCAGCGACAGCGCGCCCGGAATGTGGTCATCGGCATATTCCAGCGGCGCGCGGACATCGATGATGTCGTCAAAGCCCAGCTGGAAAATGTCGGTCAACGCGGTCAGGGTGATGGCCATGGCGCCTTCTAGCAGGCCGCGCTTCGGGCGGGAAGGGCGATGGGCTGGAAGGGCGATGGGCTGGGCGGCTGCCTGGGCCTAGAACCACATATCCCGCACGCAGCGGCCATCCTGACCCAGATCCTCGAACGCCACCAACCCGTCCAGATGTTCAACCGGAACGGCCGCCACCATTTCAGGCTCCGCCAGCCGCAGGTTGACCGCAATCCGGCGATGCCCGTCCTTGTCGGGAGCCAAGGCGCGCCAATAGGCCACACAGCCGCAAACGGCGCAGAAATGGAAACCGATGTTCTTCTCGCCGGTGTGATAGGCCTGCGTCGGGCCGGAGACCGTGATGGCACGACCTTCATAGTCATAAGCCCACAGCACGCCATAGCGCCGACAGATCGTACAATTGCAGGCGGTGGCAGACTCTGGCTGGCCCGCGAACCGCCACTGAACCAGCCCACAATGACAAGACCCTTCGATCATGACCACTCCTCCTCCCATCCTGTTATTCTTCGCAGAAAAACCGTGCTTTTGCGGTCTTTCCGCGAAAGGTCACCGGGCCAGCACCATCTCCGCCACCTTTTGCCCGATCATGATGCAGGTAGCATTGGTATTGCCGCTGACCACATTTGGCATGATCGACGCATCCGCTACCCTGAGCCCCGCCACGCCCCGCACCCGCAACCCGGGGTCCACCACCGCCATTGCATCGACACCCATCCGGCAGGTGCCGCAGGGGTGCCAGATCGTCGATGCCATCGCCCGCACAAAGCCCGCGACCTCAGCCCGGCCCCGTGCCGTGGGTCCCGGCCAGATTTCCCGGGTCCCGATCCGCTGAAATGCCTCGGCGGTGCCGATCTCGCGGCAGGCCAGCACGGCCTCCACCGTCAGATCCAGATCGCGCTGGTCCGACAGATAGCGCGGGTCGACCGCAGGCTTGTCAAACGGATCGGCCGAGCGCAGAGCGACCTGCCCGCGGCTTTTCGGCCGCGACACATTGATCCACATGCCAAAGCCGTGCCGGTCTGCCACTGACCCATCGGTACGGTCCGGCCCGAAATCCGGTTCGAAATGCAACTGCACATCGGGGTAGACCTCGCCCGGTCCCAACCGCAGAAACGCCCCCGCTTCCGCCAGATTGGACGCGAATGGCCCGGACCCATCCGCCACAAACTGCGCTGTTGCGGCGTCGGTCTCGGCGACGTTCATCCCGTACAGCGACAGCGGCTGATCCACCGCACAGCGGTAGCCGACCTGCAGATGGTCCTGCAGATTCTGGCCCACCCCCGGCAGATCGACTTCGGTCTTGATCCCGAACGCCGCCAGATGGGCGGCGGGTCCGATGCCTGACAACATCAGCAGATGCGGCGAGTTCAGCGCCCCGCCGCACAGGATGACCTGATCGGCCATCGCGCGGTGGCCCTGCGACCCGCTGACATACTCGACCCCCGTCGCCCGCCCGTTCGCGACGATCACCCGTGTCACCAAAGCGTTCGTGACGACGTGCAGATTGGCCCGTCGCTTGACCGGGTCGAGAAATGCCCGGTCGGTGTGACAGCGGCCCTTGGCATCCGCCGTCATCTGGAAATGGCCATAGCCCTCCTGACTGGCACCATTCACATCGTCGTTGCGGCGCAGCTGGGTCTGGGCGCAGGCCTCCAGAAACAGCGCGGTCATCGGGTTGCGCTCTGGCGGATCGCTGACGATCAGCGGCCCTTTGGTGCCGTGAAATGGCGCGCCGAGCCGCTGGTTGCCTTCCAGCGCGGTGAACAGCGGCAACAGGTCGTCATAGCCCCAGCCGGTGCAGCCCCCATCGTGCCAGCCGTCATAATCGCCCCGGTTGCCGCGCATATAGACCATGGCATTCATCAGACTGGTGCCGCCCAGCCCGCGCCCGCGTGTCAGAAAGATGCGCCGGTTGTTGAGTTCAGTCTGCGGGACAGTGCGAAAGCCCCAGTCCAGCTCGGTGTCCATCAGGCTGTAATACAGGCCCGGAACGCGCACCGCCGTCTGATGCGCCGCCGCCCCGGCCTCGATCAGCGTAACTTCGGCCCCGGCTTCGGCCAGCCTTGCCGCCACCACCGCCCCGGCAGAACCTGCGCCCACCACGATGAAATCCGCCATGCCGCGCCCCTGATTTGCCGTCCAGTCAGGGTGGAGCCAATCCGCGCCGAAAACAAGCGTCAGGCCACGTTGACCGAGGTCATCATGCCGCCCGCCATGTGGTACAGGTGATGGCAATGCAGGAACCAGTCGCCCGGCTTGTCCAGATCGACCGCCACCGTCACCATCGCCCCCGGCGGCACGATCACCGTGTCGCGCATCGGCCCGGCAAAACGGCCCTTGCCGACATCGACCACCTGAAAATGATGGCCATGCAGATGCATCGGATGCATCATCATGGTCGGATTCATGAACATCAGTTCCATCCGGCTGCCCAACGCGGCCACCAGAGGCGTGCCATCATTGATCGTCCATCTGTAGTCCGGATGCATGCCCAGCAGAACGTGCTGCATCTGACCCGGACGGTCGGCCACGGGCTGTGCCGCGGCCAATCCTGCATCAAGACTCAGGTCAAGATTGTCACTCGCCGCCTCGGCCATCCCGGCCACTTTGGCGACCTGCGCGCCATTCGTGGCAAGGATCACGCCGGTCCGCGCCCGCGAGGCCTCGACCTGCGCCAGAATCGGAAACGCCCCACCCGCCGCCGGGATCGTAACGATCAGATCCACCCGCTGGCCCTGCGCAATCGGCACCCGCTGCACCTCGGTCGGCCGACATTTCACACCGTCCGTCGCGACAATCCGGGTCGGCAGCCCGGTGTCGAGCCAGAACCCGGTCGCCGTCGCGCCGTTGATCAGCCGCAAACGGAACGGCCCCGGTTCGACCTCGATCACCTGCGGATCGGCCAGCGTGCGATCATTGGCCAGATAGGCGTCGTAGGTGACGTCATTGGCATGAACCATGGCCGGCATCGCCATGCTGTCCATCGCCGCGCCGTCCATTGCCATGCCGTCCATTGCCATGCTGCCCATGTCGGCCATGTCATGCATCTTTGACGCGCGCAGTTCCGTCAGAATTTCCTCCGGGCTGCGGAAGGCAAAGTCGTGCAGCATGATGGTCGTCTCGGGCCCTGCGGCATCCGCCTCCCGGGTCACCATCGGGGCGGCGAGCAATTGCTGCTCGGTCAACTGATGTGAATGTATCCAGTGGGTGCCGGGGGTCAGCAGGAAGTCATAGTCGTCCTCGCTGCCATCCGCCTGCACGCCACCACCGGGTCTGGTGCGGTCCATCGTGGCAGGGGCCAGGGTCTGGCCGTGCCAATGGAGGATCAGATCGCCGCCCGACTGGTTCAGCACCCGGCCCTGAAACCGCTCCCCCTCTGCCATCACCAGCCCGTTGCCACCTGCGGCATTGCTGATGCCGTAGACCGTCGCAGCCCGCCCCAGCACCTCCAGCTGCCGCGATGCCACCGTCAGCGCCGGCGTGGCAGCGAGACCGGGCAGCGGCAGGGCCATGGCGGCCGACGTGGCCAGAAAGCTGCGGCGCGTGATCATCAGGCCCTCAATTCGTCAGCAAGGCATAGCTGTCGGTCGCGGCCCCGGAATTGGTCACCGTCACCAGAAAGCTGCCATTCTCGGCCGGGGTAAAGCCACAGACAGCGCTGTCGGCGCTGCCCCGGTCCAGACAGATCTGACCGCCTTTGTCGTCGGTGACAAGCAGGTCGAGGTTCCCGTTTGCGTGACCGTCAATCGCCAGCTCGGCATAGGTCGCGCCGTAGAAATCCAGCGTCCAGACCTCCGACGCTCCGGGTTCCAGCGTGGAGGCGGTTGCCCGGAGCGCCTTGGGTTGTGGCGCCACATCGGAGCCTGCCACGGAAATCAGATCCGCCAGATCCTCCGCCACGTCCAGCGTCCGCGCCGCGTCCAGCATCGCCGCCGCATCCGGCAACATCAGATCCGCCGCCACCATTGGCGCAGGCTCCGCCAGCCGCGCCGTCGGGACCAGCGTCAGCCCCGCCATCATCCGCGCTGCTGTCAACACCATCATCGGGTCCTTTGCCGCCTGACCCAGCGAAAAGAGCCGCTCTGCCGACATGTACAGCGCCACCGCACCGGGCTGCGCCACCCCCGTCGGATCAAGGTTCACCTTGTCCTCGGCCAAGACAGGACGGGCGCTCAGCACGGCGAGGGTCAGCATGGCGAGGGAAAGGTGCCGCATGGCTTGGGCTTTCGCTTGGGGTCAGGATCAGGTTATCTGACCTCGGAAGAAGGATCACAAGATGCAGTGCCGCGATATTCTGACCCAGCTGATGGGCTTTGACACCACCAGCGCCAAACCCAACCTGGCGCTGATGCATTATGTCCGCGACCTGCTGGCCGAGGCGGGCATCACGGCGACCCTGATCCCCGACCCGACCGGCCACAAGGCCAACCTCTTTGCCACCACCGGCCCCGCGGGCAGCGGCGTCATGCTGTCGGGCCATACCGACGTTGTCCCGGTCGAGGGCCAGACCTGGACCCATCTGCCTTTTGCCCTGACAGAGCGTCATGGCCGGCTTTATGGCCGTGGCACGGCGGATATGAAGGGGTTCTGCGCTGCCGCCATCGCCTGCGTGATCGCGGCCGCCAGGCGCCCGTTGAAGGTGCCCCTGCACCTCGCGCTGTCTTATGACGAAGAGATCGGCTGCATGGGGGTGGGGTCGCTGATCGACATGCTGGACGCGGCCCCGGTGAAACCAAGGTTCTGCATCGTCGGAGAGCCGACCGCCATGCAGGTGGCGACCGGTCACAAAGGCAAGATCGCGCTGCGTGCCACCTGTATCGGGCGCGAAGGCCATTCCGCCCTTGCGCCGCTGGCGCTGAACGCCCTGCACCTCGCCGCCGATTTCGTGAATGCCGTCCGGGCGTTGCAGACCGAGGTCGCGGCGACGGGGATCAAGGACGGCGACTATGACGTGCCCTATAGCACCTTGCATGTCGGCAAGCTGAACGGCGGCGTGCAGGTCAATATTGTTCCCAACTGCGCCGTCATCGATTTCGAGATCCGCTCGCTGGCGGGTGAAGATACCGACGCCCTGATCGATGCCCTGCGGACCGCCGCGGAAACCATCTGCCGGCCCCTGCGCGGCGACTTCCCCGAGGCGCAGATCAAGATCGAGCGTCTGTGGGATTATCCCGGCCTTGGCACGCCGTCCGATGCTGCCGTGGTGAATTTCGTCAAGGGCCTGACCGGGGCCAATGGCACGATCAAGGTGGCGTTCGGCACCGAGGGCGGGCTGTTTGACGCGCGGCTTGGGATTCCGACGGTGATCTGCGGGCCGGGCTCGATGGCGCAGGGGCACAAGCCGGATGAATATGTGACGCTGGATCAGTTGCAGCGCTGCGAGGCGATGCTGGCGGCGCTGATCTTGCGGTTGCAGAGCGGGATCTGAACGTCGCGGCCTAACGATTTTCCTTCGAAAAATCAGGTCCACGACCGCAACCGCCGGGTCAGCCCGCTGATTTTTCGAAGGAAAATCGTTACGG
>JBDTQR010000191.1:0-8229 GCA_039932095.1 bacterium | reverse complement strand
CGGCCAGGGCCTGGCGCGAGGGGGCGGGCTTCTTGACGGCAGGGGGTTGGACGATGGGGACGGCAGGGCCGCGGCGGTCGGCGATGAGCGGCGTGCGCGGGGTGAAATCGGGCTGCCAGTCGGCGTCATCCTCATCCTCGATTTCGACCATCGGTGCGCGGGGGGAGGGGCCACGGAGCGGCGGTTCGGCGGGCAGATGGGCGGATTGCTGTGGCGCAGCGGGCCGGGTGTTGGCGACCAGCGGGGCCGGGCCACGCGGGCGCGACACCACGGGCGGCTCTCGCCGGGCGATGGCGGCGGCGAGGGGGGACATCGTGTCGACCGGCTCGGCGGTGCGTTGTTTGATCGCGGTGGAGATCCGAGCCCGGATGCGGTCTTCGCTGGGCATATGGGCCTGCGAGGCCTGGGCACTGAGGGCGGGTTCGATCAGTTCATGTTCCGGCTCGATTTCACGGCGCATCAGTTGCGGCAGGCGGGCGAGCAGGCTGAGTTTCTCTTTCGGGGCGACATATTGCGCGGCCTCGGCCAGCGGTTCGGCATAGCGCGGATCGGCGCGCAGCGACCTGGCAGCGGCGTTGCGCAGAGGTTGCATTGCGGCGGGGTGGCCGTAGCCGTCGTCATCCGCTTCGGTCATCGGGGCGGCGGCGATGTAGGTTTCGCGGCGACGGGTGGCGGCGGGACGTGGCGGCTCGGCGGGTGCGGCGGCTGCGGCCTCATGGGCGGCATGGCGTTTCTGGATGCGGTGGTCGTTCCAGGCCTGCACGGCAGAGACAGAGCCAGAGGCGCTTCTGGACAACAGCATCAGGGTGCCGGTGTAGGCGACGACAAGGCCCAGCACCAGAAAACGGCCGATCCGCAGCAGTTCGGCGCTGTCAAAGCCGGTGACGAACAGCATCATGGCGAGGAAGGCGACGGCCACTACCAGCGACACCAGTTTCAGGCCGATGGCGGCCCCGCCGGGGGCGATGTTGATCAGCGAGCCGAGGATGGTGTCGCCGAACAGCCCGCCGAGGCCGAAGGAATGCGACCAGTCGGCGGGCGGCACCAGCGTGGCGCAATAGACCGAGCCGAGCGCCACGGCAATGACGGCGAACACCACGCGCGACATAGCCCGCTCGCCGCCGCGATGGGTGGAAAAGCGAATGCCCCAGGCGAAGATGACGGTCGGAATGCCCCAGGCACCAAGGCCGGAAATCGTGATCAGAGTGGAGGCGATGGCGGCGCCGACCCGGCCAAGGATATTGGCGGCGGGCGCGTCGGTGGCGACCATCCAGCCTGGATCATCGGGCGAGTAGGACATCAGCATCAGGGCAAATATCGCAGCCACGACGATCAGCCCCATACCGAACAACTCGCGGGCGCGGCGCTCCAGCATGGCCTGAACGCCTTGATCCAACAGCGGATCGCGTTGTCTGATCTGATAGGATGCCATTTTGCCAGCCCTCACTGATATAGACAGTCGCGAAGCTGGATAAGCCCGCGCTGCATTTCTTGTTTTTCGGCCACCAAGGCGACCCTAACATAGGCTTTGCCGGGATTGTGCCCGGCCACGTCGCGCGACAGATAGGCGCCGGGCAGAACCCGGACCCCGGTTTCGCGCCAGAGTTTCAAGGCGGCCTGTTCGCCATCCTCGACCGGAAGCCAGAGGAAGAAGCCGCCTTCGGGGCCAGTGAAGCCCTGCAAACCGGCAAAGACCTGATCGGCGATGGTGAATTTTTCCTGATAGAGCGCGCGACTTGCCGTGACATGTGCCTCATCGTTCCAGGCGGCTTCGGACACCCGCTGGATCGGCAGGGGAAGGGGCGCCCCGGCAAAGGCCCGGAGTTTGCGAACCTCGGTGATGCCCTGCGGGCCACCGGCGACAAAGCCGGAGCGCAGGCCCGGCAGGTTGGAGCGCTTGGACAGCGAATGGAAGACAAAGACCCGTTCGGGGTTGGCGCCGGTTTCCTCGGCCACTTGCAGCAGGCCGATCGGCGGCGTGGTGCGCCAGATCTCGGAATAGCATTCGTCGGCGAAGATCACGAAATCATGCTTCTCGGCGAGGTCGAGCAAAGTTTTCCAGTAGTCCCGCGTGGCGACCGAGCCTTGCGGATTGGCCGGAGAGCACAGGTAGGCGATGGTGGTGCGGTTCAGGGTGTCGACCGGAAGGGCGGTGTAGTCGGGCAGGTGGCCGTTCTGTGCGGTGGCCGCGACATAGACCGGCTCGGCCCCGGTGGTGACGGCGGCGACGGTGTAGACCTGATAGAACGGGTTCGGCATCAGAATTGCGGGTGTCTGGCCGTTCCTGGTTTCCGGGGCAATGGCGAGGGCGGCGTTGAACAGGCCTTCGCGGGTGCCGTTCAGGGCCATGATGCGGTTCTCGGCGACGGTCGCGTTGTAGCGGCGCCTTATCCAGCCAGAGATCGCGGTCAGGAGTTCGGGCGTGCCGTCGTTGGGGGGGTAAGAGTTGAAGCCCTGAATGTTGGCGGCCAGAATCGGGGCTACAAAGTCAGGCATCTTGTGGCGCGGCTCGCCGATGGTCATGTGCAGGACCGGACCGCCGGGCGCATGCGCATCCAGCAGCTTCCGCAGTCGCGGAAACGCATAATCCGGCAGGTTCGAAAACCGCTCTGGAAACGCCATGCTGCCTCTGTCCTCGGAGTCGTCGCGCCCCGTTTGAGGACAGACTAGCGAGGCTGGCAGCGTCGGTCCAGAAAAACCCATAGCTGTCATTGGTTTGCAGCGCGAAGTTGTGGCTTTTTAGCATGGGTCGGGGGCGATCATCGGCCTTGACAGGCCGCTTCGCTGTGCGGCGCGACGCGGTAACTGCGCCGGGTCAGGCGAGCGCGCGCTCGGCGGCGAGGCCGATGCGCAGCAGGCGGTTGTCTTGTCCGGGCGGGCACATGATCGACAAGCCGCAGGAAGGCTGGCCGGTGGGCAGGGTCAGTATGCATTGCTCCATCATGTTGCCGATGCGGGTGTTGCGGCTTGCCAGCAGGTTTTCGGCGACGAAATAGGCCGGGTCCGTCATCAGACGGTGGATGTTGGGCGGCAGGACGGCCGAAGTGGGCAGCAGGATGGCGTCGTATTGTGCAGTGTGATGCGCAAAGCTGCGGCGCAGGTCGCGGAGCGTGCGCCAGGCCGCGATGAAATCGGTGGCTTTGACGCCTGCACCTGAGCGGAAGCGTTCGAGGATGCGCGGGAACATCTTGTCGGGGGCGGCCTCGATGGTGGGTCCCCAGATGGCATAGGCCTCGGCGGTGTAGATCGGACCCGCGAGATCCATCGCCTTGGGAACCTCGGACGCGGTGATGTGGGTGATGGAGGCCCCGGCATGGGACAGGCGGGTGATGGCGTCGGTGAAAGCCTGAGCGGGGGCGTCGCGCAACTCGTCCAGCGCCATGGTGGTCAGGACGGCGAGGCGCAGGTTGGTCAGGGGGGGCGCCGTCAGGTCCAAGGGTTTGCGACCTTCGAGCAGGGCGAGGATCAGGGCGCAATCCTCGACCGAATGGGCCAGCGGGCCGACCGTGTCGAGGCTGTCGATCAGCGGCACCGCACCGGTCGTGGGCAGACGGCCGTAGGTGGTTTTCAGGCCGACGAGGTCGTTCCACGCGGCTGGCACGCGGACCGAGCCACCGGTGTCCGACCCGATGGCGGCAGGGGCGAGACCCTGGGCCACGGACACGGCGGCACCGGATGACGAGCCGCCGGCCACGGCCTGATCATCGTTGATACAGGGCGGGGTGGCGGTGACCGGGTTGAGGCCGAGGATCGAGAACGCCAGTTCCGACATATGGGTCTTGCCGAGGCAGACCGCGCCTTGCAGCGTTGCGGTGGTCAGCACGGCGGCGTCCTGTCCGGGGGTGCGACCCTTGAGCAGGGCCGAGCCGGACTCGGTCGCGACGCCGGCGGTGTCGAACAGGTCTTTCCAGGACAGGGGCACGCCATCGAGCAGGCCACGGCGCAGACCCGATTTGGCGCGACCGGCGGCGGCCATGGCTTCGCCACGGGCGCGGGTTTCGGTGGTTCGGGCGTAGATCCGCGGGCCAAGCGGATGGCTGGCGATGGCGTCAAGGAAATACTCGGTCAGGTCAACCGGGTTGATCCGACCGCGTTCGATGTCGCGGCCAAGGTCGGCGGCGGTCATAGTTCCCCAGGTGCCCATCGCGCCCTCCATTTTGCGCCACGCTAGAGCGGTTCAGGTTTGATGGGAATCGGAAATCGTTGCCGCCGTCTTTGGTTGGCGCAATTTCCGCCGGATGTCCGAGGAGAAATCGCGAGCGCCAGCAGCGGCAAGGCAGCGCATGGACAATCCCGGGGTGCGGGTCATATTTGCGGGATGGAACAGGATGTCATCATTGTTGGCGGCGGGCTGAACGGGCCGGCTTTGGCGTTGGCTTTGGCCCAGGGTGGTTTCAGGGTGACGGTGGTTGATGCGCGGCCGGCGCCGGCACGGACCGAGGTCGGGTTTGACGGGCGGGCCTATGCTTTGGCAATCGCCTCAAAACGCCTGCTGGCAGCGGTCGGGGTCTGGCCCCTGATCGCGGACAAGGTGCAACCGATCCTGAAGATTGTCGCGTCGGACGGCCATGCCGGTCAGGGGGCGGCGGCATTCTTTCTGACCTTTGATGCCGCCGAGATCGAAGAGGGGCCGATGGGCTTCATGCTGGAGGACCGGTTTCTGTACGGGGCCTTGCAGGACGCGATGGCTGCGGCGGGGATCACGGTGCTGTCGGGCGAGAACGTTGTGGCGCAGGAGGTTGTGGGGGCCGGGGTGTCGGTGACACTGGCGTCAGGCAAGGTCATGGCCGGGCGGGTTCTGGTGGGCTGTGACGGCCGCGGCTCTGGCGTGGCCACGCGGGCCGGGATCGCGCGGACGGGCTGGGGCTATGGCCAGACGGCCCTGGTGACAGCGGTGCGGCACGCGTTGGATCACGGCGGGGTGGCGCAGCAATTCTTCATGCCGGCAGGACCACTTGCAATCCTGCCATTGCCGGGCGGGCATCTGAGTTCGATCGTGTGGAGTGAGACCGAGGCCACGGCGGCGGCCATTCAGGCGTTGCCCGAGGCCGAATATCTGGAGGTCTTGCGGCCGAGGTTCGGGGATTTTCTGGGCGAGATTGCCTTGGCTGGGGCGCGGTTCAGCTATCCGTTGAGCCTGTCCCTGGCGACGCATTTCGTGGCAGGGCGATTGGCTTTGGTGGGGGATGCGGCGCATGGCGTGCATCCGCTGGCGGGGCAGGGGTTGAACATGGGGCTGCGCGATGTTGGCGCCCTGGCCGAGGTGATGATCGAGGCGGCGCGGCGCGGTGAGGATATCGGTGCTGCGGATGTGCTGGAGCGCTATCAGGCGTGGCGACGGTTCGAGGCGACCACGCTGGCCTTGGGGATGGATGCGGTCAACAAATTGTTTTCCAACGATAATCCGGTGTTGCGCGGGGCGCGGGATCTTGGGTTGGGGCTGGTGAATGCCATCCCGGCGGCGCGTCGGGGGTTTATCCGCCAGGCGGCGGGCTTGTCGGGTCGCGTGCCGAAACTGTTGGCGGGCCAGCCAATTTGATGCGGGTGCGGTGAGGCCTGAGGTCCCCGCCGGCGCGGGGACGGCGCGGGATTCTTGTCGAGGCTAGGCTGCATAGTCCGCGTCTGACACCGGTTCGGCCCAGGTGACGGTGTTGCCATCAAGCGCCTCATGCAGGGCGAGGTGGGTCATGGCGGTGGTGGGGCCGGCGCCGTGCCAGTGACGCTCGTCCGGGGCAAACCAGACCTGATCGCCGGGATTGACGATTTGCACCTTGCCCCCTTCGCTTTGCACCCGGCCCTGACCGGACAGGATGATCAGGGTCTGGCCCAGGGGATGGGTGTGCCAGTTGGTGCGGGCACCGGGTTCGAAGGTGACTGTGGCACCCCGGACCCGGGCGGGGGCCTCGGCGGCGAAGCTGTGGTCCATCCGGACGGTGCCGGTGAACCAGTCGGCGGGGCCTTTGGCGGAGGCGGTGGAACCGGTGGGGGTGATCTTCATGGCGGCGTCCTTTGGCTGGGTCTTTCCAGAATAACGGCGTTTGCCCGGATGGCCAGCGGCGATGGGGCTTTGACAGCCCCAAGCCGCGTTGGTGAACCAACGCGGCCCGGTTTGGGACATTTGCGCCGGACTGAAAGGGCGCAAATTTTAGACAAGGTTTAGCCAATCACGTTGAAGGCGGGGCCGTAGGGGTATTTGGTGATATCCTCGTTGCCATCTTCGGTGATGATCAGAATGTCATGCTCGCGGTAGCCACCGGCCCCGGGTTGGCCCTGCGGTATCGTCAGCATCGGTTCCATCGAGATCACCATGCCGGGTTCGAGCACGGTGTCGATATCTTCGCGCAGTTCGAGGCCAGCCTCGCGGCCGTAGTAGTGGCTGAGGATGCCGAAGCTGTGGCCGTACCCGAAGCTGCGGTATTGCAAGGTCTGGTGCTCTTCGAAGAAGGTATTCAGCTTTTCGGTGACATCAGAGCATTTGGCACCGGGGACCAGCAGGCTGATGCCGAGTTCATGGGCGGCGATGTTGATGTCCCACAGGCGCTGCGAGGCGAGGTCCGGCTCACCGACGAAGAGCGTGCGTTCAAGCGCGGTGTAGTAGCCGGAGATCATCGGGAAGGTATTGAGCGACAGGATATCGCCGCGCTTCAGCTTGCGCGAGGTGACGGGGTTGTGGGCACCGTCGGTGTTGATCCCGGACTGGAACCAGACCCAGCTGTCGCGGTATTCGGCGTCGGGGAAGCGTTTGGCAATCTCCAGCTCCATGGCATCGCGGCCGGCCATGGCAACGTCGATTTCACGAACGCCTTCGCGGATGGCGTCGCGGATGGCGAAGCCGCCGATGTCGGCGACGGCGGCGCCGTGGCGGATCAGGTCGCGCTCGGCCGGCGATTTGATCATGCGTTGCAACATGGTTCCGGCCGAAATGTCCACGCCGCGCGCAGGTTTGAGGAAGGCGTTCAGCTTTTCGGACTGAACAAGGGTCAGATGGTCGGCTTCACAGCCGATGACCTTGCCCTGGCCGGTGACGGAATGGACGGCGCGCCAGAAATTGTCGCGCTGCCAGTCGGTGTAGGTGATGTTGTCGCCGTGGCAGCGCCGCCATGGCTGACCGGCGTCGATGCCGGCGGATATGGTGACGCTTTCGGTGTTGGTTACGACGAGGCCGTAGGGGCGGCCGAACGAGCAGTAGAGAAAGCCGGAGTAATAGGCGATGTTGTGCATCGAGGTGAAGACGCAAGCGTCGATGCCCTGCACCTCCATCAGGTCGCGCAGGTGGTCGAGGCGGTCGACGTATTCTTCGGCGGCGAAGGGCAGGACCCGGTCGCCCTGATGGAAACGGTAGTGTTGCGGGCGGGTGGTGGTGGGCATGGCAGACCTCATGACGGGGGTCAGGCGGACCCCGAAAGATCCCGGCGTACAGGACGACAGCGAGACCTCTCGCAAGCGGCGGGGCCGCAGCCCCTGTGACGACGCCATCGTCACGACTCGGATGGGGTTATTGCTGGAATTGGTCGGGTTTGGCAAGTGGCGGCGGGACGTCACGGCGGCGGAGTGAACGGGGGCGGAGCGATTTTCTGTGCGCAGGGAATGGCGACCCTCAGGGCTTTGGCGGAGCAAGTGTCACTGATGCGCTGAGGGCAGCGCCTGACCTCGCGTGGTCGTCGCAGTCGCCGAGCGGCGCGTCCTGTGGCGCAGCTGGCGATGCGATGTGGGGCGGAGGCTGGCTGGGCAACGGGGTGCTGCCCGGCGTTGACGCCGGGCGAAGGGGGCGCTGGGGACTTGCCTGCTCTATTGCGCGATCTTGTCCTGGGTGCGCAGGTCGAAGTCGCTGGCGTCGTGGCGTTCGTGCAATTGTTCGTTCAGCGGGCCGAAGCTGCGGTTGACGATGCGGCCGCGTTTGACGGCGGGGCGGGCGAGCAGTTTTTCTGCCCAGGCATGGACATGGGTGTAGCTGGTGGTGTCCAGAAACTCGGCCGAATTGGCGTAGCTGGTGCCAAGGGTCAGGCTGCCATACCACGGCCAGATCGCCATGTCGGCGATGGAGTAGTCGTCACCGGCGATGAAGGGGTGGTCGGCCAGCTGGCGGTCGAGCACGTCCATCTGACGCTTGACCTCCATGGCGAAACGGCTGATCGGGTATTCCCATTTCTCGGGCGCATAGGCGTAGAAATGGCCGAAACCGCCGCCGAGATAGGGGGCGGAGCCTTGCAGCCAGAACAGCCAGTTCAG
>JBDTQR010000190.1:0-8270 GCA_039932095.1 bacterium | reverse complement strand
GGTGCGGAAGCTGTGGACTAAGTGGGTTCGGTCTACATCATCAGAAATTTCTGACTTAGGTTAGGGAAGTCATCAGCTGCGCGGGGGGCACCTCCGCGCAGCTGTTCTGTTGAATGAGGTGGCTGTCGGCCCTTTGGATTTATGCTCTTGGCTGGAGGCCTCTAGGCAGGCTTCGGCCAATGGCGGTGCAAGGCGTCAATCGTAAAGGCATGGCTGTGCGCCGCGCTGGTGTCAGTTGCCAGATGGGGGTGGGTCGCGGGCAGGTCGGCATGGCTGTGCGGCACTCGCGATGGGTCATTTGCAGGCCACAGCCGCAGGGCCAAAGCCAGTGAGGCCAGTCCCAAGCCAGCGAGGGCAAGGGCTGCTGCGTTCAAGCCGAACCCGGCTCCGATCCAGCCGGCCAGCGGGTAGGTGACCAGCCAACAGGCATGCGACAAGGCAAATTGCGCGGCAAATACGGCCGGGCGATCCTGTGGCTGGGCCGAGCGGTTCAGGATGCGGCCAATGGGTGTCTGGGTCAGCGAAAACCCAAACCCGATCAATCCCCACAGCAGCATCAGTCCCCAAAGCCCGGTGACCAGCGGCGTGGCTGCAACCATCGCCACCATCAGAGCCGCTCCGGTCAGCATCACCGGCCGGTCCGCCAACCGCTCCAGCACGCGCGGCAACAGCAGCGCTGCCAGCATCGAGCCTGCCCCGAACGCGGCAAATGCCAGTGCGACCTCGGAGGCGCCTAAGCCAAAACGGGCCTGTACCAGAACAACCGTATTGACGTAGACCATTGCGCCTGCGGCGGCGACCGCCATTTCCATCACCATCAGCCCCCGCAGACGCGGCGTTGCAAGGTAGATACGAACCCCTTTGGTGGCGGTGGTCCAGAACTGTTCTGCGGCACTTTGCGCACGGGACGGAAGCCGCACCGAGACGACAAGCGCCGCTGAGATCACAAATCCGGCCACGGTGCCGCCGAACAGCATGGGAAAGCTGACCAAGGTCAGCAAGGCGGCCGCCAGCATCGGGCTCAGCAGCTGCTCCATATCCTCGGCGAGCCGCATCAGGGACAGGGCGTTGGTGTAGTCGCGTTCGTCCGGCAAGACATCGGGAATGGTGGCTTGAAATGCCGGAGTGAACCCGGCCGAGGCGGCTTGCAGCAAAAAGATCAGGATGTAAATCTGCCAGACCTCAGTGACAAAGGGCAGGAACAGCACCACGAAAGCCCGGATCAGATCCAGCGCCACCAGAAATGCCCGCCGCGGCAGCCGCGCGGCAAGCGCCGATGCCACTGGGGCCAGCGAGACATAGGCGATCATCTTGATGGCCAGCGCCGTACCCAGAACCAGCCCGGCATTTGCGCCAGCCAGCTTCCAGGCCAAAAGGCCCAGCGCCACCGTGGCAAGCCCCGTGCCGACCAGCGAGATGATCTGCGCCGCGTAAAGATGGCGAAAGGTGCGGTTGGTCAGGATGCTCAGCATGACGGGCCTATTCTGAAACGGCGTGAAGATCGCGCCCATGATCGGCGGCGCAATGGGCGTGATTGCCCAGAACCTCGATCACCCGGCAATCAGAGATCGTGCCGCCCGCACAGTGACCAACCATGCGTTCAAGCTCGCCCTTTAGAGCCTGCAGGCGGGCAATCCGCCCCTCCACCGCCTGAAGCTGGGCGCGAGCGATGGCGTCCACCTCGGCGCAGGATTGGTCGGGGCGGTCGGACAAGCCCAGAAGGTCGCGGATCGCCTCCAATGTAAAGCCAAGCTCGCGGGCGTGCCGAATGAAGGCCAGGCGGTCTTGCGTGCTGCGCGAATAAAGCCGTTGATTGCCCGATGAGCGTTCGGCATTGGGCAAGAGGCCGATCTGCTCATAATAGCGGATCGTTGGGATTTTGACCCCGGCAGCGCTCCCAAGTTTTCCGATGGTCAGCATGAAAAACCTCTTGAACCTCTAGGTACTAGAGAGATTAGGTATCATTTTGACCAGATACAAGTGCCGCTTTGCGGTGAAAGGACATGCCATGACGGGTACCACCGAACGCCACGATTGGGCCATATCCGGCATGGACTGCGCCGCCTGCGCCACCAAGATAACCCGCGCGCTGGAACGTCTGCCGGGCGTGGCCGATGTGCAGGTCGGCGTGATGTCGGAAAAGCTGAGCCTGCGGCTGGTGCCGGGGGCCACCGGGCCTGAGGCGGTGGAGGACACGGTAAAAAAGCTGGGCTACGGTATCGCGCCGAAGGGTCAATCGACCGGCAAACGCAAATTCGTCTTGCCTGCTGAGGCCGCTGCGACGACCGCGACCGTCCGCGCCGAAGAAGACCAAAAAGGCCACGATCACGCCAAACATGACGACGGCGAGCACGACGAAGACGGGCACGATGACCACCAAGTTCACGATCATTCCGGACAAGACAGCGCCAAGCCTGGCAAGGCCAAAGGTACCGTAGAGGATCACTCCTCCCACGGCGGCCCTGGCCACACCCATGCCACAGCGCCTGAAGACCTCGACAAGCACTGGTATCAGACCGCCAAGGGCAAGCTGGTGATCGGCACCGGGCTGTTGCTGGCGGCGGCCACGGCGGTCAAGCTGCTGGCCTCCGAACCGGTGGCGCTTTGGGCATTTGTCGCGGCCTGTCTGATCGGCGTGGCGCCTGTGGCTGTGCGTGCCTTTGCCGCCCTGCGCGCGGGCATCCCTTTCACCATCGAGGGCCTGATGACCATCGCCGCCATCGGTGCGCTGTTCATCGGTGCTGCAGAAGAGGCGGCACTGGTCGTGTTCCTGTTCGCCGTTGGCGAAGTGCTGGAAGGTGTCGCCGCCGACCGGGCCCGCGCCTCGATCCGTGCCTTGGCGAACCTGGTGCCGAAGACGGCGCTGGTCGAAGAAAACGGTGTGACCCGCGAAGTGGACGCCGCCAGTCTGGAAATCGGCCAGCTTGTGCTGGTTCGGCCTGGTGATCGCATCCCCGCCGATGGCACGATTGCCGAGGGCACCTCTGGCATCGACGAAAGCCCCGTTACCGGCGAGTCCATGCCCAAGACCAAAGCTCCGGGCGATGCGGTCTTTGCTGGGTCAATCAATGCCGAGGCGGCGCTGCGGATCAGTGTGACCAAAGCTGCCGAGGACAACACGATCTCGCGCATCATCGCTTTGGTCGAGGAGGCCGAAACCGCCCGTGCCCCGACCGAACGCTTCATCGACAGGTTCAGCCGCTACTACATGCCCGCCATCACCGGCCTTGCCGCGCTGGTGGCAATTGTCCCGCCGCTGCTGTTCGGGCAGGTCTGGGACACCTGGATTTACCGCGGCCTTGCCCTTTTGCTGATCGGCTGCCCTTGTGCATTGATCATCTCGGTTCCCGCCTCCATCGCATCGGCGCTGTCTGCCGGGGCCAAGCGAGGCATCCTGATGAAGGGCGGGTCGGTGATCGAGGCCGTTGCCCGCGTCACGCAGGTCGCGTTTGACAAGACCGGGACCCTTACTGCCGGGCGACCTGCCGCAACCGATGTGGTTGTGGTGAATGGAACGGAGACTGATCTGCTGGCGGTTGCCGCAGGGGTTGAGACAGGGTCAAGTCATCCTCTGGCAGAGGCCATCGTGCGCAAGGCCACTGAGGCAGGCGTGGCGGCTTTGCCGTCGTCGGGTGCAAAGGCACTGATCGGCAAAGGGGCCGAGGCTGTGGTGGATGGTCAGACCGCCTGGGTCGCCTCGCCGCGTTACGCGTCGGAACTTGGAGCGCTGGACGCTGCGGGCTTGCGCCGTGCCACGGAGATGGAGGCCGAGGGCAAAACGGTTGTCGTCGTCTTTCGCGCGCGTCTTGCCCTTGGCCTGATCGCCTTGCGCGACGAACCGCGTGACGATGCCAAGGCGGCCGTGGTGCATCTGACGGGCCTCGGCATCACCTCGGTGATGCTGACTGGCGATAATGCCCGCACCGGGGCCGCGATTGCCGGGGCTTTGGGCATGCAGCACCGCGCCGAGCTGATGCCGGATGACAAGGTTACCGCCATCAAGGCCATGGTCCAGACTGGCGGCGTGATCATGGTGGGCGACGGCATAAATGACGCACCTGCGCTGGCGGCAGCCTCGGTGGGCGTGGCGATGGGGTCGGGCACCGATGTGGCGTTGGAGACCGCCTCTGCCGCACTCCTCCGCAACCGCGTCACCGACGTCGCCGCAATGATCCGGCTGGCACGGGCGACCATGGCCAACATCCGCCAGAACGTAACCATCGCTTTGGGGCTGAAGGCGGTGTTTCTGGTCACGACGATCATGGGCCTGACGGGCCTATGGATCGCCATCATGGCCGATACCGGCGCCACGGTTCTGGTGACCCTCAACGCTCTGCGGATGCTACGTTTTGACCCGGAGCAGCGCTGACGTTGGACGTAGGTTCAGACCCCAGACGATCATCCGATGGTGCCTTCCCTCGGTCAACAAGTGTCTCGTTAGCACTTTATCGCGAGCTGGCATGGCGCAGGTGAGGCGTTAGAACACCAGAACCTTGTCGGCGCTGATGGTCGTTTGGGCCAGCTCATCCATCGTTGAGCGGACAGCACCCGGGATGATTTCCTCTGCCGTCAGCCCGCGCGCATCCATGCAGGTGCCGCACAGAAGCACTCGGTCTCCTGCGCTCATCACGCGGCCGAGCATCCGCTCCAGATTGTAAAACCCTTCCGGCGTCTTTTGCCCGGCTTTTGCACAAGTCACGGCATCGGCCATCAGAAATACGACGCCTGGGCCTTTGGGTCGTGCTTGGGCAAGGCAATGGCGAGGCGCAGTGCATTATAGCTGCGTTCGGTCCCGTAGGGAGGATCGTTCAAGATCAGCAGATGTTGCATTCTGGGGCCTTTCAGGAGGCTGCGGGGTTCAGGCGGGGGTGGGTTTCCTCGCCCCAGAACCACAGGAGTGCGCCCGAGAGCGCCATGGAAATCGCCACGAACCAGAACGCTGCCACGGTCGATCCGCTGAAGTGTGCTGCCAATCCCAAGCCCAGCGCGCCTATGCCATAGCCAAGATCGCGCCAGAAGCGGTAGATGCCGATGGCTGATCCGCGCCAGGTTGGCGGGGTTATATCGGCGACGGCGGCTGACAGGTTCGGGTATAGGAGTGCCATGCCAAGGCCCGCGATTGCAGCGGACACCGCCCACCAGACAAAGCCGTCGCCCATGACCACCAGCGCGATTCCCGCTCCACAAATCCACATGCCCATCACGTTGGGCCAGAACCGCCCGATGCGGTCTGACAGCCTACCGGTGAACAGTTGCGAGCCACCCCAGACAAAGCCGTACATGCTGATGATCCAGCCGATGTTGGGCAGACTGACGCCTTGGTCACGCAGGAAAACCGGGAACATTACCCAGACCAGCGCATCGACGAACTTTTCGACCAGCCCGGCTTGTGAGACCGCAGCCAAGCGCCGGTCACGCCACGACATCAGGGTAAAGATCTCCCATGTGCCGGGGGTTTCCGACACGCCCTGCGGATAGCGCGGGCGAAAGGCGGTGGAGGTCTTGGCCCTGTGTCGGGCAGCCTCGGCCTTGGCGAAGGGCAAAGTGTCTTGCACCCAAACCAGTGTCAGGACCAAGGCCAATCCGATCACCACGCCACCGAAGATCAAAAGCCCCAGCCTTGGCCCCAGGGCGCTGGCGGCATAGGCGGTGATAATCCCGGCCAAAGCCACACCGACATAGCCAGAGAACTCGTTCAGCCCCAAGGTTAGGCCGCGCTGATCGGCCCTTGTGAAATCCAGCTTCGAGGTTTGCGTCATCGACCAGCACAGGCCCTGGTTGACGCCCAGAAGCACCGTGGCTGCGACGATCCAACTCCAGCTAGGGGCGAAATAGATCATCAAGGGGATCGGGATGGCGGCAATCCAGCCCATCAGCAGAACCCGCTTGCGACCGATCCGTTCGGACAGCCGACCGGCCACGAAGTTGAGGGTGCCCTTGACCACGCCAAAGGCCACTACAAAGGCTGAGAGCAGCACGAACGAGCCCTTGGCCACACCGAACTCGCTTTCGGCCAGTGCCGGAACCACGGTGCGCATCATGCCAATGGTGAAACCAACCAGCAGCACCTGGATCAACTGATGCACGAACTGGGTCAGGTTTTCAGAGATGCCAAGCGTCAGTGCGGCAGCGCTGTCGCCCGAAAATGCCGGGGCCCGTGTCATTCGGGGACCGCCTGGCCAGAATTGATCGCCCGGTTCCGCGCAGCCTCAGGCGGCGGCGGCGGGATATCGACGGTCATGACCGCCACGAACTCCGCCTCGTCGGTGATGCGGAATGCCGTGTTGTGGCGGGCTTCAAATCCAATGGTCGAGGTCGGCTTGCCGCTGAGCTTACGTCCGCAGACCGAGCCGGAATAAGCGCCCGGCAGCACTTCCAGATAGTCCGGCAGTGCTTTCAAAACCTGCACCGACCGGAACAGCGCCCGCGCGCCATCTTCCGCGCTTGAGGCAAGCTCGGTTCGGCCTAGATCGCCGACCATCAGCGTGTGCCCGGTCAGCACAAACCACGGCTCGGAGGCACGGGTGCGGTCGGTCACCACCAGACAGATATGCTCGGGCGTGTGGCCCGGCGTGTGCAGCACGCGTCCCACCACATTGCCAAGTTCCAGCACGTCGCCATCCTGTACGCCTTTGAAGGGGAAGTCGGCAGCGGCACCGGCAAAAAGCACGTATTCGGCCCCGGAGGCCGCTGCCAGCGCCCGCGCGGACGACACATGGTCGGCGTGAAGGTGGGTGTCGATCACATAAAGGATGCGCATGCCCAAGGCCTCGGCGGCCTGAAGATAAGGGGCGATGTCGCCCACCGGATCGACCACCGCACCGGACGCCTTGCCGCTGCAGCCGAACAGATAGGAGGCCGCAACCGGGTCGGAATGCAGGAATTGGCGCAGGATCATCTTTGGTCTCCATCAGAGTTCAGCCATGGTCGGGCTTGCCCGCACCGTTGCGACTCATTACATTCAAGAGAATACTTGAATTATCTAGACCCGAAGGATCAGCCCTGTCAATGACGCCGAAACTCGCCCTGCTGGAGGAATACGCCCTGATCGCACGCGCCCTCGGTGCACCACACCGCATGATGCTGTTGGAGCAACTTGCGCAGGGCGAACGCGGGGTCGAGGCATTGGCAGACAAGGTTGGCGTAACGGTGGCCAATTGTTCGCAACACTTGCAGCTGCTGCGCCGGGCGGGTCTGGTGACCAGTCGCAGGGCAGGAAAGTCGGTGATCTACCGCATGACGGACGACAAGACATTGGTTCTGATGGACCTTCTGGGTCGGATAGCGCAGCAGAACCTGTCAGTGGTGGACGAGATCCTTCAGGGCCTGTCAGATGGCCCGGCACCCGAGCCGATCACCCGCGCTGAACTTTCCGCGCGGCTAAATGAGGGTTCGGTCACTTTGTTGGATATGAGGCCGGAAGATGAATTTGCGATGGGTCACATTCCTGGCGCCGTACAAGTCGATCTAAGCAGACTGGATGCAATGGCTGCAACCTTGAACGCAACCTCCGAAATCATCGCGTATTGTCGCGGGCCTTACTGCGTCTATGCCCATCAGGCCGTGGCCCGCCTGCGCCAACTGGGTCACGCAGCACGACGGCTCGACGGCGGACTGCCGGAATGGCGGGCTGATGGGCGGCACGTCGTGTCAGACTTGGCTTTACAAGTGGGGTGCTGATTTCCAGATAAATGGCCTTTGCATCGGAGCAGAATGTCGAAATTGAACCTCGTGTCGCGGTTTAGAGCCACCGACAGCCGCAACGAAAACTGCGGCGAACCCCGGCACGAAACCAGCCGTTAACCTTTACAACCAGCCCCATATCCGGTCCCATAGCCCCGGCTGCAGTTTGTCGTAATCGTTGGTCAAGGCGTTGATGAACATCAGCATATTGACCGGCTGAAACTCCAGCCCATGAAAATTTCCCTGCCAGCGGCCAAATTTGCCGATGATATGGGTGACGACGCCGTGGGTGATCGTGCCATCACTTTCGACCGTGAATTTGTGACCAAAAGATTGGGCGAGCTTGCGGGTGTCATCTTCCGCCGCACCGGGCGCTATGGTCAGGAACTGCCAGTTCACTGGGTCCAGTCCATGTTGCGGGCCGTAGGCCGTCAGCACCTCCGCCGTGTCATGAGTGGGATCGGTAGTGATCGAGACGAACCGGACCATGTCCTTCATCGGGGTCTGATTGATCATCTCCTGCACTTGCGCCACCTTTTCGGCATGCAACGGACAGACGTCGGTGCAGCTTGAATAGATGAAATGCA
>JBDTQR010000189.1:0-8347 GCA_039932095.1 bacterium | reverse complement strand
AACCCCTCTTCCCAGGTTGAAAACCTGGTGTCCTAACCGATAGACGAACGGGCCGCGGGTCAGTGCGGCGGTGTCTAATCAACGTGATTGCGCTCTGCAAGTGGAAAGTTGCGGTTTTGGGGAAAGTTCCTGCCAGCCGCGACGGGGTCGTTGGGGAAAAGAGCCGCAGAACAACGCGCTACAGGTCCGACACGACGGCTGCATCCTCCAGCCGCAACTGCACGCGCGACCTGCCGCCCCAGGTGTTCAGCTCCAGCCGTCCGGCCAGATGAAAATGGCGCGGGCCCATGCTGTCGAAGGCGGCACCCAAGGGCGTGTCGTACGCGTTGAACAGCACGGCTTCCAGTTTGGCACTGGTGTCGCCGAAATGCAGGCGCAGGTGGCCCTGACCCATCGGGCGGGCAGTGACATGCTGGGCGGCGAAGGCAAATCGCGGGGCGGGGGAGGCGGCACCGAACGGGCCTGCCGCCTCGATCTCGGCTATCAGCGCGGGCGAGACGGCGGTGGGCATCAGCAAGGCGTCCAGCCGCAAGTCGCGGGCCGGGGCGATCTGGCCACTTTGCCGGGCCAGCAGCGCCTGCAGGCGGGCCATTGCGGGTTCCAGCTGGTCGCGCTGCAGGCTCAGACCAGCCGCCATGCGGTGGCCGCCGCCTTTTTCGATCAGTCCCTCGGCCGCAAGCAGATGCACCGCCGCCCCCAGATCCACCCCCTCGATCGAACGGCCCGATCCTTTGCCCAAGCTGCCGTCAAAGCCGATCACCACCGAGGGTCGGCCGGTCGCCTCTTTCAGCCGGGCCGCGACGATGCCGACCACCCCGGGATGCCAGCCCTCTGCCGCCGCCCAGGCCAGTGCGCCGCTGTCCCCGCGCGCCTCGACCTGCGCCAGGGCCTCGGCCCGGACTGCCGTCTCGATCTCGCGCCGTTCGCTGTTCAGATGGTTCAGCTTTTCGGCCAGAGCCGTGGCCTCCAAAGGGTTGTTGGTGGCCAGCAACCGGGCACCCAGATCGGCCTGACCAATCCGGCCACCGGCGTTGATGCGCGGTCCGAGGACGAAGCCCAGTGCATAGGCGGTGGGGGCGTGATCCAGTTTGGCGATGTCGGCAAGGGCGCGCAGGCCATGCCGTTCGCGCCGCGCCATCACTTTCAGCCCCTGACGCACGAAGGCGCGGTTGACGCCGATCAGCGGAGCGACGTCGGCCACGGTTGCCAGTGCCACCAGATCCAGCAACGCCATAAGGTCGGGTCCGGTCTGACCCGTGCCCCGCAATTGACGGTTGGCCTCGACCAGCAGCAGGAACACCACGGCGGCGGCACAAAGATGGCCCAACGTGCCATCCTCGTCCTGCCGGTTGGGGTTGACCACGGCGAAGGCAGGCGGCAGGGTCTCTGCGCCAAGATGGTGGTCCAGCACGACCACATCACAGCCCGCCGCCGCAATCGGGTCGAAGCTGAGGGTGCCGCAATCGACGCAGATGATCAGGTCATGCGCTGCGCCCAAGGCCGCCATGGCGGGCACGTTGGGGCCATAGCCTTCGTCGATCCGATCGGGGATATAGAGCGTCGGGGTCAGATTGAAATGCCGCAGCCAGATGATCAGCAGCGCCGCCGAGGACCCGCCATCCACGTCATAATCGGCAAAGATTGCAATGCGTTGCCGCCCGGAAAGGGCAATCAGCAGTCGCGCCGCAGCCGCCGCCATGTCGCGCAAGGTGAGCGGGTCGGGCATCAGGTCGCGCAGGGCGGGGGCAAGGTACAGGCTCGCGTCGGCCGGGGCGACATTGCGGGCGACCAGCGTGTGGCACAGGGCCAGCGGCAGCCGGGTCGCCTGCATCATCGCCTCGGCCAGCCGGTCCGCTTCGACCGAGGGGCCGACCCAGCGGCGGCCGGTCAGCGAGGTTTCGACATTCAGAAAGGCGCGTTGGGTCATCAGGGATCAATGCCCGACCTCGGCCATGCATGCAAGCCGCGCAAGTCTCGCGGGGACCTATCGCCCTAGTGCATCCGGTTGCGGTAGAGCATCCGCCGCACCGAGCCGGTTTTCGACCGCATCAGCAGGGTCTCGGCGGTGATGTAGCCCGCGTCGCGCTTGATGCCCGCCACCAGCGAGCCATCGGTCACACCGGTTGCCGCAAAGATCACATCCGCCGTCACCAGATCGTCACGGGTATAGACCCGGTCGAAATTGGTGATCCCGGCCTTGCGGGCCCGGGCGCGTTCGTCGTCGTTGCGAAACAGCAGCCGGCCAAACATCTGACCGCCCATGCATTTCAGGGCTGCCGCTGCCAGCACCCCTTCGGGTGCGCCGCCCGAGCCCATATACATGTCGATGCCGGTGATCGACGGTTCTGCACAATGCATCACCCCGGCCACATCGCCGTCGGTGATCAGGCGGATCGCGGCGCCGGTGGAGCGGATTTCCTCGATCATCTGTTCATGGCGGGGTCGTTCCAGCGCGCAGACCGTGATGTCATTGGTCGAACAGCCCTTGGCCGCCGCCAGGGCCGAGACCCGCTCTGACGGTGACATGTCCAGCGTCACCACCCCGCGCCGAAAGCCCGGGCCGATTGCCAGTTTTTCCATATAGACATCGGGCGCGTGCAGAAGCGTGCCGCGCGGCGCCATCGCGATGACCGTCAAGGCATTCGGCATGTCCTTGGCGGTCAGCGTGGTGCCTTCCAGCGGATCCAGGGCGATGTCCACCGCCGGACCCTTGCCGGAGCCGACCTCTTCGCCGATGAACAGCATCGGGGCCTCGTCGCGTTCGCCCTCACCGATCACAACCACGCCGGCGATGTCCAAAAGGTTCAACTGGTCGCGCATCGCGTTGACTGCAGCCTGATCCGCCGCCTTTTCATCGCCGCGCCCGATCAGATTGGCCGAGGCGAGGGCCGCCGCTTCCGACACCCGGGCAAGGCCGAGTGACAGCAGGCGGTCCTGAAATTCTGACTTGTCGGCCATGATGCATCCTTTGATGACAGATTTGTCCAGCCTTAGACTGCCCGATGAAGCGGCGACAAGGCTGGTTGCGCTAACGAGGCTACTTCGCCACCGGGAAGGGTGCAACGGCGCGCTGCACGCCATTGGCAAAGCAGGCGTCCACGGTTTCGGTCGCGACAAACGCCGGGTTTTTCACCAGATCGCCCGCAACGTCATGGGACAATTCCAGCCCCAGCCGATGTTTGGCCGCTGCCGCGAGCAGGACCTGTTCGCCGCGCGCCGTGGCAAAGAACGCCGCTTCGCCCATCACATCCTGTAGCGGCGTCAGTTGGGTCACCGAATGGTGCGGTGCGCCGAGCAGGCTTACAAAGGCGGTTTCGCAGGCTGGCGTGCTGCCGGGGCAAGCGGCGGCGCAATAGGCCCGGACCGGGTTGTATTGCGGGCGCGGCAACAGATCGCGCTGCACCATCGCCCCGGCTGCTGCGGGCAGTGGCGCCGGGGGAATTTCGCGCCACAGCAGGTTTATGGCGCGGCGGCCATCGGGCAGTCGCGCGGCGACATTGGCACCGACCCGCAGGCTGGTCATCATCGGCTGGCCCGGGCCGCCAGAGTAATGGTCGGACAGTTCGGCAAACACCATCCAGCCTTCGATCCGGTCCTGATCCAGCCACGCCTGCAGCACCGGCAAGGCCTTGTGGTCGCCGCGCGTCAGATGCTGCAACAGGATCATCGATTTCAGCATGGCGGCGGCAGGCAGGTCGGCAAAGCCTTCGGGCAGCGGGGCGGCGTCCGGCATGTGGTTGAACCACGCCTCCAGCAGCGCGTCGCCCTTGCGATCCTCGCCCAGTTCATAAAGCCACAGCGCCCGGTTCAACTGATCGCGCATCACCGGAGAGATTTCGCCGTCCTGCCACAGATCGGCGGGCTTGAAGGCGGCATGGGCAAGCTCGGCGATCCACTTGCCGTCGATCTTGCGCCGGGTCGTTCGGTCGGTCATCGGCCCACTGTCGACCCACCAGGTCTGCACCACCGGCAGCGCCACCCGAGCCGCCGTGTTGCCGGCCGCTGCCAGATCGCGCAGCGCATCCTCGGCGCCCAGATCATCGGCGCGCAGGGTCCGGTCAAAGGCCGCGCGAAACGCCGGGTCGTCGGCACCGGCCAACGGCCCGGCCACAGCCGGCGTGCCCAAAGCCAGACAGAAGATCACCTGCAACCACATGTCGCCTCCCGGCGACAGCGTCGGCCTGTGGCCCCGGCGAGTCAAGTCAATCCATGCGGATCAACAAGTCGCCCAACCATCGGATCATGCAGTCGGCAGCGGCAGATAATCGTCCAGCCGCGCCATGCTTTCGCGGACGCCGATGGCAAATCCGCCCCTGACCATCGCATCGCGGGCCTGAACCGAGATGCATTCAATCCGCGCGGTCACCCGGCAGCCGCCATTTTCGGCAGTAAATTCCATCGTGTTCAGGGTTTTGGGCGGCAGAACCGGGCCAAAGACCGGGTCGGGCACTGCGTTCCATTCATAGACAAAACGGTGCGGTGGGTCGATTTCCAGAAAGGTGCTGAGGCTCGGAAACTCGCGGCCATCCGGCACCCTGAGCGTATGACGCCACAGGCCGCCGGGACGCAGGTCGATCTCGCACACCGGGTGGGTGCAGCCGGGCGAGCCGTAGAACTGCACCAGATGCGCCGGGTCGGTGTACATGCGCCATAGCACTTCCGGTGCGGCGGCGAACCAGCGGTGGATCTCGATCACGGCGGCATCCGGCGGCGTGGACAGGACAAAGGTGTCAGCGGGGCTCATGCGGTTCTCCTGCTTTATCAATGGTTTTCAGGTAGCTTTCCAGCCGGTCAAAGCTGGCCTCGTGATTGCGGCGGAACCAGCCAAGCCAGGCCTCGGCCACGCCGAGAGGATCGGCACTGAGGCGGCAGGGCCGGAACTGGGCGCGGCGCGACCGCTCGATCAGGCCAGCCTCTTCCAGAATGGCGAGATGCTTGGACACGGCACCCATCGTCATGTCCAGGGGTTCGGCGAGGTCGGTCACATTGACCTCACCCTCTGCCAGACGGGCCAGCAAGGCGCGGCGGGTCGGATCGCCGAGAGCGGTGAAGACTTTGGAGAGTTGGTCCGTTGCGCGCATTGCTTTACCGATTCGTATAATACCTTTCGGTAAAATACAAAGTCGCGCTGTCGCTGTCAACGCCGGTCCGGCAGGGACGGGTCAGACGGCTTCGATTCTGAGGGCGACGGGCTGGCCGACCAGCACACCGGTGGTGGCGAAGCGTTCGACGGCATTGTCGATGTCATCCCGCGTCGCCTTGTGGGTGACGATCAGCACCGGGGCGTTGGCGCCGAGATGGCCGTATTGGCGCATCTGGTCGATGGAAACGCCCGCCTCTCCCAGACAGGTGGCGATCTTGGCGAGCGCGCCGGGTTTGTCGAGCAGGGTCATCCGCAGGTAATAGGGCGCGGGGGTGGCGGCCTTGGCGGCGATCGGGATGGCAAGGCTGGCGGCGGGCTGGCCAAAGGTCGGCAGCCGCAGACCACGGGCGAGGTCGATCACGTCGCCCATCACCGCGCTCGCGGTCGGCCCCTCACCGGCACCGGCGCCGCGCAGCACGATCTGGCCGACCGCGTCACCCTCCAGCACCACCATATTGGTGCCGCCCTGCAACTGGCCAAGCGGGCTGTCGGCGGGCACCAGACAGGGCGTCATCCGTTGTTCCAGCCCGCGGCCCGTCATTTGCGCGACGCCCAGCAGTTTGATCTTGTAGCCCATGTCGGCGGCGCGGGTTATGTCGTCGATGGAAATCGCGCCGATGCCCTCCAGCTCCACCGCGTCAAAGCTGACCCTGGTGCCAAAGGCGATAGCGGCAAGCAGGCTCAGCTTGTGCCCGGCGTCGATGCCGCCGACATCAAGGTTGGGGTCGGCTTCAAGATAGCCCAGCTGGCGGGCCTCTTCGAACACGGTGTCATAGGGCAGGCCGGCCGATTGCATCCGGGTCAGGATATAGTTGCAAGTGCCGTTCATCACGCCCATCACCCGGCGCAGCTGGTTGCCCGCCAGACCTTCGGTCAACGTCTTGATCACCGGGATGCCACCCGCCACCGCCGCCTCGAACCGGATGACCAGCCCCGCCGCCTCAGCTGCCATGGCAAGGCCGTGGCCGTGATGGGCAAGTAGCGCCTTGTTGGCGGTCACCACGTCCTTGCCCGCCGCAATCGCAGCCTCGGTCGCCTGACGCGCCGGGCCCTCATGTCCACCCATCACCTCGACAAACACATCGACATCGTCACGCTTGGCGAGGGCGACCGGGTCGGTTTCCCAGACATAGTTCGACAGGTCGGCGTCACGGTTCTTGCTGCGGTCGCGGGCGGAAACCGCGCTGATCACCACCGGGCGACCAGCGCGGGCCGCGATCAGATCGGCGTGGCGCTGGATGATCTTGACCACACCAATCCCCACAGTGCCCAAGCCGGCGAGTCCGATGCGAAGGTCAGGCTTGGCGGGGTTCGGCATCGGGCGGATCCTCATCTGGTCGTGCTGCCGCCTGTTAGCCGTTTCACGGGCCGCGTGCAATCAGGGCTTGGCCGGGGAAAGCGCCGCAGCGCGGGCCTTCAGCGCCGCCGCCTCTGCCGCCAGTGCTGCGCCCCGGGCCTCGGCAGTGCCATCTGCCGGGCCGACCAGTTCGGACTTTGGCAGCAATGTCGGCTCGGCACCCAATGGCCCCGCAGGCCAATGGACCTGCGGAGGGCTGGTACAGCCCGCAAGCGCCACACAGATCAGGATCACACGCATCATCATGGCCCGTGATAGCCCAGTGCCGGGGCCGCAGGAAGCCCGGCGCGGTGGTTTGGCCAAATCAGTGGGCGGGCCGGATGAAGGTGCCGTTGCGCAAGTCGGCCATCGCCTGTTTCAACTCGGCCTGGGTGTTCATCACGATGGGGCCGTGCCACGCGACCGGTTCCTGCAATGGCGCACCAGAGATCAGCAGAAAGCGGACGCCATTGTCCCCGGCCTGCACCGTCACCTCATCGCCAGTGCCGAACTCGATCAGGGTGCGGTTGCCCGACATGTCGCGGATGTTGACTTCCTGACCCTGCACTTCTTTTTCCAGCAGCACGCCGCGTGGGCGGCTGGCGTCGCGGAAATTGCCGCTGCCGTCAAAGACATAGGCAAATGCGTGGCGGTAGGTGTCAACCTTGAACACCTTCTTGCGGCCTGGCGGCACATAGATGTCGAGGTATTGCGGGTCGGCGGCAATGCCGTCCACCGGCCCGGTCTTGCCCCAGAATGACCCGACAACCACCTTCACCGTGGTGCCGTCATCGTCCATCACCTCGGGGATCTCGGTCGACTTCACATCCTGATAACGTGGCGCGGTCATCTTCAAATGGCCCGGCAGATTGGCCCACAGCTGGAAGCCGTGCATCTGGCCCTTGGCATTGCCCTTCGGCATCTCTTGATGCATGATCCCTGACCCGGCGGTCATCCACTGCACATCGCCGCCCTTCAGCGTGCCACGATTGCCCAGACTGTCACCATGGTCGACCGAGCCGGCCAGCACATAGGTGATCGTCTCGATGCCGCGGTGCGGATGCCAGGGAAAGCCGCGCACATAGTCTGCCGGGCGGTCGTTGCGGAAATCATCAAACAACAGAAATGGGTCCAGCCGCTTGGGGTCGTCAAAGCCGAAAGCGCGGTGCAGGTGGACGCCGGCACCCTCTATTGTGGGCATGGCGAGGTTGGAATTGGCGACGGGGCGGATCGACATGGCGGCTCTCCTGACTGGTTTGTCGAGATCTAAGGCCGACGGGGCGGTCTTACCAGTGCCACGGCTGCTGCAAACCGGACGGGACCGGGTGCGGAAATGCACGATGCGCTGATCGGCTCAACCCGTCAGCGCATCTGATGCAAGATCCGGATCAGAGGGGTCAGGAGACCGGGCAGCCACCGTTCGGATCATCCATCGTGATGCAGGGGATGAAGCGCGGGCGGGTGACGATGAACTGCTTGAAGGTCTGTGTGGGCATGCCGATGTCAAAGCTCGGCACATAATCGACCTGCACTTCGACCACGATGACATAGTCCCCTGGTGCCATTGCCGGAATTTCATAGGCATAGTTCTGCAAGGTCGAGGTGGTCAGCGGAATCATTGTGTTGTACGGCGACCGCGACCAATGCACCTCGAACCGGTTGTTGCTTTGACTGAAGGTCACTTCGGTCACCCGCATCCGGGCATCCTGATTGTCGTCGATCAGATATTCCAGAACCTTGTCCATGCCGGTGATATAGGCCGTGGTTTTGCCGGTCTTTTCCCGCGAGATCATGTCTGAAATCGTATAGGCCGCCTTCTGCACCGTGTTCAGCGACCGGAAGGCATCCCAATAGACGAACAGCGCGAT
>JBDTQR010000188.1:0-8470 GCA_039932095.1 bacterium | reverse complement strand
CGAAACCGCCGCCGAGATAGGGGGCGGAGCCTTGCAGCCAGAACAGCCAGTTCAGGGTCTCGGCGCGGGCCGGGCCGGAGGCGGGCAGGAAGGCGCCGAACCGTTCGGCGAGATGCAGCATGATCGAAGCGCTTTCGAACAGCCTGACCGGTTCAGGACGTGAGCGATCCATCATGGCGGGGATCTTGGAATTGGGGTTCACCTCGACAAAACCCGAGCCGAACTGATCGCCCTTGCCGATATTGATCAGCCAGGCGTCATATTCGGCACCCTTGTGGCCGGCGGCCAGCAGCTCTTCGAACAGGATGGTGACCTTTTGGCCATTGGGCGTGGCCAGCGAGTAAAGCTGGAACGGGTGTTTGCCGACCGGCAGCACCTTGTCATGGGTGGGGCCGGCGATGGGTCGGTTGGTGCTGGCGAACTGGCCGCCATTTTCCTTGTCCCAGGTCCAGACTTTGGGGGGCGAATAAGGGGTGTCGTTCATGTCGGGCCTCGCGTTGGGTTGGGAACGGATAGTGCTAACACCCGACGCGGCGAGGGCAAGGGCAGTTGCAGATGTCGCACGAGATTTTGACCGAAAGCCCGGATCGGTTTGGAATGGCCGCATTTCAAGGCAGGGATACGGTGCGATAATTTTATTCATCATCAGTGGACTGCCGACAGCGGGACAGTCGATGCTGGAACTTGAGACCGGGCTGATCAAGGTGAAGGACAGGCTGAGCCCCAATGTCAGCAGGGAAGCCTTAGCCGTGCAAGGGGGCGGCCAGGAGAATATTGCAGGTTCGCCTCGAACGGCGATTTGACCGGTTCGTCGGGTCATGAGGACGTGACGGCATCCACACCTTCCTTCGGCCGATCACCGGCAGTTTCTCCAGACTGCCCAACTGATGCGATCATACCGACCGCGTGATGCCGCCATCGACCCGCAGGTTCTGGCCGGTGATGTAGCCTGAGGCGTCGGACGCGAGAAAGCTGACGGTGCCGGCGATTTCGTCGGTGGTGCCGTAGCGGCCCATCGGGATGCGGGCGCGGAATTCTTCCTTCTCGGGCAAGGAGTTGATGAAGCCGGGCAGGATGTTGTTCATCCTTATGCCTTGGGCGGCATATTTGTCGGCGAACAGTTTGGTGAAGGCGGCAAGACCGGCGCGGGCGACCCCGGAGGTCGGGAACACCGGGTCAGGCTCAAACGTGGCGAAGGTGGTGATGTTGATGATCGAACCGCCGTTGCCCTGAGCCTCCATGATCGGGGTGATCAGTCGGGTCGGGCGGACGGCAGACAGGAAATAGATGTCGATGCCCTGGTGCCAGGCCTCATCCGTGATGTCGAGCAGCGGCGCGCGGGGGCCGTGACCGGCGGAGTTGACCAGCACATCGATGCGGCCAAAGGCGGCCATGGTGGCGTCAACAAAGCGTTTGACGTCGTCGTTGGACTGGTTGGAGCCGGTGACGCCGACACCGCCCAAGTCGCGACCCAAAGACTCACCCTTGCCGGAGGACGACAGGATGGCGACGCGGAAGCCGTCGGCGGCCAGGCGGCGCGCGGCGGCGGCGCCCATGCCGGATCCGCCTGCGGTGATGGCGGCGACTTTGTGGATTTGTGGCATGGCTGGCTCCTTTGCGGTTTGGTTGGTGATGCCATGCGGCGGCTCTGGGCTCAAGCGCCGGCAAGATGAGTATTTGGAAAGGTGCAATTGGCAGGGGGGATTGCAGAGCGGCTCGGGTTGGTTCTAGCTTGGGTGGCTGGGGTTCTGGAGGAGAGCGACATGATGAAACTGTATTATTCGCCGGGCACGATTGCCTTGGCCTCGCTGATCACGCTGGAGGAATTGGGTGTGGCCTATGAGCCGGTGCGGGTGGATTTCACCGTGGCCGCACAGCGTGGGGCGGACTATCTGGCGATCAACGCCAAGGGGCGGGTCCCGTCGCTGGTGACCGATCAGGGCGTGTTGACCGAGACCCCGGCAATCCTGAGCTATCTGGCGCAAACACATCCGGCGGCGGGGTTGCTGTCTGGCGATGCCTTTGCGGTGGCGCGGGTGCAGGAAATGATGAGCTATCTGTGTTCAACCGCACATGTCAGCCATGCCCACCGGATGCGCGGTTCCCGCTGGTCGGACGATCCGGTGGTGATCGAAGGTTTGAAACTGAAGGTCACCCGGAACGTGACCGAGCATTTCACCTATCTGGAGGGACGGTTTGTCGGGCCGTGGGCTTTGGGGGACTATTCTTTGGCGGACCCCTATCTTTATGTGCTGGCCAGCTGGTGCCCCTCCGACGGGGTCGATCTGGCGCGGTTCCCCAAGATCGCGGCGCATTTTGCCGCGATGAATGCGCGGCCGGCGGTGCAGCGGGCCTTGGCCGTGCAAAGCTGACATGCGGGTCGGGGCGCGGAACGACATCAGCGATGTGCCGGGTCTGCGGGTTGGCAACGCCGACGATGCGGCGCTGCGGAGCGGCTGCACCGTGGTGCTGGGCGCGCGGCCGTTCGTGGCCGGGGTGTCGGTCATGGGCGGTGCGCCGGGCACGCGCGAGACCGATCTGCTGGCGCCCGACCGGTTGGTGCAGGAAGTCGACGCCCTGGTGTTGTCGGGCGGCTCGGCATTTGGACTGGACGCCTGTTCCGGGGTGGTGGATGGCTTGCGGGCGGCGGGCCGGGGCTTTGCGGTGGGGGACCAGAGGGTGCCGATCGTGTCGGGGGCCATTCTGTTCGATCTGTTGAATGGCGGCGACAAGGATTGGCAGCGCAATCCGTATCATGGGTTGGGGCTGCGGGCGTATCATGCAGCCTCGGTCAAGGTCGGGTTGGGGACAGTCGGCGCGGGTTACGGGGCGTCCACAGGTCGGTGGAAGGGTGGTTTGGGCTCGGCTTCGGTCGTGCTGGACAATGGGGTGACGGTGGCGGCCCTGGTGGCGGTGAACGCATTGGGGTCGGTCACGGTGGGCGAGGGGCGGCAGTTCTGGGCGGCGCCATGGGAAATCGGCGATGAGTTTGGCGGGTTGGGGGTCAGTCCCCTGGCGGCGGACTTGGCAGATGTGGTCCCGGTGAAGCGGATGGGCGAGGCGACGACGATTGCCATTGTCGCCACCGATGCGCGGCTGACCCAGGCTCAGGCGACGCGGATGGCGGTGGCCGCACAGGACGGCATGGCGCGGGCGATCGTGCCGTCGCATACGCTGCTGGACGGCGATCTGGTGTTTGCGGCGGCGACCGGAGAGAGGGCTTTGGCCGATCCGGTTGTGGGAGCCTATCAGATTGGCCATGCGGCGGCGATGTGTCTGGCGCGGGCGATTGCGCGGGGGGTGTTTCTCGCACGGGCGCAGCCGAAGGATTTTCAGAGGGCATGGGTGGATGGACGCGATTAATCTGGCAGACAAACTGGCGGGGTTTTCGGAACATTGGTCGCCGAAGATCGTGGGCGGCTTCAACGGCCATGACCTGATGGTCGTCAAGGTGCAGGGCGAGTTTCTCTGGCACGAACATCCCGAGACCGATGATTTCTTCATGGTGCTGGCCGGGCAGTTGATGATCGATCTGCCGGACAGGACGGTGACGCTGAACCCGGGCGAAGTGTTTGTGGTGCCCCGGGGGATGCAGCACAGGCCAAGGGCGGTGGTGGAGACCCATGTGCTGTTGATCGAACCCGCCGGTACGCCGAACACCGGCGATGCGGCGACGGCGGCGGTCAAGGTGCGGATCTAGCAGGCATGGGTTTTGCGGGCTGCCGCCGGCGTTGTCCCAAGCCGCCTGCGCGGGGGCGGCGTGGGAGGTGGGGCGCAGGTCTGTGCCGGTTGCCAGCGGGGTGATCCGTTCAAAACTACCAACGTTTCAGCGCGTTTTCATCCAGTTCGGTGGCCGCGACCCATTCGGCTCCGTCGGCGCCGATTTCCTTTTTCCAGAATGGGGCGCGGGATTTCAGGTAGTCCATCAGGAATTCCGCCGCCTCGAATGCCGCGACGCGGTGGCGGGCGGCGGTGGCGACCATCATGATCATCTCACCTGCGGCAAGCCGCCCGTGGCGATGGATCACCAAGGCATCGGTCAGGGTCCAGCGGGTCATGGCCTGATCCATCATCGCCTGAATGGCGCGTTCAGTCATGCCGGGGTAGTGTTCGATTTCCATCGCAGCAAGGCTGCCGTCGTTGTCGCGCACGACGCCGGTGAAGGTGACGATGGCGCCGGCGGGTTGGGCCGTGGCGGCGAAGGCGTTGGATTCCGCGCCGAGGTCGAAAGGATCGGTCTGGACGGACAGGCGCATGTCAGCCGCCGGTCATTGGGGGGAAGAACGCCACTTCGCGGACTCCGTGCAGCGGGGCGTCGAAGTTGGACAGGGTCTGGTCTAGGGCGACGCGCAGGCTGGTCAGGTCGGCGAAGGCGAGGGCATAACGCTCTTCCCGGGCGGTCAGTTCGGCTATCAGGGCGCGGACTGTCGGGGCTGCGGTGTCGATGCGTTCGCGGGGCAGGCCGATGCGTTCGCGGACCCAGGCGAAGTAGAGGACATCGATCATCGGTCTTCCTTGAGGAACGGCAGGGATTTGGTGAAATAGTCCCAGCCGGTGGCAAAGGTCAGAACGGCGGCGATCCAGATCAGGCCGAGGCCGGCCAGCGTGGCATAGGACGAACAGCCCCGCGTGCCACAGGAGCGGATCGGATCGGCAAGGCCCTTGGCGACGAGGGCGGCGTGCTGTTCGATGGTCAGGCCCTGCCGGGCGATGCCTTCAAGGTATTCCAGCCCGGTGCCAAGAAACAGCACCGCGATGGCGACCATCTGGGCCGAGGTTTTCCACTTGGCCAGTTTGGTGACCTTGAGCAGCCCGGCCTTGTGGCCGAGATATTCGCGCAGGCCGCCGACAAACACCTCGCGGAACAGGATCACGGTGGCGGGCAGGATCAGCCAGGGGTTCATGCCGGAATAGCCGGTTATGATCAGAAGGGCGATCACCACCATGGCCTTGTCGGCAATCGGATCGAGCATGGCACCGAACTTGCTTTCCTGTTTCCACAGCCGGGCAAGGTAGCCGTCAAAGTAGTCGGTGATGGCGGCCGAGATGAAAAGGGTGAGGGCGAACCAGTCGGCCAGCGGGCGGTGGAAATACAGAAACATCAACGGCACGCCGGGGGCGGCGAGCAGGCGCAGGAAGGTCAGGGTATTGGGGATCGTCCACCTCATGACGAATAGGTAGCCCAAGGGCGGCAGAGGGGGAAGAGGGGTTTGATCGGATTGAGGGCCGCGGTTTGATCTGGCGGGCCCCAGGACCTGCCTGTCCGGGGTGAGGTTCAGGCCACGCCTAGGCAGGAACGGCGGCGGTGCTTACCCGTGTTTCAGACCACAACGCATAGCCCATCCAGACCAGAGCCAGGCCGACGGGTATGGTCACCTTCGCCTGATATGCAAACGGGAACAGCGCGGCCACCGGGGAAATCGCGGTGCCGAAGGCCAGCAGCGCGCCTGACCAGCGGGGCAACACAGCCGCCCGGAACGTCGCAATGCCGAACACCAGACCGCCGAGAATGTAGAGCGGGCCTGACACCAGCCACATGGTCGGCAGGATGCCGAGGTCGATACCGTCGATCGGGGCGGTGAACATCGCCATCAAACCCTCGACAAACCGCGGTGCCACCGCTCCCAGTTCGGGCAGGACGAATGCCTCGACGAAGCTGAAGCCGAGGACAAGGCCCATCCAAAGACCGAGCATCACGAAACCCGCCAGACCGAGCCAGCCGGATTGTTCGGCCTGGCGGACGTAAAGTCCGACCATGCCGAAGATCCCGAAAAACGCCATGGCGCAGGCGAAGTAATGGACGTTGATCCAGGTGCGCGTGTCGGTTGAGGCCAGTTCATTCAGCGGATGGAAGAGGCCGACGATTACATAGGATACCCCGGCAACCATGGCGGCCATTCCGGCCCATTGGCTGAGTTTCGACGGTGTCATTCTTCGCTCCTGTGGTGTGGGTTGAGGGGGACGGATCGGGGCAGATGGTGTCACATGGCTGGGGCCAGATTGCGTGGCAGTTGCGGCGATTGGCGGATGACCCATTCGGCGACGGCCAGATTGAGTAGCCAGGCTCCTCCCATCAGCAGTGATCTGGGCAGCTCGGTCGGCTCGCCCACAAGAATTACCCAGGGGATCTGGATCAGGGCCTGGGTGCCGGCACCAAGGCCAAGGGCATAGCCGCGCATCATCCAGGCCCGGTGATGGACAATGTCACGGCGCAGGATCGCGGCAATCCCCAGAGCGATGCACAGGACCATGAGCGCGCCGAAAGCCAGACGGGACAGGTAGAGCACGGGGCCGTCATTGGGCACATGGGGGTAGAAGAGTGTCATCCACAGGCCGGCGAGGGCCGCGACGATGCCGGCCGGAGCGACGATCCAACCCGCGACACGGTGCCAGCGGCGGTTGCGGCGGCGAAATCCCGACTGGAATTGCAGTATGCCGAGCAGGCAATACACCACGCCGCAGGTGATATGCAGCACGACCGGCAGCGGCTGTGCGAAGAACCGGGCGTTTGCTGCGGTGATCGCTGCGCTGCTGGCAAGCGAGAACAACCGCACCCCGCCCGCCAGGACCGGGATCAGGTTAAGGGCCAACAGGCCTGCAACAACGGGCCAGCCGAAGCTGGTTCGCGCGAAATTGCGTTGAATTGGACCCTCCTCTCAAGGGTATGTCTTGCCGCCCGAACTGAAGGAAACTCTCGACTATCCGACTCGTGACAGATCAACACTTCACCGAGCGGCTGGCGTGCGATCCGGACGGCGATCCGTCCTGAGCGTCGCTGCAACTGGTGGAAAGTTAGCACGGCCTCTGGCACCAGACAAGCTTGGCCTTGGACATCCTGCTGGTTGCGTCGCATGTCGCAGCGCTATCCTCTGGCGCTGAAATAATCCGCGATTGTCTGGGCCATCGCCTCGGAAATGCCAGCGACGGCGGTCAGGTCAGGGATGGCAGCCCGCGCCACGGCCTTGGCGCTGCCGAAATGGGCGAGCAGGGCTTTCTTGCGGGCAGCGCCGACGCCGGGGATGTCGTCAAGCGGGGTCAGCGAGACCGCCTTGGCGCGTTTGGCGACATGGGCACCGTTGGCCCAGCGGTGCGCCTCGTCGCGAAGCCGCTGGATGAAGTAGAGCACCGGGTCGTTCATTTTCAGCGCCATGGGGCGTTGGCCGGTGCGGTGGAATTCTTCCTTGCCGGCATCGCGGTCCTCGCCTTTGGCGACGCCGACCATGGCGACATCTTCGACGCCAAGTTCGGACAAGATGCTTTGCACCGCCGAGACCTGACCTGCGCCGCCGTCGATCAGCAAGAGGTCGGGCCAGGCGTCGGATTTGCGGTCGGGGTCCTCTTTCAGCAGGCGTTCGAAGCGCCGGGTCAAAACCTCTTTCATCATGCCGAAGTCATCCGAATTGGCCCCGGCGGCGGATTTGATGTTGAACTTGCGGTATTGCGATTTCAGGAAGCCTTCGGGGCCGGCGACGATCATGCCGCCGACGGCGTTGGAGCCCTGGATATGGGCATTGTCATAGACCTCGATGCGTTTCGGCGGGGCGTCGAGATCGAAAGCCTCGGCCAGACCTTCCAGTAGCTTGTTCTGGGTGGAGGTTTCCGACAGGCGGCGGGCGAGGCTTTCGCGGGCGTTGCGGGCGGCGTTTTCCACCAGCTCAGCTTTTTCGCCGCGTTGCGGTACGGCGAGTTCGACGCGGCGGCCGGCGCGGTCGGACAGAAGTTGGGTGACAAGATCCTCATTTTCAACCGGGTGGGACAGCAGGACAAGCCGGGGCGGTTCCTTGTCGTCGTAGAACTGGGCCAGGAAGGCTTCCATGATCTCGGACGCCTCGGCCCCGGCGCCGGTCTTGGGGTAGAAGTCGCGGTTGCCCCACGACTGGTTGGCGCGGATGAAAAACACCTGCACACAGGCTTGGCCCTGGTCGAGATATAGGGCGACCACGTCGGCCTCGGTCACGCCTTGCGGGTTGATGCCCTGGGCGGACTGGATCTGGGTCAGCGCCTTGATCCGGTCGCGCAGCGCGGCGGCGCGTTCGAACTCCATCTCGGCAGAGGCGCGGGACATTTCGGTGGCGAGATTGGCCTGCACATCGGTGGTCTTGCCCTGCAGGAAGCGTTCGGCGTCTGCGACGAGGGTGCCGTAAGCTTCTGGCGAGATCTTGGCGACACAAGGGGCGGAGCAGCGTTTGATCTGGAATTGCAGGCAGGGGCGGGTGCGGCCTTCGAACATGCTGTCCGAGCAATTGCGCAGCAGGAAGACCTTTTGCAATTGATTGAGGGTACGGGTGACGGCCCCGGCTGAGGCGAAGGGGCCATAGTAGCTGCCCTTTTCCGACTTCTTGCCCCGGTGTTTCTTGATCTGCGGAAAGGCGTGGTCCTTGGCGATCAGGATGTTGGGGAAGCTTTTGTCGTCACGCAGCAGCACGTTGTAGCGCGGCTTCAGCTGCTTGATCAGGTTCTGTTCCAGAAG
>JBDTQR010000187.1:0-8566 GCA_039932095.1 bacterium | reverse complement strand
CTCATTGGCGGCTGGCACAGCCATGGTCGGTTCAGGCGGCATGGCCGGTTCGGGCGCCGGTTCGGGTGGCATGGCCGGTTCGGGCGGGGCCATCGGTGCCATGACTGGGGCTGGCGGCATCGGTGTCGGTGGCAAAGGGGCTGGAGTGGCCACCAGGGTCGCAGGCGTTGGCGCGGGATCTTGAGAATGGGCATGCCCGTGATCATGCCCGGCATGATCGTCGTGCCCATGGCCTGCATGGCCGCCCGTTGCTGCCGGCGTCGACCAGAACATGCCCAGCAACACCCCGAACACCAGAAAGACAAAGATCCCGACCAGGACCGCCGCGGCCATTCCGACATCGCCAATCCACCGCGCCAGAACCGCCGCAATGACACCAGCCACTGCCGCAATCACCCAGCCCCCGGGCCAGCCACCGTCCGATTTGCCAAACTCAGCCATCGTCGCCCCCTACCTTTACGACTTCACCTTGTCTTTCAGCCAAGGCGTCAGGATCGGCACCTCTGTGCCGTCGATCCGCTTGACCGTATCACCAAGATCCACCGCCCGCTGCACCGAGCCATTGTATTGCGTCCGCCCGGACTCGAACTCTTTCAGCGAGGTCAACCCGCCTGCCGGTTCGCAGGAATAGCGACCGTTCTGTGGCCCCGCCACTGGAACCTCGCCATTCGAGAACCGCGTGATCAGGTCGCGCAACTTGTCCGCCGTCAGATCCTCATAGTAATCCTTGCCGATCTGAGCCATCGGCGCATTGGTGCAGGCCCCGAGGCATTCAACCTCTTCCCAAGAAAACTTGCCATCCGCAGAAACCGTATGGGCCGATGGGGAAATCATCTCCTTGCAGACCGCAATCAACTCTTCCGCGCCACAAATCATGCAGGACGTGGTGCCGCAGATCTGCACATTGGCAATCGAGCCCACCGGGGCCAGCTGGAACATGAAGTAGAATGTCGCCACTTCCAGTGCCCGGATGTAGGCCATCGACAGCATCTCGGCGACCAACTCGATGGCGGGCCGAGACAGCCAGCCCTCTTGCTCTTGCGCCCGCCACAAAAGCGGAATGATCGCCGACGCCTGCCGCCCGTCAGGATATTTCGAAATCTGGCCCTTGGCCCATTCGAGGTTCTTCGCGGTAAAGGCAAACGACGCAGGTTGTTCTTTGTGAAGACGGCGCAGCATCAGCGGTCAACCTCCCCGAACACGATATCCATCGTGCCGATGATTGCGGAAACGTCGGCCAGTTGGTGGCCGGTACACATGTAGTCCAGTGCCTGCAGATGCAGAAACCCCGGGGCGCGGATCTTGGCGCGGTAGGGCTTGTTTGATCCGTCGGCCACCAGATAAACGCCAAACTCGCCCTTCGGCGCCTCAACCGCCGCGTAAACCTCACCTGCAGGCACATGGAAGCCTTCGGTGTACAGTTTGAAATGGTGGATCAAGGCCTCCATCGAGGTTTTCATGTCGGCGCGGTCCGGCGGCGTGATCTTGCCGCGCGCCAGAACGTCACCCTTTTCAACGCGCAGCTTGGCCAGACATTGCTTGATGATCTTGGTGGACTCCTCCATTTCGGCCATGCGGCAGAGATAGCGGTCAAAACAATCACCGTTCTTGCCAACCGGGATCTTGAAGTCGAATTCATCATAGCATTCATAGGGCTGGCTGCGCCGCAGGTCCCAGGCCAGCCCCGATCCGCGCGCCATCACCCCCGAAAACCCCCAATCCTGCACATCCTGCGGATTGATGATGCCGATGTTGACATTGCGCTGCTTGAAGATCCGGTTCTCGGTCAGCAACCCGTGCAGGTCGTTCAGCACCCGCTGGAACCCGTCTGCCCATTCATCAATATCGTCGATCAGCTTCGGCGGCAGGTCCTGATGCACGCCGCCGGGCCGGAAATATGCCGCATGCAGCCGGGCGCCCGAAGCCCGCTCATAAAACACCATCAGCTTTTCGCGTTCCTCAAAACCCCACAAAGGCGGCGTCAGCGCGCCCACGTCCATCGCTTGCGTCGTGGTGTTCAGAATATGGTTCAGCACCCGGCCGATCTCGCAGAACAGCACCCGGATCAGGCTGGCACGGCGAGGGATCACTGTCCCGGTCAGGCGCTCGATCGCCAGACACCAGGCATGCTCCTGATTCATCGGCGCGACATAATCAAGCCGATCGAAATAGGGCAGGTTCTGCAAATAGGTCCGCGATTCCATCAGCTTTTCGGTGCCACGGTGCAAGAGCCCGATATGCGGATCGCAGCGTTCGACGATCTCGCCGTCCAGCTCCAGCACCAGCCGCAAAACACCATGCGCGGCAGGGTGTTGCGGGCCGAAGTTGATGTTGAAATTGCGGATGCGCTGCTCGCCTGTCAGCAGGTCCTGCGATCCGTCGTCATAGCTGTTGTTGCGGATATCGCCGTCCATCAGGCAACCTCACTTCTAAGTTCGGGAAACGATTCCCATTCCGGCGGCAGCCCAAAGGTCTGCGCCACGAAAGCATATTGCGGCCGAAGCCACTCCCGCGCCCGGACGCGCAGCGCTTCAGGCATATCCACGGCGACACCCTCATGCACCCGCTTGTCCAGCTTGGCCGGATGGTTCGCAATCCCCAGAAAGCCCGTCACCTGTGCGACCCCGTCAGACGACAACAGCTGTTCGTAAATCATCACCAGCCGTTTGTCCGCGGCCACCGCCCGCGCCAGCCGGCCATGGATCGCGGCATAATCGCCGCGCTCGCTGACATCCTTGGCCTTGCCCGCAAGCACCTCTTCGAACTTCGCCTCACAGGCCGCTGCAAACGCCTCAGCCGAGGGTTTGGTCCGCCGCACCAGCATCCGGACATGGCTCCACAGCCGCGACACCGGATCACGCATCAGGAACACCCAGCGGACATCGGGGGCCATCGCCGATATTTCCCGGATCTGCGGCACATTCAGCAGGCCATATTCCGGCGTCATCTCGCCCACCAGCCGCTTGTCGCCCGCACCGGCGGTCAGATAGCGCAGATATTCGGCGGTCGGCGCATCGCCGGACAGGATCAGCTTGCGATACTCGGCCCGGTCACCGATCTGCCGCAACACCCAGGCCGGCCACTTGGCCCGCCCCGACTCAAGGTCCGCCTCCATCGCCGCAATCTCCTGCGCCAGCTTCTTCGCCCGTGGCTTCAGATTGCCGCCATACAGCCGGTCAAAATACTGCATTTCCTTGATGGTGCGGAAATAAGTGTCGGGATGCTCGCGCAGATATTCGTAAAGCCAGGTGGTCCCGGCCTTCACCGCGCCCGCACAGAACAGCATGGTGGGGGGCTGGCTCACGGATCAGGCTTTCTTTTCGTCGCCCGGCAGGATGTATTGCGCGCCCTCCCACGGCGACATGAAGTCGAACTGACGGTATTCCTGCGTCAGCGACACCGGCTCATAAACCACGCGCTTTTGCACCTCGTCATAGCGGACCTCGGTATAGCCGGTGGTCGGGAAATCCTTGCGCAGCGGGTGGCCACGGAAGCCATAGTCCGTCAGGATACGGCGCAGATCGGGATGGCCTGAGAACAGGATGCCGAACAGGTCGAACACTTCGCGTTCAAACCAGTTAGCCGAGGGGTGGACGCCGATCAGCGACGGCACCATATCCTCTTCGCCTGCCAGGGTCTTGATCCGGATACGCTGGTTGGTGAACATCGACAGCAGGTGATAGACCACCTCGAACCGCTTGATCTGTTCGGGATAATCCACCGCCGTGATGTCGACCAGACTGGTGAACCGGCAGGCAGGATCAGTCTTCAGAAACCCGATCACGGCGACCACATCAGCCAGCTCGACATTCAGCGTCAGCTCGCCAAAGGCCACGACCTGCCCCAGAACCGGAACCTTGCCCGCGACCATCGTGCCAAATTCGTTCAAATCCATCGGACCCTCTCAGCGAACCAAAGTGCCGGTGCGGCGGATTTTCCGCTGCAACTGCAAGATGCCGTACAGCAGCGCCTCGGCCGTCGGAGGGCAGCCCGGGACATAGATGTCAATCGGCACGATCCGGTCACAGCCCCGCACCACAGAATAGCTGTAGTGGTAGTAACCGCCGCCATTGGCGCAGGACCCCATCGAAATCACATAGCGCGGCTCCGGCATCTGGTCGTAAACCTTGCGCAGCGCCGGGGCCATCTTGTTGGTCAGCGTCCCTGCCACGATCATCAGATCCGACTGGCGTGGGGACGCGCGCGGCGCCGTCCCGAACCGCTCCAGATCATAGCGCGGCATCGAGACCTGAATCATTTCCACCGCGCAACATGCGAGGCCAAAAGTCATCCACATCAGCGAGCCATTGCGCGCCCAGTTGATCACATCCTCGGTCGAGGTCAGCAGAAAGCCCTTGTCCTGCAACTCGGCATTCAGCGCCCGGGTTGAAACCTCACGGTCCGCTCCTGCGCTGTTAAGTCCTGTTGCGACGCCACCGGAATGAAACCCGCCGCCCGGCCGGCCTACGGTCTGAATTCCGCCCGAGGTTCCGTCAACCGGCGTCGTGTTCTCGTTCACGCCCATTCCAAGGCCCCCTTCTTCCACTCATAAGCAAAGCCCACGGTCAGTACGGCCAGAAACACCATCATCGACCAGAACGCCACCATGCTGATCGCGCCAAACGCCACCGCCCAGGGGAACAGGAACGCCACCTCAAGGTCAAAGATGATGAACAGGATCGAGACGAGGTAGAACCGCACGTCGAACTTCATCCGCGCGTCGTCGAATGCATTGAAGCCACATTCATAAGCCGAAACCTTTTCGGGGTCAGGGTTGCGCACCGCAAGAACTGCTGCCGCCAGAAGCAGAACGATTCCCAACCCCGTGGCCACGGCCAACAACACCAGAATGGGCATATATTCACGCAGAAGAGTGTCCACGAAGGGCTCCTTCAACATATGTTCAGGGCCGGAAACCGAAAGGTGCCCAACCCGCTACGGTTCGTTTAAACCGCACACTTGCCGGGGTCAACCAAAGGCGGGGCAAAAGTCATCTGCGTCGCAGCGAAATGCATGATTTCTTTGCACCCTGCCCCACCGCTGGCCGGTTGATCGGGTTCGGCCCGACGGCGACTGCAGGGCAGAAGCGGACTATCGTTTTGCCGGATTTTCTGCTAGGTCAACCAGCGGATCAAGAACCGGAGCGTCGACCATGACCGCATTTTCGAACGCAAAGGGCGTGACCTTTGTCTACACACGCGACCGGGCTGCAGCCAAGACGTTTTATGCCAACATCCTCGGCCTGAAGCTGATTTCCGACGATGAAGCCTCTTGCGATTTTGCCCTTGCTGGCGCGCAATTGAGCCTGGTTTCCATTGCCGACCACAGCCCCACCGCGCATCCCGTTCTGTCATTCGACCTGTCGGACGCGACCGCCGCTGCGCAGGAATTGGCGGGAAAAGGGGTTGAACTGACGATCTATCCCGGTTTCGGCCAGGACGATCTGGGCATCTGGACATCACCCGACGGCACCAGGAAACTTGGCTGGTTCAATGACCCCGACGGCAACTGCCTGATGTTGAGCCAGTCCTGAGCGTCTTGATCCGTCGCCGCGCTGCCCCATATCTGGGCTGACCCGAAAGGAAAGCCCAGATGCGCGCGACTGCCCTGCTGCTGATCAATGCCTTGCTGATGTTCACCGCCCTGCCCGCGACCGCCGAAGAGGTTGGGCGTGTCGGCGTCGACTGGGTCGGCAATGATATCGTGATCGAGGCGATCCCTGACCCCAAGGTCGAAGGCGTCACCTGCCATGTCGCCTATTTCGACCGCTCCTTCATCGACCGGCTGTCGAACGGCAATTTCTTCGAGGATCCGTCGAATTCCTCGATTGCCTGCCGCCAGACCGGGCCGATCAAGATCGGCGCCATCGATATGTCGCCTGACGGTGAAGATGTCTTCAGCCGCTCACGCTCGATCATCTTCAAGTCGCTGAACGTGACGCGGATTTTCGACCAGAAGAACCAGGTTCTGATCTACCTGACCCACGCCAATGAGGTCAGCCAGGGCAGCGCCAAAATGTCGATTTCCACCGTGCCACTCTACGGTGCGGGCAAAGAGTGATCAGCGCAGCACCCGCAGCGTAACGCCAAGGTCGAGATCCGTCCAAGTGGCGCACGCCGAGTAAACCTCGGCCCGAGGTCCAGTCCCAGGGTCAGACAACAACGGTCGCCCAAAATTCAGGCAAAGGTGCCGCGTCGCCGTGCGCCAAAGTCCGGCCTGAATGGTCTGGCTCAGAGCAAGGGAGAATTTCTGACGCATACAGTACGATCAACATTCCAGATCAAAATGCCAATTCCTACAAGAATGACATCCTATTGTACCACCGGCGCCACCACGCCCTCCTGCTCCGGTCCCTGCCCGACTACCAGCACTTCCTCGCGGATAATTCGGGCGATCAGCGCGCAGTCGTCAACCGAAAACGTCAACGGCACCCGCATGTCGATCAACCCGGCAAGGATCCGGTCCGTCTGCGGCAGGCTTTGCCTGTCGGCATAGGCCCAATGGTCATAGCGCGAGGTAAAGGCCACCGGCCGGTCTGCGCCGAACCATTTCAACTCCACACCACGCGCCAGTGTCCGCGTCAGGAGAAGCCCGATCCGGGCCTGCGACCAGCCTGGCAGACGGAATTGGAACGACGACCCGACATAGCGTTCCGCTGCGGGCCGTGCGATCAACGCCAGTCCCGGCACCGCGTCCAGCCCCGCTTCCAACGCCCGGTACCGCGCCTGCCAGCGGTCCACCCGCTCCTCCAGCACGGCCAACTGGGGCCGCAAGATCGCCGCCAGCAGATTGTCCATCCGTCCCGACACATTCGGGGTCACCAGCCGTACCGCCTCAAACGCCTCCGCCGGCGGCGCGGCCTTGTGCGAGCCATACAGCATGTAAGACCCCGACAGCAGCACTGCCCGCGCCATGACTTCGGCGTCGTCCGAGATCAGAAACCCGCCCTCACCCGAATTGACATGCTTGTAGGTTTGCGCCGAATAGCACGCCATCAACCCGTGCCGCCCCGAAGCCACGCCGTCCCAACTGGCGCCCATCGTATGCGCGCAATCCTCGATCACACCAAGTCCCAACCGGGTACACAGCGCCATCAATGCGCCCATGTCACAGACATGCCCGCGCATATGGCTGAGCAGCAGCACCCGTGCACCAGACACCGATGCCTTCGCTGCCAGATCCTCGAAATCCAGCACCAGATCATCGGTAATTTCGACAAACACTGGCCTTGCCCCGACCGAGGCAATCGCCCCCGGCACCGGTGCCAGCGTGAAGCCGTTGCTCAAAACGGCGTCGCCAGCCTGCACCCCGGCGGCACGCAAGGCGCAGCCCATCGCATAGCCACCCGACGCCACGGCCAAACAATAGCGCGCGCCGGTCAGCGCCGCAAACTCCTGCTCCAGCAGCACCGTCTCGGCCACCTCGCCCGGTGCCACATTGTAGCGGTGCAACCGGCCGTGCTGCAAAACCGCCATGGCCGCCGCGATCCCCGCTTCGGGGATCGGTTCCTGCTGGGTGAAACTGCCGGTGAATTTATCCATGGGCCCTTGTGCCGGGGCCGTCCTGCGCCGTCAAGCCGCAGCCAGTCAGGCCCGCTTGCCACCGGCACGAAGCAGCAACTCTTCCGTCACCTGTCCCTGCAACATCAAGGCCTCATCCAGAAACCGCACCATCGCCGTGAGGTCCGCGTCACTCATCGAGGCCAGAAGGCCTTGCCCACGCTCCATCAGTCCACCGTAATGCCGCTCGCAAAGGTCAAGTCCGTCCCGGGTCAGCGCCACGATCAGCCGCCGCCGATCGTTGGCGTCCGGGCTGCGTTGCACCAGCCCGCGCGCTTCCAACCGGTCGAGCAGTGACGTCACCGCCGCACGCGTCAGGTGGATACCGGTCGCAATCTCATGCGGCGCCATCGCCCCACCAACCAGCAAGGCGATGCAATGCCGCTCGGTCTGGGTCAGGCCCTCATGATCGCCGACCAGTTGGTCATAGCGTTGCACAGCATCCTGCCACCGCGACACCAGTGTTCCCACTCGCGCCATCAGCGCAAGCCGTTCCGGGCTTTCAGGGCTTGACATAGTTTCACCACCATATCATTATTAAATCTAACTATATCGCAACACTTACTATGGACTGTTCCAATGAAAATAGCAATCATCGGCGCGGGTGTCGCGGGCTTGACCCTTGCCATCCTGCTGACAGACCAGGGCCACACGGTCAGCCTCCATGAACGCCGCAGCCGCGACGCACTGATGACCGAGGGTCTGTTCCTCACCCTCGCCCCGAACGGCACGCGCTTGCTCAGCAAACTTGATCCCGGATTTGACCTCGCCCAAGCCGGCATTCCCACCACCGGAATCGCCCTTCTGGACGAACGCGGCCACCAATTGGGCTTCTTCGATCAATCCGACCATCAGGAAATCTTTGGCGGCCCCAGCCTGACCCTGGCCCGCAACGCGCTGATCGCAATGCTGCTTGGCTGGGCCGAACGGCGCGGCATCACCGTCAGCTTCGACAGGTCAAGCGCGAGTTCCTGTAGCTCGGTTGCAGCGAATCGACGCGGATCTGG
>JBDTQR010000186.1:0-8632 GCA_039932095.1 bacterium | reverse complement strand
AGCGACAGATACCGCTCGTCATCGGGCCGGTTGAACCATTCGGACGACACCCGCCGTGGCGGCCCGCGATCAGGGGGCGCATGTCACCTATCTGGGGCCGTCGGGCAGCCATATCGGCCATAAGGAAACCATGAAGGACACCGCCCGCGTGTTGGGCCGGTTTTACGACGGCATCGAATATCGCGGGTTCGGCCAGAAGGATGCCAAGGTGCTAGCAGAATTCTCCGGCGTGCCGGTGTTCAACGGACTGACTGACGACTTCCACCCGACGCAGGTGCTCGCCGACCTGATGACGATGCGCGAATTTACCCATAAACACCTTTCGGACATCGCGTTTTGTTTTATGGGCGACGCGGGCAACAATACCGGCGCGTCCTTGTTGGTGGGGGCCGCGCTGATCGGCATGGACGTGCGCCTGTGCGGCCCGCAAAGTTGCTGGCCCGATGCAGCCCTCGTCATACCAAGTTCCTGCACTGCCTGCCCGCCTTTCACAACCGCGACACCGAAGTGGGCGAGGCCACGTACCAAAAATTCGGCATCGACTGCATGGAGGTGACGGAAGAGGTGTTCGAATCCGCCGCCTCGGTGGTGTTCGATCAGGCCGAAAACCGGATGCACACGATCAAGGCGGTTCTTGTCGCCACGATGGGGGCGTAAGATGCGCGTGGTTGTAGCGCTTGGCGGCAATGCCCTTTCGCGGCGGGGCGAACCGATGACGGCTCAGGCACAGCGCACCAACGTGCGGATTGCGGCCAAGGCCATTGCCGATCTTGCCCGCGACCATCAGATCGTCGTGGCGCATGGCAATGGCCCGCAGGTTGGCCTGTTGGCGTTGCAGGGGGCGGCCTATGATGCCGATACGCCCTGGCCGCTGGATGTGCTGGGCGCGGAAACCGAAGGGATGATCGGTTATCTAATCGAACAAGAGCTGATGAACGCGCTGCCTGAGGGGTCGCATTGCGCGACGCTGCTCAGCCGGGTTGAAATGGACGCGGATGATCCGGCCTTTGACACGCCGACGAAACCCATCGGTCCGGTCTATTCGGCGGATGAGGCCGACAAGGCCAAAACCGAACATGGCTGGGACATAGTCGCGGAAAAATCCGGCGGTCTTCGCCGGGTCGTGCCTTCGCCCCTGCCGCAGCGAATCATCGGCCTGCCTGCTATAAAAGCGCTGCTGGATGCGGGCCATATCGTGATCTGTGCGGGCGGCGGCGGCATTCCGGTCAGGCGCAACGCGCAAGGCGACATGGATGGCGTCGAGGCTGTGATCGACAAGGACCGCACGGCGGCGCTGCTGGCGCTGGATCTGCACGCCGATGCGCTTTTGCTGCTGACTGATGTAAGCGCGGTCTTTCGCAACTGGGGCACCCCGAACCAAGTGGATATCGGCCGAACCACCCCTTCAGCACTGGACGCGCTAGACCTTGCACCGGGGTCGATGGGGCCAAAGGTGACGGCGGCCAGCATCTTTGTGCGGGCTGGCGGCAAGATCGCCGGGATCGGTCAACTGCCCGACGCCCGGGCCATATTGGCGGGCATGGCAGGCACACGCGTCCTGCCAGAACCAGCCAAAACCCGCCGAGTGGGGATGGCTGAACTGAGGAATTCGGAAAATATCGGCGCAGACCAACCTGCATCAGTCTGGGTGAACGGGGGCGGCGCGACACTGTGATCAGTTCACCGGGTGTCGGTGAACATGGACTGAACCAGCAGGCAAAAGTTACGCAAGGGCGCTTTGCCCCTCGTGCGGCACTTGCGTGTTTTGCGCCTGCTGACCGTTCCGAAAAGGACCGAAAAAGTGACACCCGAGCAAACCAAAACCGCCGACAAGATGAAGTCCGTCAAGGCCGCCTGGGACAAAGCCCCCGCTGGCGTGATCTGAAACTCTGGCGGCCCGTCACTGTGCGCCTGGCCGCCCCCCTTGGTTGAAAACCGAAGACCACGCCCATGTCGCTCGGCACGATCCTGATCGTCGTCCTTGTCGTCTTCCTGCTGGGTGGCTTCAGTGGCCGTTTTGGCGGTTACGGCTACGGCTAAGGTCATGCAGGAACGGAGATGCTGGGCATGGTTCTGATTATCGTGTTCATCCTGATGCTGCTGGGACGGATTTGACGTTGCGCCGCGTCACTTTAGCAACGGCCCGACCTGATCCAGCCGGGGGAAATTCGGTGCGCCGCAAGTGATCGCTCTCGCCCGGGCAAAAGCACGCTGGCCGCCATCTGCAGCGGCAGAACCCGCGAAAAAAATCCGGCACAGAGTCATATGCGTCGCATAAATGGAGATCGACATGGAAAATTGCAGCATACTGTTCCTCGTCGGTGCAACACCGGATCCTTCGGCGCTCGACCGGATCGTGATGTCCGCCCGGGCGACTGGCATGCATGTATCGATCCTCGTCGTCGGGCTGGTGCCTGCGGTTCCGACCTATGCCTATGGCCTCGACGCCTATTCGGTATTCCCGTTCGGCGAGACTTGGAGCGATGACGTGGCGGCAACGCGTAAGACCCTGACCGACACTGCGAAGCGGCTGGGAATACGGCTCTCGGAAGAGGGGATTAGCGGACGGGCCGGTGCGCCGTGTTCCGATGTCCCGGCCGGCCATAACACGGTAGCGCGCATGGCGTTGACGACCGACGCATTGCTGATATCGGATGATCTGCGCGGGGATGCGACACTGTTCGATGCCGTCGTGAAAGCCGCCCTGTTTCAGTCACCCGCCGGCCTGATCCTGAATGCGCAAACCGCCGCCGACGCATTGACGCCCGCGTGGGTGTTCATTGCATGGAACGAAGGCCTTTGCGCCGACCGCGCCATACACGCCGCGCTCCCGCTGCTGAGCGCCACCACCGAAGTCACAATCGGCCTTTTCGATCCGGTCACGACGGAGGGCGGCAGCGGGGGTGTTCCCGGGTCGGATATTGGCCGCTGGCTAAGCCATCGCGGACTGACTGTGAACGTTCAGCAATACCCCAGCGGTGGCGAAGAAATCGGAACCTGCATCACCGGGCGGGCGACGGAAACCGGCGCCGATCTTGTCGTGATGGGGGCTTATGGTCACGCGCGGATGCACGAGATGATCTTCGGCGGCACGACGCGCAGCCTTATCGAGCAAAGCAAGGTTCCCGTCCTCCTCGCACATTGATGTCCGTCTGGAGGGGTCGTCATGGCATACCCGGCCGGGATGGTGCGCCACGGATGCCATGCCTGTCAGATCAGCTGAAAAATGCCGAAGAGGCGGGCACACGAAATAACCATGCATTCGGTCCGTTAAGGTCAGGCATCGTTATGTCGTCTGCGTGGCTGACCGGTTCCCTTGATCAAACAGGCTCCGTCTTGACCAGCGTGCCTTTCGTGTGTTCCTCAGCCCGCAAAACCATACGCCACAGCGGCTTCAGCGCCTCCAATATCAGCAGAATGCCAGCCCCGGCCACTGGCGGCACAGCCAACCAGATGCCGTCAAGAACGCCAAAGCTGAACAGATCGCGCGCAGGCGCCCAAAAGAATGTCAGCGCCAGCACCGCAGCCACAATAGGCAAAACGATGGCGAACGCCTTGTTGGGCCGCAACAGCGACGACAAGATCGAATTGGAGTTGGATCGGTCAATGAGAATCAGTGCCACAACGCCAAAGACCAGCGTGGCGAAGGTCAGCCCACGTACCTGATCAGGGCCAAGGCCATAGCCGGGGCCGAACCACGCAGCAGATCCTGCAACACCCAGCACAATGAGACCCTGAAGCAGACTCCAGACCACTGTCGACCAAGAAAACAGCGGCTCGGAGGCGGGGCGCGGCGGGCGGCGCATGACTCCCTCTTCCTCGCGCTCAGCCTCGAACACCAGCGCACAAACTGGGTCGATCACCATTTCAAGGAACGCGATATGCACTGGACCGAATAACAGCGGCATGCCAAACAGCAGGGGCATCAACGCCAGCCCAGCAATCGGCACATGCACAGCCAGAATAAAGCTCATCGCCTTGCGCAGGTTGTCATAGATGCGGCGACCCAGCCGTACGGTGGTGACGATCGAGCCGAAATCATCATCGAGCAGCACGATCGACGCCGCCTCACGCGCGACATCGGTGCCACGGCCGCCCATCGCCACGCCAATGTCTGCGGCTTTCAGGCTGGGCGCGTCGTTGACCCCGTCGCCGGTCATCGCCACCACGGCACCCTTGGCCTTGAGTGCGGCAACAATGCGCAGCTTCTGTTCGGGCAGAATGCGGGCGAAGATGTTTACAGTGGCCACCGCTGCGCCAAGTTCAGCCTCGCTCATCGAAGCAAGATCAACCCCGGCCAGCACGGCATCGCCAGGCAACCCTGCGGCGGCGGCAATGGCGCGGGCGGTCACCGGGTGATCGCCGGTAATCATGATAACCCTGATGCCTGCCGCCTGGCACTCCGCGACGGCGGCAGGAACCGAGGCGCGCAAGGGGTCGGCCAGCCCGACAAGGCCGAGAAAGCGAAAGTCGAACCCGGCCTGCGTCTCGGGCAGCGGGGTTTGCGGCCAAGACGCCTCAGCCACAGCCAGCACGCGCAGGCCGTCGCGGGCCATCGCGTCCAGTTGCGCCTTGATGGTCTTGCGCTGGTCGGGAGGGAGGTTGCACAGATCCGCAATCGCCTCGGGCGCCCCCTTGGCTGCAATAGCAAAGCCACCCTTAGCCCGCCAGACCTGCGAAATTGCCAAAAGATCGGGGGACAGGGGATAGGTTTGGATTAGAGTCCGTCCCTCACCGGGCAAAGTCTCGTCTGGCCGCAAGTCACCGGCTGCCAATGCGTGAAACGCCTTTTCCATCGGGTCAAACGGTTCGGGTGCCGAGGCCATGACCCCGGTCGCCGCCATTTCCCGAAACTGCGGGGGTATGGCAATGTCTTCGGCAATCTTGTGCGCTGCGCCGTCGGTCAATTGAAGGACTGCGATGGTCATGCGGTTTTCGGTCAGCGTGCCTGTCTTGTCGGTGCATAGCACACTCGCCGCACCCAGCGTTTCAATGGCCGAGGCGCGGCGGGTCAGCACTCGCGCCTTGGAAATCCGCCAGGCCCCCATCGCCATAAACACCGCCAGAACCATCGGAAACTCTTCGGGCAGCATCGCCATGCCAACGGCAATCCCCGCAAGCAAGGCATCTAACCAGCCACCACGCAGCAAACCATAAAGCCCCACGACAACAAAGCTGACGCCCACACCGATTGCTGCCGTGGCAAGCACAAGCACGCGCATCTGACTTTGAAGATGCGGCGTCTCGGGCTCTATCTGACTTAAGCTTTTACCGATCTTTCCGACCTCACTTGCAGCACCTGTTGCTGTCACCACAGCCTGCGCCGTCCCCCGCACGATCAGCGTGCCGGAAAAAACCTGTGGCAGATCATGGCCGCCCGGCCGCACGTCTGCGGCCATCTGCCCTGCACCCGCTTGCTTGCGCACGGCTTCGGCCTCTCCGGTCAGCAGGGATTCATCGGCGGACAGATCGGTTGCCTGGGTAAGACTTGCATCGGCAGGCACACGGTCGCCCTCAGACAGGACGATCAAATCGCCGCGCACCACCTCCCGCCCGGCGATGTGTTGGCGCGCGCCATCCCTTATTACTAAAGCACGCGGACTGGACAGATCGCGCAGCGCGTCCAGAACCCGGTCGGTCCGCGCCTCTTGCACAGCGGTAATGCCGATGGACATGCACGCAAAGGCCAATAGGATCAGCGCCTCGGCCCGGCTGCCCAGCAGCAGATAGACCACGCCACCGACCAAAAGCAGAGCCAGCATCGGTTCGCGCAGGACATCCAGAACGATGCGCAACGGCGTGCGCCGCTTTGCCGTCGCCAGTTCATTGGGCCCGTCAGCGGCCAGCCGTGCTTTGGCCTCTGCACCCGTCAGACCAGCGGGGGTCATTTGCAGCGCAGCCGTTGCCACCAAAACATCTGTGTTCATATTTTTCATCCATCATACGACCTTATTTGCACTGCCGCGATGGTGGCGAAAACAATCGGTGATGGCATTGATCTCTATCAGCCCCATGGGAAGGCACCCCACCCAAAGATATCCTTGCAAACCAATCAAACGACATCATTCGACACGCTTTGCAGCGTCCAGAATTGCACAAGCAGCATCGTGATCGTCGCCGCGAGCGGCCCAAGGATAAATCCCGGCGCGCCAAATAGGACAAGACCGCCGACAATTGAAATGAACGCAGGGATCGTGTGCAGCCGCAAACGGCTGCCGACAAAAGTGGGCCGTAGGATATTGTCAATACTGCCAACCACGATACCGCCCCAAGCGGTCAGAATAAGGGCGCGAATCCAGCTTCCATCCAGCAAAAGCAAAAGTGCTGCGGGTATCCAGACAACGAATGCGCCCAAAACCGGCACGATCGACAATAGGCTCATGACCAACCCCCAAAGCAGTGGCGTGGGAAGCCCAAGCACCCAGAACATCAAGCCACCCAAGGTGCCTTGGATCGTGGCAACTGCAAGTGTGCCGTAAACGGTCGCATGCACTGTCTCAACGACTCTGCGCAACAAATGGTCGGCGTCTTCCGATGTTAGCGGCAGCCACGCCTTGATCATGGCTATGGCGGCCAATCTGTCGCGCAAAAAGTAGAACAGCAGGTAGAAGGTTATGAAAACCTCGATCACCTGTAACAGCGACACCTTGACAAAAGCTGCCCCGATGTTGCTGTTCAACGATAAGGTGACCTATATCGAGTGTGTTCAGGTTTGCATGAGACACGCCTCCTCTGCTTCTGCGGGTGCCGAAAGGTGATCCGGGAAGGATGAAACCGCCAGCAATTGCGGATCACGGCGGAATGGCTCAGGCTTGAGAGTCCGCCAGATAGGGCCGGCGCCAGAAGTGAAGCCTTTGCGGACCCGCCCCCCGGCAAGACCCTAACCAATGCTTAACAGAATCTGCAAAATTGTTCTATATCAGTGGATTGTCCAACATTTCACACGTGAAATCCGCAGATTTCACAACTCGGCCAGCGGCCAGGAAGGCCCGCGGCCCTGCCCCGTCAGGTCGGGTCCAGCCCAGCATCGGCGAGTTGTTCGGGATCTGGCAGGTCGCGAAGCGACTGGAGGCTGAAGGCCACGAGAAAGGCCTCGGTGGTGACGAACGTATAAGGCGCGCCGCGGCGGGGTTCGCGGGGGCCGGTGCCTATCAGGCCGCGCTCGGCCAGGCGGCCAATCAGGTCGCGGCTGATCTCTTTGCCAAAGATGTCCTTCAACCCATCGCGGCTGATCGGTTGGTGAAACGCAATCGCCGCAAGGACGGCCACGTCGAACTCCGACAGGTTCAGGGCCTGGCTTCCGACATCTGCCGCAGCGCGGATCACGGGGGCATACGCGGGCCTGGTGCGCAGCATCCATCTCGCGCCCACCCGGGCCACCTCATAGGGGCGACCCTCCAGATCCACAACCAGATCTTCGATCAACCGATCAACCGATGCCCCCTGCCCCACCACCCTTGCCAGATGATCCCGCGCCACCGGGCTCGCGCTGGCGAATAGCACCGCCTCGATCCGGCGCAGCCATTCCCGCCACCGCAGATCGGGCGGCAGGTCAGCCAGTTCCCGGTCAATCCCTCCTTCTTCGCGCCGTGCCATGCTCAGACCCCGTACAGACGGAAGGTGTCGCGCCCGGTCAGTTCCCGCAGCGCACCCATTTCCACCAGCCGCTCGCACAACCGCCGCGCCGCACGGTCCGACAGGCTGTTCGGCATCGCGCGGGCCAGCGCCACAGGTGCCAGCGCATCCTGCGACAGGAACATCTCCACCGCCCGCGCAGCCCCCTTTGCCCGCAGCTTCGGCACCACCGCGCGCAGACGTGCCGCCGCCCGGGCCAGCGTGCCCGCCAGAGGCAGCGCCTGACCGACCCCCCTTGCAGCGGAACGGTGGCAGCACAGCCGCAGGTCATCACCACGCAGACGCAGATCCCGCGCCGTCATCACCGGGCCCAGAAGCGGCAGCAGATGATCCCGCCCCAAGGCCAGCGACAGCACCGCATCCGCCAGGATCAGGGCCGCGATCTCGCCCCGCGGGTTGCCTTCCAGCACTGCCTCAATGACCTGCGCCGCGCGGTCCACCGGGGTTGGCCCGGCGGCATCAAGGCTTAGGGCAATCCGCTCTGGCGCGACACCCTCCAGCGCGCGGCCCAGATTCAAGACCGAGATTGGCCGCGAAACAGCGCGAGCCCACTGCCGCAAGATGTTTCCCGCAGGACCGGGATCATCGCCCGCCTTGGTCAGATGCAGGGTATCACGCATCGCACCGGCCCCTTCGCGCCGGCCAGAAATTCCTGCACAAACCTCTGCGGCCACCAGTGCCAGGCGGTCACGCCACAAAGCTTGGGGCAGATCGGCGGCGGCGGTCACACAGCTCAGATGCGCCAGCGCAGCCCCGGACCTGAACGCTGCGAATTCAAGGGTTTCGGTAGGTGCCGCGCTGATCCAGCCCGGCAGCGTGTGAAGCATCGGCAAGGGCTCAGAAGGCTTGGTGCGGGATTTTCTCATGCGGCCACGCTAAATTACAGCGGCGCTTTTGACTAGTCCATTGCGCCGAAAGCGCCGCAGCTTTTAGATCACCACTATGTCCAATAATCTTGCATTATCGGACGTATGGAGATAGGCTGCGACACAGTCTC
>JBDTQR010000185.1:0-8842 GCA_039932095.1 bacterium | reverse complement strand
CGCGCAAAGCATCGCTGCGGTCGCCGACGGCAGCGTGGTGGGCTCGGCCATCGTCAAGCTGATCGGCGAGGGGCGAGCTGTGGCGGAGATTCTGGACTTCGTCCGGGGCCTGGCCGAGGGCGCGCACCGTGCGTGAGGGCCGTCCACATGTGGACACTTGACGATATCGAACAAAATCAACGGTTTGGATTTTTTCGGTAACTTTGCGTTTACCTTGATTTAGGGCAGTTGCCCGTCTCTGACTCGCCGGATCATCATTCACGCATTTGGCCTGATCCGGTTTCATCTAGTCAATCGGACCTTCGAAAACTCCGCAGACGCCACCGGGTTGAAAGCCAACTCATTGGATGCCAAGCTTCCCGGACAGGGGGATCGCATGACCAAGACCCGGATCGAGGCGTTTTCGGATGGCGTCATCGCCATCATCATCACCATCATGGTGCTGGAGTTGAAAGTGCCGGAGGGCCACGACCTGGCGATGCTGAAGCCGCTGGTGCCGATCTTCCTGTCCTACGTGCTGTCCTTCGCCAATGTCGGCATCTACTGGAACAACCACCACCATATGTTCCATGCGGTCAAACATATCGGCGGCTGGGTGCTGTGGGCCAACCTGCACCTGCTGTTCTGGTTGTCGCTGATGCCCTTCGCCACCGGCTTGATGGGCGAGAACCACTTTGCCCCGGTCACCGTGGCGCTTTACGCCGCCGATCTTGCCATGTGCGCCATCGCCTACACGCTGCTGGTCATCGCCCTGCTCGCCGAACATGGGCGCGGCAGCGATTTCGCCAAGGCGATCGGGTCGGATCGCAAGGGCAAGATTTCGCTGCTCTGCTACATCGTCGCCATTCCCCTGGCCTTCGTCATGCCGCTGCTGTCGATGATCCTGATCGCCGTCGTCGCCGCGATCTGGATCGTGCCCGACCGCCGCTTTGCCCGCGCGGCCGACCACGGCTGATTGCGCCCGCGGGATTGACCGGCTAGTCTGGTCCTACCACCCTTCCGGAGAGGCCCATGCCCGTCATCACCAGCATCGAGGACCTGCGGCGCATCTACAAGCGCCGGGTGCCCAAGATGTTCTACGACTATGCGGAATCGGGCAGCTATACCGAGCAGACCTTCCGCGACAACATCACCGATTTCCAGAAAATCCGCCTGCGCCAGCGGGTTGCGGTGGATATGACCGGGCGGACCACCGAATCCACCATGATCGGCCAGAAAGTGTCGATGCCGTTGGCCCTGTCGCCGGTCGGCATGACCGGGATGCAATGGGCGGATGGCGAGATCAAGGCGGCGCGGGCGGCCGAAGCGTTTGGCGTGCCGTTCACCCTGTCGACCATGTCGATATGCTCGATCGAGGATGTGGCCTCCCACACCCAAGCGCCGTTCTGGTTCCAGCTTTACGTGATGAAGGATGAGGATTTTGTCGACAGCGCCATCGAGCGCGCCCGCAAGGCCGGGTGCTCGGCGCTGGTGCTGACGCTGGATCTGCAGATCCTTGGCCAGCGGCACAAGGATCTGAAGAACGGCCTTTCCGCCCCGCCGCGCCTGACCCTGCCCAATATCCTGAACATGATGACCAAGCCGACGTGGTCGCTGGCGATGCTGGGCACCAAGCGGCGTACCTTCGGCAACATCGCGGGCCATGTGAAGGGCGTCGAGGACATGTCGTCGCTGATGCATTGGACCAACGAGCAATTCGACCCTCAGTTGGATTGGTCCAAGGTCGCCCGGATTCGTGACCAATGGGGCGGCAAGCTGATCCTGAAAGGGATCAACGACGCCGAGGACGCCCGGATTGCGGCGGACTTTGGCGCCGATGCGATCATCGTGTCGAACCACGGCGGGCGGCAGCTGGATGGCGGGCTGTCGCCGATCCGGGTGTTGCCGTCGGTGATGCGGGCGGTCGGTGACAAGATCGAGGTGCATCTGGACAGCGGCATCCGCTCGGGTCAGGACGTGTTCAAGGCCCTGGCGCTGGGGGCCAGAAGCACGTTTATCGGCCGGTCGTTCATCTATGGGCTGGGGGCGATGGGGCAGATCGGGGTGATTACGGCGCTGGAGCTGATCAGGAAGGAGCTGGACGTCACCATGGCGCTGACCGGGGTGCAGAAGGTCGGCCAGATCGGGGCAAGGCAAGTGTTGGTGCCCAAAGACTTCGAGGGCGACTGGGCCTAGGCCATGGCGCCGGCGCTGTCACCGGCCAAGGACCCCGGACCAGGCTTTGGTCGCGATTTCGACCGCATCCTGCTCAATCAGATCGCCATGTGATAGTACGATCCTCTGAAAATCCCACGCCAGTATTTTGCGCAACGCCGTGGCGGCGGCCCGGCGGTCGTTCCAGCCCATGCGGTATTCCGGCGCGGGGCGCGGATTGTCCCACATGCGAAACAGGTATTTGAACAGGAATTTCAGCGCACCACCGGTGTTGGGCGTCGCATCGGTGAAATTTTCGATCAGGTCGACAAGGATCAGGCTGCGGCTGACCCGGTGAAACATCGCGACCTCGCGCATGAAGCGGGAGCCCTGGACCAGCACCTGATCAATCTGCCCGGCCCAGTCTGAAGGGGCCACGTCGCCAAGGACGCCGTCATATTTCAGACCGGGGTTGCGGCTTTCGACGCCCGGACAGATCCAGGTTTTCGCCGCAGGGAATGCCGCCTGTGCGGTCGCGGCATACATGTGGTGGAAATTCCCTGCGGCGACGATATGGGCGACCGGGCCAAGGGCGGCAATCTCTGCCGCGATCCCGGCGGTGATGTTGCAGGGCGAGTGCAGGATGATCTGGCCCGAGGCGAGCCGGATCACCGTCATCCGCGCGTCAAACCGGGTTCCGGCCAGACGAATTGGATAGGGACACAGCCAGAGCTGATCGGTGACATAGGGAACAAGCGGCATCGTGGTCTTTCGATGGCACAGGTTGCTGACAGGTCACCTTGCCATGAGGTTGCGGCAAGTTAAAGCTGCCGCAGCCAGTCGCCGCCCCATCAGCCGTGGTCCAGCAGCCAATGGTCGGGCAGCAACTCGCGCATTTCGCGGACGGTGGCGGGCAGGATGACCCGGGTTTCGGCATTGGCGGCATCGACCTGCACCACCAGTTCGCGGCAGCGACCGCAGGGCGGCAGGATGGAGCCGTCCCAATCCACCGCGACCATCGCCGCGATCCGGCTTTCGCCAGCCGTGATCATCGCGGCCACCGCGCCATGTTCGGCGCAAAAGCCGATGCCACTGGCGGCATCGATGCAGACACCAGTGTAAACCGCGCCCGTGGCCGTGCGCAGCGCCGCACCTACCCCGCCAACCTCTACCGTGCGCGACAACCGACGCGGGTTCACCACGGCGCGTGCGGCGGCAATCAGGGCAACATCCGTGGCGAATTCGGGGTCCATACTGCGGATAAACGCCAAACCTGGCGCAGAGTCGAGCATTTTGCCGTGTCAAACCCGGTTGCCATCGCCGCGCCAAAGCCGCAGACTTCCCCTATATGGGGGATGCGATGAACCGGGATTTCTGGCTGGGTCTGTGGCAAGCCAATACCATCCGCTTTCATGAAGGCGCCCCAAACGCCTTTCTGCAGCGCCATGTCGGTGCCCTTGCCCTGCCGCCGAACGCCCGTATCTTCGTGCCGCTCTGTGGCAAGACCCGCGACATTGCTTGGCTGTTGGCTCAGGGGTACCGGGTGGCGGGGGCCGAGTTGAGCCCGATTGCGATTGGCCAGTTGTTCGCCGAATTGGGTGTCGTGCCCGACATCACCGAAGCCGGAGCGATGCAGCGCTATCTGGCCGACGGGATCGAGATTTTCGTGGGCGACCTGTTTGACCTGACCGCCGCCCAGCTGGGCCAAGTCGATGCGATCTGGGACCGCGCGGCGCTGATCGCCCTGCCGCCACCGAATCGCGTGCGCTATGCCGCGCAACTGGTGCAGTTGAGTGCCACCGCGCCGCAACTGGTGACTTGTCTGGAATATGATCAGGACACCCGCGATGGCCCGCCGTATTCGGTGCGCACCGAAGAAATACACCGGCTATATGACCCGCATTACACGGTGACCCTGCTGGAGCGTGCCGTGTTGGACGGCAGCCCTGCCACCGATGCGGTCTGGCTGTTGCGTTGAAACCTTTCCGGGACTGCCTTGGACAAGACCGGGTTTCCTCACCCGCATTTTGCCATGAAAAACCAAGTCCCGCTGAAACAAGTCAATTTTGACAAACCATCTTGGCCCGAACTCACATGCGCCGGGCAGCCCCAGGTGTCATCGCTGCCCTAATCCTTCGGCTGATACGGCCCGCCGACCACGCCCCAGCCCCATTCGGGCATCGGGGCATCTTCGCTGACCTTCGTCCCGTCCTGCGAGTTGATCACCGCCAACCGCGAGCCCCATTCCAGATAGCTGACCAACGCCTGGGCAAATTCCGGGTCCTGCGGTGCTGCGCTCTCGGCATAGCTGTCCAGCAGCAGGCTGACCCAGCGGCGGCGCTGCGGTTCGGTCAGGTGGCGGTTCAGGTGGTGACGGATCATGGCCGGATGGCCACCATGGGCGGTGGAATACAGTTTCGGTCCGCCAAACACCTCTGCCATGAAATCGGCGACATGGGCGGGGTGGTCCGGCCCCATCGTGGCAAAGATCGGCCCGATCAGCGGATCTTGTGCGACCTTGTCGTAAAAGCGGGTCACCAGCGCCAGCAGAACCACCCGCCCGCCGATCCAGTCATACAAAGTCGCTGTTGTCATGCTGCCTCCTGTCGTCCAGATAGGAACCGCCGCGCCCGGACTGCAAGAGGTTACAAAATGGTGACGACCGATCCCAAACTGCTGCATTGTCCGGCGCTGGTCACCATCAAGGCAATCGCGGGCAAGTGGAAGACCCGGGTGCTGTGGTTGCTGCGCGACCACCCGCATCATTTTGGCGAGTTGCGTGATGCGCTGCCCGGCGTGTCGGCCAAGGTGTTGACCGATCAGCTGCGCGAACTGGACGCCGCTGGCCTGATTGCAGCCCGCGATGACCTGCGCCACGGTGTCACCTACCGGCTGTACGGCTTCACCGACCATGGCCGCAGTCTTATCCCCATCCTGGACCTTCTGGGCGAATGGGGGGTGAAACATGACGCCCTTGGCCCGAAAACCCCTTCCCCTCGAACCGAATCGCCGCTATAGCCCCCCGGTCGCGCCATGCACCCTTGGAGGATGGCGGACTTATATATGGAGAGAACCTATGGCACGCCAGATCGCTGATCTGATCGCTGAGGTACGGACGGGGACAGGCAAGGGGGCCGCTCGTCAAGCTCGTCGTGAGGGCAACGTACCCGGAATTGTTTATGGAGATGGGCAAGAGCCGGTCGCCATCAACCTCGGCTACAACTATTTGCTGAAGCACCTGAAAGCCGGTCGCTTCCTGCAGACCCTGTTCAACCTCAAGGTTCCGGGTCAGTCCGACGTCCATGTCGTCTGCCGCGCCGTCCAGCGCGATGTCGTCAAGGATCAGCCGACCCATGTGGATTTCATGCGGCTGCATGACGAAAGCCGCATCGTACTGCATATCCACGTCACCTTCATCAACCACGAACTGTCGCCCGGCCTGAAGCGCGGCGGCACTTTGACCGTGGTGCGTCCGGAAGTTGAACTGGACGTGTTGGCGGGTGACATTCCCGACCACATCACCGTGGATCTGGCTGGCAAGGAAATCGGCGACGTGATCCACATCGTCGACGCCGTGCTCCCCGAAGGCACCAAGCCGACCACAACACGCAATTTCGTGATTGCCAACGTGTCGGCTCCGGCTGGCTTTGTCGAAGAAGCGGCCCCGGCCGAAGAGTGATCTTCTGAACCCGGGTTTGAAGGGCGGCAGAACCTCTGCCGCCTTTTGCTTTTGCGCGGCATGCTTTACCTTGCCCCCGGAGGGAGATGCGCATGAAACTCTTTGCAGGTCTGGGCAATCCCGGTGCCGAATATGCCGGACACCGCCACAACATCGGTTTCATGGCGCTGGACCGCATCGCCGCCGACCATGGCTTTGGCCCGTGGAAACGCGCGTTCAAGGGGTTGGTCAGCGAGGGGCGGCTGGGGTCGGAAAAGGTCGTGCTCTTGAAGCCCGACACATTCATGAACCTTTCGGGTGAGGCGGTGCAGGCCGCGATGGCGTTCTACAAGCTGCCGATCGGGGACATCACGGTGTTTCATGATGAACTGGACCTCGCCCCCGGCAAGGTCCGTTACAAGGTCGCGGGCGGTCATGCCGGTCACAACGGCTTGCGCTCGATCCATGGCCAGATCGGTGAAGCCTATGCCCGTGTGCGTCTTGGCATAGGCCATCCCGGCCACAAGGACGCGGTCGCGGGCTATGTGCTGCACAACTTTGCCAAGGCCGATCAGGCCTGGCTCGACGACCTTTTGCGCGGCATCTCGGACGGTGCGGTGTTTCTGGCCGAGGGTGCGCCCGACCGCTTCATGAACGCCGTGGCGCTGCGGATGGCTCCGGCGCGCCCGGCCAAAGTTCTGGACGCCAAGGCTGTACCAGAGGCCAAGGTTGCGCTTGAGCCGGAGGCGGAGCCTGCGCCCCTCAACGCGCTGCAACGCCTCGCCGCCCGGTTCCGGTCCTGAGCGATGGAGATCGCGGCGCTATTTGCCAGACAGGCCCAGGCCTGCACCGAAATGGGCTCGCCGTTCACCGGACGGGTGCTGCGTCTGGTGGTACCGCTGCTGGACCCTGCCACGCCGCTGGGTCAGCGTGTGCTGACCTTCCCCGCCACGCCGGATGACGCCCTGCCGCTGCGCCTGGCGGGTGCGTTGCACGCCCTTGCCCGCAGCGGCGCGGCGCTGGCGGCCGTCTACCCGCCGCACAGCGCCAGCGACACAGCCCTTGCAGCGGGGCTGAGAACGGCGCTGGAGACAGAAGCCACCGCTCTGCTGCCATGGATCGACAGCGCCCCGCAAACCAATGAAGTCGCCCGTTCCGCCGTGCTGATCGCTGCCGGCCATTGGTTGACCGCCCGCTTTGGCCTGCCGCTGGTGCTGTCGGAACTGGGCGCCAGTGCCGGGCTGAACCTGCTTTGGGATCACTACGGTCTTGCCCTCCCGGGCAGCCTCTATGGCCCGCCCGACCCGGTTCTGAGCTTTGCGCCGGTGTGGACCGGGGCACTGCCGGTTGCGGTCCGGCCGGTCATCGCCGACCGCGCCGGGGTTGACTTGTCGCCACTGGACCCGGCGCGCGACCGCGACCGCATGCTGGCCTATATCTGGGCCGACCAGACCCTTCGTCTTGACCGGGCCAAAGCCGCCCTGACACTTGCCGCCCGCATCAGGCCCGGCGTGGCGCAGGGCGATGCGGCGGATTGGGCGGAAACCCGGTTGCAGACGCCGTTTCCGGGCCGGATCCATCTGCTTTACCACACCGTCGCCTCCCAGTATTTCCCGGACCCGATCAGAGACCGCATCGCCGCCGCGCTGCAGACTGCCGGGGCCAGGGCGACACCAACTGCCCCGCTCGCCCATTTCGCAATGGAGGGCGATGGCAAGACCGGCAGCGCCGTGCTGACCCTGACCGCGTGGCCTGGCGGCGCGAGCCTTGCCGTCGGCCGCGCCGATTTTCATGGCCGCTGGGTGGTCTGGCATCCGCCCGTCGCTTAGGGATTAGCTTGCCACAAAGGCCGCGGCGTGCTGACTGGGGCGAACGGGGGGGGGAGAAATGAAAAGCCTGCTGAAGCGGTTTGGCCAAATCCTGCTGGTCGTGGTCCTGCTTCTGGCTGCCGTCGCGGTCTGGAAACGGGCGGAGATCGGGCGTTTATGGGCGGTCAACACGTTGTTCGCCCCCGACCGGATCGTCCAGAATTTCAGCCATATGGACCGGATGTTTCTGACCGTGCCCTTGCCCAGTGGCAACGGGCCACCCTCAGAACTGCCGACCGGGCCCGCGGCCACGCTGTCGCCCGCCGCTCAGGCCTGGATCAAGGACCGCGCCGTCACCGGACTGGTCATCCTCAAAGACGGCCATCTGGTGCATCAAAGCTACTACCTCGGCACCGGACCGCAGGATCTGCGCATCTCTTGGTCAATGGCCAAATCGCTGTTGTCGGCACTGTTTGGCGTGGTGATGGCCGAGGGCAAGATCGGCTCGCTGGACGATCAGGTCACCAAATACGCGCCGCAATTGACCGGCAGCGCCTATGATGGCGTCACGATCCGCAATGTTCTGAACATGGCGTCGGGGGTAAGGTTCAACGAGGACTATCTCGATTTCTGGAGCGACATAAATCAGATGGGTCGCGTTCTGGCCCTCGGTTTTTCCATGGATAGTTTTGCGGCAAAACTATCCGAACGTGAAGTCAATCCGGGAACGGCCTGGCATTATGTCTCGATCGACACCCATGTGCTGGGCATGGTGATCCGCGGCGCAACGGGGGAAAGCATCACCCATTTGATGGTCGAAAAGATCATAAAACCCATGGGGTTGGAAGCCGATCCTTACTACGTCACCGATGGCAGGGGCCAGCCGTTTGTGCTGGGCGGGCTGAACATGCGGACGCGGGACTATGCCCGGATCGGCCAGATGATCCTGCAGAAAGGCTTCTGGAACGGCCGGCAGATCGTTCCTGCCGACTGGATCATGGCCGCCACCACGCCTTCGGCGCCGGGTGGGGCACTTTATGGCTATCAGTTCTGGATTCCACCCAATCAGACACCGGGCGAGGTGATGGCGCAGGGCATCTATGGCCAGTATATCTACATCAACCCAAGTCTGAACGTGGTGATCGCGGTCAACGCCGCCGACACCGGGTTTGAAGACCCCGGGGTGGAAGATGGCAACATCGCAATGCTGCGCGCGGTGGCCGCTGGCCTCTGACAGCCGCTC
>JBDTQR010000184.1:0-8845 GCA_039932095.1 bacterium | reverse complement strand
AGTGCGGTTTGCGAGCCCAGCGAGATCAGCTTCAGATAGTCGCGCTGCGGGCGGTACGGCACCAGCGCGGCTCCGGTCAGGGCGGCACGCAGGTTGTGCAACAGCACCGGGGCGGCGCGGACCGCAAAGACCCCGGCCTTGGGGCGCGGCGCGTGGGCCTGATGGGCGCAGTCGCCGCTGGCAAAGATCGCCGGATCAGACGTTTGCAGGGTGGCCGATGTGGTCAGGAAGCCATCGGTCAGCGCAAGGCCGGTTCCGGCAAGCCATGGATAAGGCCGTGCCCCGGCAACCGTCAGGGTAAAATCCGATGGCAGGGTGGTGTAATCGTCCAGCGTCACATGGTCCCAGCTGGCCGAGGTGGCGAGGCTGTTCAGCCTGACGGTGATCTCCTGCGCGGCGCAGGCGTTCATCAGACGGGCACGGGCCTTGTCTGACAGGCCGGGCAGCGCTTCGGGGCCGGATTGCAGCACAGTGATCTGTGGTCGGCGGCCGCTGGCGCGCAGCCGGTAGGCCGAGGCAAGGGCCAGTTCGATGCCACCAACACCACCGCCAAGGATCACCAGCCGAGGCTCTTGCGGGGCATCGGTCAGGAACGCCTCCCACGACTTGGCATAGGCCCCCAAGGGCTTGGCCGAAACCGAATGTTCGGGAAAACCCGGCAGATCGGGCAGGTCGGACGTGATGCCGATGTCGAGGCTGGCCACGTCATAGGCAAGCGCCGGACGGTGGGCCAATTGGATCAGGCGGCGGTCGGGGTCGATGCCGACGGCCCGGTCGAGGATCAGCCGGGCCCCTGCAAAACGCGCCAGTCGTACCAGATCGATCATGATGTCGTCGCGGCTGTAATGCCCGGCAATCAGACCGGGCAACATGCCGGTATAGGGTGCAATCGGATCGGGATTGATCAGGGTCAGCCGCGCGCCGGGCAGCGGCTCCATCGCCCACATTCTGAGCACCAGCGCATGGGAATGGCCGCCACCGATCAGTACGACATCTTTGACAAGGGGAAGGGTCGGGTCCTGCATTTATCAACCTTTTAATACGACGCTTAACCTACCCAGACAGGGTGGCGAAAGTAAGGGGGTATTGGGGCGTCAGAGGCCGGCAAGCAATATGCCGCACCATGGTGAAAAGGTTGCTATCTGGTTAATGAAAACATTCAAGTTATTGTAATATATTGGTTTTATTTCGTGTTCACGCGTGGACAGTCTGGCGGCGAGCTGGCAAATCAGCGGTGGAAGCGGGGCAGTGTTGCCATGGCCGTTGCTTTGCGGGGCGGCGCAGGCTAGCCAAGTTGAATGAGCCAGCGGCCGCGCATTCAGGTGACCCAGACCCAGAGGCTGCAGCTGAACATCGGGCTGCAGGTCTCGATCAAGCTGTTGCGGGCCGACGCGGCAGGTCTGACCCGGTATCTTGAGGAACAGGCGGCCGACAACCCGCATCTGGCGCTCGACCCGCCACCGCTGCCGGCGGCAGGGGAGTGGCTGCCCCGCTGGACCCGGGTGTTCGCAGCCGAACCGATGGAGGGGCGGGATCAGGCCGGGCCGGGGCAAAGCCTGATGGCTCATGTGCTGGGCACCATTGACCGCCGGATGAAATCGGTCCGCGAGCGGGAGATCGCGCTCGCCCTGGCCGAGGCACTGGAGCCCTCAGGCTGGCTCGGCCGCCCGGTGGCCGAGATTGCCAGCACGTTGGGGGCGCGGATGGTCGAGGTCGAGGCCGTGTTGCGGCGGCTGCAAGAGATTGAACCCGTCGGCCTGTTCGCCCGCGATCTGGCCGAATGCCTGCGACTGCAGGCGCAGGAGGAGGGCAGTCTTGACCGGACGATGGCTGTGATGCTGACCAACCTCGACCTGCTGGCTGCGGGCCGGCTGGCACGGTTGGCCGACCTGGCGGGCGTGGACGAGAGCGAGATCACCCGACGGTTCCAGTTGATCCGGGCGATGAACCCCAAACCGGGGACCGAGTTTGACGATCTGGCGGTGGAGCGCCCGCGCGAGCCGGATCTGATCGCGCGGCAAGACAGCGACGGACGCTGGCAAGTGGCGCTGAACCGGTCAAGCCTGCCGGCGTTGCGGATCGTGGCGGAAGGGGCGGGTTCGGCGGCGGATCTGGCGGCGGCCAAGGGGCTGCAACGCATGGTGACGGCGCGGAACTCGACCCTGCTGGCGGTGGGCGCGGAAATCATGCGACGGCAGCAGCGGGCGCTGGACGACGGGCCGGGCTATCTGGCGCCGATCACGATGGCCGAGGTGGCCGAGGCGGTCGGGCTGCATGAAAGCACGGTCAGCCGGGTGGTGGCGGGCAGTTCGGTCGACACGCCGCGCGGCACCTGGTGGTTGCGACTGCTGTTCAGCCGGGGCCTCGGCAATGATCAACTCTCGGGGTCAGCGCTGCGCGACCGGCTGGCCCGGCTGGTCGGTTCAGAACCGCCCGGTGCCCCGCTGTCTGACGCGGTACTGGCGGTGGCGTTGAGCGTGGACGGTACCAGGATCGCCCGACGCACCGTGGCCAAGTATCGTGCAATGCTGGGGATCGCCCCGGCACATCGACGCCGCAGGTGACACCGGCCGTCAGATCGCCCGGGATGCCGCGGTTTGACGCCAAATGTCGCGGAAGCGCGTGACCTTTGCGCCGCCGCCGCCTATGTCTGCAGCCAAACAGCAGGGGCAGCGCAAGATGGGGTACTTTCTGGGGGTCGATACCGGGGGCACCTATACCGATGCAGTCATTTTGGATGAGGCGGCCGACCAGGTCATCGGTGCGGCCAAGTCGCTGACCACACGGGGCGACCTCGCGCTCGGGATCGGGCGGGCGGTGGATGCGGCTCTGGCAGGGGCGGGGATTGCTGCGGCGCAGGTGGCGCTGGTGTCGCTGTCGACCACGCTGGCCACGAATGCGCTGGTCGAGGGGCAGGGCGGGCGTGTCGCGCTGATCTTCATCGGTTTTGATGCCGGCGATCTGGAGCGGGGCGGGCTGACCGAGGCGTTGAAGGGTGATCCCGTGCTCCGACTGGCCGGTGGCCACAGCCATGCCGGGACCGAGGTGGCACCGCTTGATCTGGCGGCGCTCGAACTCGCGCTGACCGGGCTGCAGGATCAGGTGATGGGCTTTGCCGTCGCCGCACGGTTTGGCACCCGCAATCCGGCGCACGAAGTGGCGGCGCGCGATCTGATCCGGGCGGTGACCGGGCGACCGGTGACCTGTTCGCATGAACTGTCGGCGCAGTTGAACGGGCCGAAGCGGGCGCTGACGGCGGTGCTGAACGCGCGGCTGATCGGGATGATCGACCGGTTGGTGGCGGCGTGTGAGCGGCATCTGGTGGCCGTCGGCATTGCGGCCCCGTTGATGGTGGTGCGGGGCGATGGCGCGCTGATCTCTGCTGCGATGGTTCGGGAACGGCCGATCGAGACGATCCTGTCCGGGCCCGCCGCCAGCATTGTCGGGGCGCGGTGGCTGACAGGGGCGTCGGATGCGCTGGTGAGCGACATTGGCGGCACGACGACGGATGTGGCGCTGCTGCGGGGTGGCTTGCCGGAAATTGACCCCGAGGGCGCGCGGGTTGGCGGCTTTCGGACCATGGTGGAGGCCGTGGCGATGCGGACCACCGGGCTGGGCGGCGATTCCGAAGTTCATTTGGTGTCGGCGGGGTTGTCCAGCGGGCTGCGGCTGGGACCGCGGCGGTTGATCCCGGTGTCGCTGCTGGCGGTGGATCACGCTGAAATGGTCCACGCCACGCTGGACCGTGCCTTGAGTGCCGAAGCGGTGGGGGAGTTTGATGGCCGGTTCGTGGTGCCGATGAATGGGCAAACCGGCGGCCTGTCGGCCCGCGAGGCGGCGGTGTTGGCGCGGGTGGTCAGGCCGATGCCGCTGACGGCCGCGCTGACCTCGCGGCTGGAGGTGGCGGCGATGGAGCGTTTGGTGGCGCGCGGGCTGGTGATGATCGCCGGCGTCACCCCGTCCGATGCCAGCCATGTGCTGGGCCGGTTGGCAAGCTGGGACGGGGTGGCGGCGGACAAGGCGGTGCGGTTGCTGGCCAAGCGGCGCAATGGGGCGGGGGACCGGTTTGCGCCGGATGCTGCCACGTTGGCCGGGCGGATTGTTGATCAATTGACGGAGCAGACCGTGGAATGCCTGCTGGAGGCCGCGTTTGATGAAGATGGCGGAATTGCCGGCGATCCGATTGTTCTGGCCCGCCATGCGCTGACCGGAGCGGGGCTGGCGCGGCACCGGGGCGTGGTCGAGGTGACGGTGAAGCTGGGGGTGCCGGTGATTGGCTTGGGGGCGTCGGCCCCGTCCTATTATGGCGCGGTGGGGGAGCGGCTAGGCTGCGAGATGATACTGCCGGAACATGCCGGCGTGGCCAATGCGATCGGGGCGGTGGTCGGGCAGGTCTCGCAGCGGGCCTCGGGGTTGGTCAGCTCGCCGGGAGAGGGGCGGTTTACGGCGCATCTGCAGGCCGGGCTGAAGACGTTCAACAGCCGGGAGGAGGCTCTTGCGGCGATGGAGGCGGAGGTGATCTCGGAAGCGTCGGCGCGCGCCCGGGCGGCGGGGGCCGAGGATGTGCGGGTTGTGGTGGCGCGGGATGTAAAGGAGGCCGAGGTCGAGGGGCAGGCGATGTTCATCGAGGCCACGGTGTCGGCGACAGCTTCTGGGCGGCCCAGGGTGGCGCATGGCTGACCCCTGTTTTCACGCGTGGAAATATGCTTTTTCCGTTGGTTATCAATATGTTGAGAATTCATATTAACCGCATATTAGCGTTTGCCCGAAAGTCGAGCCCTGCAGAACGGGCGGCGGAGCGGGTCTTATCGGGCGAAGGTGATGTGAAAGCTGGTGCCGGTTTGGCTTGGCAGCAGGACAATCTCGGCCCCATGGGCGCGCAGCAGGGTGGCGGTGATGGTGAGCCCCATGCCGGTGCCACCCGTGTCGCGGGTGGTGGTGAAAAACGGGCTGAAGATCCGGGCGCGGTTGCCATCTGAGATGCCGCTGCCATTGTCGCTGATGGTCAGGCCGTCATTGGCGGTCAGGATGACTTCGCTGGCACCGTGCTGGCCGGCGTTGGTCAGAAGATGACCCAGGGCGATCCGCAGGCCACTGGCGGCGAGCGGCAGGGGGTCATAAGCGCCATGCAGCGTCAGATGAAGGCCGGGATGGGTCTGTTGCAGGACGGGTAGCAGGTCCGCAAGGCAGGTTGCGCCATGGTGTCCGGGCTCACGGGCGGCGGTGACACGGCGCAGCGCCTCCAGTTGGGTTTGCATCTGGGCGGTGGCGCCGAGGATCTGGCTGACGAGGCGTTGGTCTGCCGCATTCAGCGCGCCATCGGACAGAAGTTCGCCGGCAGCACGGATCGCGGTGACCGGGGTCTTGAGATCATGCGTCACATGGTCGGTGAAGCTGCGGATCGAGATTTCCCGGCTTTGCAGCGAACTGGCCATGGCGGTGATGCTGGTGGCGAGGTCGCGCAACTCACGCGTGCCGTAATGCGGCAGCGGCGTGATGGCGTGCTGCGGGTTGTGACGCAGTGCTGCGGCCTGATCGGACAGCTTGGTGATCGGGCGCAAGAGCAGGCGGGCCATCAGCACGCCAATCAGCAGGGTTGCAGCACCGATCAGCAGGGCAAGGCCAAGGGCCGCGCTGCGGAAGCCGATCTCGGGGCCGAGGTAGCGCAAAGCGACGAGGCCGGTGAAAGACAGCGCCAGAGTGGCGAGCAAAGCGCCGCCCAGCACCATCCACAGCGCCGGGCGCCATTTGACCGGCGGTGCAGTCATCGTGCGGCCTGGTCGTGCCGGGGCCGCTCATCAAGCCTTGACCGGCTATCTTCCCTTTGCTGGCGTGACGGCGCCAGGGACGGTTGTGGGGACGGCGAACAGGGGCGGCCATGGCTTGATGAGCCTGACCTTGCGCGGCGGGCTAGCGGCATGGACCCATCCTGATGCCGATGCCGTGCAGGGTTTCGATTGCCTCGGCGCAACCGGCCTCGGCCAGTTTGCGGCGCAGATTTCTGAGGTGGCTGTCCAGCGTGCGGTCCGAGATGTCGCCGTCCCATACCTCATCAATCAACCGGGCGCGCGGCCAGACCAGATCGGGGTGCTGCATCAGGCGGGACAGCAGCGCCATTTCGGCGGCGGTCAGCGTGACCGGGGTCTGGGCGGCCTGACAGGCATGGCGCGCCGCGTCGAGGCTGAGGATGCCGTGGCGCAGGGTTTGCGACGCCGTCACGCGGGCACTGCGCTTGAGGATGCTGCGGACCCGGGCGACCAGTTCGCGCGGCGAAAAGGGTTTGGTGACATAGTCGTCGCCGCCCATCTCCAGCCCCAGAACGCGGTCAATCTCATCCGCCCGTGCGGTCAAGAACAGGATCGGGATCTGCGAACGGGCGCGCAGGCGGCGGCAAACCTCCAGCCCGTCCAGTTCGGGCAGACCGATGTCCAGCACGATCAGATCGGGGTTTTCGCGGGCGGCATGGGTCAGGGCTTGCTGGCCGTTGGCGGCGGTGATGACGGAGAAGTCGGCGCGTTCCAGCGCGATGGTGACCAGATCGCGCAGGCGTGGGTCGTCATCCACGACGAGGATCTTCATGGGCTGCCTCCTGTACATGGAGGTTATGAAGGACCAGCCAGTTGCGAAAGCCCCAATCACGCCAACCGAGAATTTCAGGGCGTCTGAAGGTGCAGGTGACAGCGGGATCGCGGCCCGCCGGCTCGGGGGGGATCAGCGGTGGCAAGGCGGCGGCGGCGGTTGGACCGAGGGCGCAGAGATAGCCGGTGTCGATCTTGTTCTCGGCGATATTCACCTGGGCGATCAACCCGGCAAAGTTGATGAAGGCGCAGAAGTAGAGGGTGGTCAAGCCAAGGCCGGTGCAGCGGATGAGCAGCCAGCCGTTCGATCTGACGGCGGCAATCTGGGTCAGGGTGAGGGCAAGGCCAGCGGCGACCAGCGCCATCCAGATTGCAGCATGGATCCGCAGATAGGTCAGCCCGAAAGCGGTGACATAGAGGTCGAGGCGGTAAAGCGCGGACAGTGTCAGAAGGACATTCTGGGCAAGCCAGAGCAGAAGCAGGCGTTTCAGCATCGGACGCTCGGCGACCCAGGGTCTTGCCGCCAGGGCAAAGGCACCGGCGAGCAGGGCAGTGGCAAGCAGCGGATAGGCACCGCGATGGGCGTAGGTGGCGAGGGTCATGGCGTGCGGGGCCGTGCCGGTCCACAAGTAGCGGGCGTCGAGCAGGGTTTGCAGGCCAAGCAGAAGGTTGAACAGGATCAGTGCGCGTGTGACCGAAGCGGCGTTCAGGCCACTGGCGGGCAGGGTAAGTTTGCCAAGGCGCAACGGCTCTGGTGGCGGGTCAAGCAGCGGCCAGAGCAGCAAGGCCATGCCGAGCCAGAAACTGGCGCGCAGAGCGATCTCGACCGGGTCAAGCGGCAGGTTGGTCAGCCAGGACAGCCAATCCTCCAGCACCGGGTTGGCCGCAGCCAGCAGCGCCAGCAGCACCAGCGTGCCACCCACAGGAAAGGCCCAGGCTGCCAGCCACTGGCGGGCGGTGCGGGCCGGCAGCAGCCCGGGTTGCAGCCGGCGCAGGCCCGTCCAGGCGTCCCGCACGCCGCGACAGGGCAGTGCGGCGAGCAGGGCCAGTGTGGTGATCAGTGGCGCGGGTTGGTTGAGGACAAGGGCGGCGGGCAGGCCCAGCAGCAGGATCGCAAGCGACAGGGGTTGGACATAGTCGACGACAGGGAGCAGGGACAGGACCAGCACCAGAAGGGCCGCAGGTCGGGGCCGGTGGGTCGAAGTGGCGGCAAACACCGCGAGGCCAAAGACCGCGAGGGAAAGGCCAAGGGTCTGACGGTAAAACAGCAGATCGGCCGCAGCAACCAGCAGCACCAGCGCCGCGCTGCGCCGCCGGTTCAGCCGACCGGGGCGGCCCAAGCCATCGCCCGGCGGATCGACCAGCCACCAGCCGTCGCATTCAATCGCCATCGGAACCCCGTGGATCACCCAGTCATGCGGCATCATCTTCTCCGGTTCTGGCCTGCCTTTGGTCCGGGATAATGGCGATCGGCGCAGCAGGCCTGCAGGGCGCGTGCAGAGGGCGTGCAGAGAGCTGTGCCGGATCCCTGGATCGACGCGTAGCCGGCAGTTTGTCTGATGGTCGGCCCGCGCCAGCAGGATGCGAGCCGAGCCGGCCGGTAAAGGCTGAGGGCTGACGATTCCGCCTTGACGCTGTGCAGTGTGTCCACTACTCCCCCGCCGCAGTGGCTAGGTAGCTCAGCTGGTTAGAGCACGTGACTCATAATCACGGGGTCGGGGGTTCGAGTCCCCCCCTCGCCACCACTTTCCAATCCGAAATCGTCGTGTGACATGCGAAATCCCTTGGTATATAAGGGTTTCGTGATCCCGGTTTGTCCGATGTCCTATGACATGATCCGCTGTGATACCCCCGGTTTGGGGGTATCACTGGGGGTATCGGGAAGAAAGCGAAAAAGGCGATACCCCCACCATGCCTCTAACGGATGCCGCGATTCGAAACCTGAAACCGAAAGAGAAGCCTTGTCTTACGCTCGCGAGCCCGATAGCTGCACAACCGCCTCGAGACCGAGACCCGCAGCGGCAAACAGGGCCGCCTGGCCGATTACCTGAACCGCCTCGACTTCATCATCCTGGATGAGCTTGGCTATCTGCCCTTCGCCCAGGCCGGGGGACAGTTGCTGTTCCACCTGATCAGCAAGCTCTACGAGCGCACCTCGATCATCGTCACCACCAACCTCGCGTTCGGCGAATGGCCCAGCGTGTTCGGCGATGCCAAGATGACGACGGCGCTACTCGATCGCCTGACCCACCACTGCGATATCGTCG
>JBDTQR010000183.1:0-8861 GCA_039932095.1 bacterium | reverse complement strand
ATGATCTGCGGGCGGTCAAGCTGGCCGGTTATGACGATGCGCAAGTGGTCGAGATAGTCCTGCACGTCGCGCTGAACACCTGGACCAACTACATCAATTCGGTTGCCCAGACCGCGATTGATTTCCCGGTCGCCAAGGCCCTCGCCGCCTGAGCCATTGGTGTCGCCCGAGCCGGGCGACACCCAACCCGTTCGTGGAGCCTGCCAATGTCACGCCCTCCCTTGCCGCCCTTTACCTTGGAAACAGCCGCGCAGAAGGCCCGCATGGCCGAGGATGCGTGGAACTCCCGCGATCCCGCCCGTGTGGCGCTGGCCTACACCGCCGACAGCCAATGGCGCAACCGGACCGAATTTCTGACCGGCCGGTCCGAGATCGAGGCCTTCCTGACCCGCAAATGGACGCGGGAACTGGATTACCGCCTGATCAAGGAAATCTGGGGCACCTTGGGCGCCCGCATCGCCGTGCGCTTTGCCTATGAATGGCGCGACGCGGGCGGCCAGTGGTTCCGCAGCTATGGCAACGAGAACTGGCAATTCGATGCCGAAGGCCTGATGGCGCGCCGGCATGCCAGCATCAACGACCTCGCCATCGCGGAAGCCGACCGCAAGTTCCACTGGCCATTGGGCCGTCGGCCCGATGATCACCCCGGCCTCAGCGACCTTGGTCTATAGGAGGACCGCATGGGCTATTCCAGCGACGTCGCCTTCACGCCCAGCGTCAAGGCGATCCAGGCCCGCAAAGGCTCGCGCCGCGCCTATGCCAATCAGGAATCGGCGGGTTCGTGGCAAACCACGATTGACGATGATATGAAGGGGTTCATCGAGGCGCAGACCAGCATCTTTCTGGCAACTGCCAATACCGAGGGTCAGCCCTATATCCAGCACCGTGGCGGTCCGCCCGGCTTCTTGCGGGTGGTCGACGACCACACCATCGGCTTTGTCGACTTCGCCGGAAACCGGCAATTCATCTCCTCCGGCAATCTGGCCGACAATCCGAGGGCCTATCTGTTCCTGATCGACTACGCCCACCGTCGCCGCATCAAGATCTGGGGCAGCGCCCGGATCGTTGAAGGCGACAGCGATTTGACCGCGCGCCTGATGCCCGCAGACTACAAGGCCCGTGCCGAGCAGGTCATCCTGTTCACCGTCGCGGCTTGGGATTCCAACTGCCCGCAACACATCCCGCAACGCTTTGAGGCGGCTGATGTCGCAGCGGCCCTTGCCGCCAAAGATCAAGAAATCGCGGCCCTGAAGGCCGAAGTCGCACGGCTTGCGGCGCCACAAAACTAGGGTCGGAAGCGTCGCTTCGCTTCCGCCGCCAATCTGGCAAAGATCATCGGCCCCTTTGCCTTACATTTCCTGCGTTTCAGGGATATCCTGGCCGAATTGGCAATTCCATTTACCGGGTGGCGCACGACTCCAATGGAAATGCACCAGATCAAATACTTCCTCGCGGTGACCAGGACGCTGAACTTTACCCGTGCGGCGGATCAGTGCAACGTCACCCAGCCGTCATTGACCCGTGCCATCCAGAAGCTGGAAGACGAATTCGGCGGTCTGTTGTTCAACCGGGAACGCGCACTGACCCACCTTACCGAACTGGGCCGCATGGTGCTGCCCCATCTGGAGCAGACCTTTGACGCGGCAGAGGCCGCGACCACCCTGGCCAGCAGCATCGGGCGGGCCGAGGTCACACCCTTGGTGATCGGCGTGGCGCAGGGCGTGGCGTCGCCGGTGCTGGACGAGATTTTGGGGTCGCTGGCGACGGCGCTGCCGGGGCTGACGATTGACCTGCGCGGCGGCACCTCGGACCAGTTGATCGACCTGTCGTTGAAGGGCGGGATGGACCTGCTGCTGATCGCCCCGCCCGACGTGGTGCCCGACCGGCTGGAAATCTGGCCCCTCTTCACGCAGACCTACAAGATGGCCGTCGGAAGCGGCCATCCTTTGGCGAAGGCCGGGCCGCCCTGCATGGCGGATGTCATGGCGGGCCCCTGGATCGATTGCGCTGATGAAGCCACAGCGTTTTGGCGTTCGGTGACCGCGTCGGCTGGACTTGATCCGAGTTTCCGGCACCGGGCGGACAATCCCGATCTCGCACTGCGCCTGGTTCGGCAGGGCCTTGGGCTGGCAATGCTGCCCGTCGACACAAAGGCAGAGGGCGTCATCCTCGTTGGTCTTGCTGATCACGGGCTGGGCCAGAACATCGTGCTGGCAGCCGTCGCTGGCCGGCGTCGCGGCCGGGCAGCGGATGCGTTCCTGCGCATCGCCAGAGCGCGGGATTGGCAGCCGGCCGGGACCGGTCACTCGGCCTGCAGCATCGACGACAGGACCGCAAGCACGGCCTCGGGCTCGGCGCGTTGACTGAAATCGGGATCCACGAAGGCGAAATGCACCCTGCGCGCGGCATCAAGCAGAAAGGTGGCCGGCACGGGCAGAAAGCCGCTTGCGGTGCCATTGATCTCGGACAGGTCAAACCCCGGGCCAAGATATTGCTCCAGGATCGCCGGTCCGACCGGGAAGGCCAAGCCATTCGCCATCGCAACGCCCATGTTCAGATCGCACAGCACGACGGCCGTGTCGCCGGCCATTTCGGCCAATGCCGTCATCCGCCCGCCGGCTTCCGGGGTCACGATGATCAGCCTTGCCCCAGCAGCCGTCAACGCCTCGCGATGGTCGGACCAGGCGCCGATCTCCTGCTCGCAATAAGGACACCAGCTGCCTCTGTTGAAGCTGAGCACGGCAGGACCGTCGGCCAAAAGCTCGCTCAGACGCCACAGATGTCCCGCTGCGTCTGGCAGCGCGAAATCCGCCACGATATCCCCCACGGCGGGTGCGCCGTCCGTGGCACCGGACGCATGCAAGCGGTCAATCAACGCGTCATAGGACGCGCACCATGCGTCCGGCAGGTTTCTGCAATAGGCAAGGCGCGGCGCAAGGAGGGCGGGTTTTTCCATCCCTGCATCATCCGCCAATCGGGCCGCAATATGAAGACCCTGTCACGCATGGGTTTCATACATTCTCTGCATGGACTGTCACATTGCCATAGCCGCAGCGCATCGAAAGCATTGGCAAGCGGCATTTCCCCTTTCCGCTCAGGTCAGGCACCTTGGTGTCAATCGGTCCAATGATGGGCCGGTGCAGCATCTGGGGCAGCAATGCCCTGACAACAATGGAGCTTTCCCATGAACCGCCTATTCCTCGCCCTCGCAATCTCGACCGCGCTGACCGCCCCGGCCTTCGCCGACACCATGGCCGCTGACGTGACCTGCAGCGCCTTCATGGCGATGGGCCACGATGACCAGATGGGCGCCATGACCGCCGGAATGGAGGCCGACAAGATGGCCGCTGATGGCGCGATGGCAACTGACACGACCACCACGACCGCCGGTGATGCAATGGCCGCCGCTCCGGCGATGAGCGCAGATGAAGAAATGGCCGCGATGGTCGCCGCTTGCACCGCGCATCCCGACATGATGGCAATGGACGCCATGCACATGATGAAGTGACGCAGTTTGGCGCCGGTCTCGCACTGGCGCCAACCCTCCTCTGGATTTGATCGGAGCCGCCATGACCAGCATCGACCTACCGAATACTGACCCGCAAACTGTGCCGGTTGGCGGCGACATCGTGAACCGGCACCGGCTTTCAACCCGGCTGTGGCACTGGACCAATGTGGTGACCCTGGTCATCATGCTGATGAGCGGGCTGATGATCTTCAACGCCCATCCCAGATTGTATTGGGGCAAGTACGGTGCAAATCCCGATCACTCCTGGCTGCAAATTGGCGCGGACGGTGACAGGGGCTATCTGCGGGTTGGCGACCTGACGCTGAGCACAACCGGCGTCTTGGGGCGCTGGACCGATGCGACGGGTGTGGTCCGCAACCGCGCCTTCCCCTATTGGGCGACCCTGCCGCAGGGCTACAACCTCGCGCTGGCACGGCGCTGGCACCTGACCTTTGCCTGGGTCTTTGCCGTCGGCATTGCCGCCTATCTGATCCGCAGCCTGTGGAACCGCCATCTGCAACGCGACCTTCTGCCCACCGGCGCAGAGATCCGGCCAGCGCATATCTGGTCCGACATCAAGCATCACGCCCGCCTGCAATTCCCGACCGGCGAGGCCGCGCGGCGTTACAACATCCTGCAGAAATTCGCCTATCTGTCGGTCCTGATCGTGCTGATCCCCGGCATGATCCTGACCGGGTTCACCATGTCGCCCGGTCTCGATGCTTCGATGTCATGGCTCTTGGACCTGTTCGGCGGCCGCCAGTCGGCCCGGTCGCTCCACTTCATCTTTGCCATCGGCATCGTGCTGTTCATTCTGGTCCATCTGCTGATGGTCATCCTTGCTGGCCCGATCAATGAAATCCGCTCGATGATCACAGGACGCTACCGCCTGCCCAAGGAGAAAGTCTGATGTCCAGTCTGATAACCCGTCGTGACCTTCTGTCCGGTCTTGGTCTGACCGTGATCGCGGGCGGCACCGCTGGCCTGATCTTCAGCCCGCCCTTCCGTGACCTGGTGCTTGGTACTGGCGAAAAGCTGTCCTACCAGACCCACCGCCTGATCGGGCGCAATGCGCTGGCGCCCGAATTCACCGAAGCCGACCTGTCGCCCGACTTCCGAACCAACGGCAACACCATGCCCGCCTCACCGGCCTTTCAGGCCCATGCCGCCAGCGGTTTTGTCAATTGGAAGCTTCAGGTCGATGGATTGGTAGCGTCGCCCCAAACCTTCACCCTCGCCGAGATCAAGGCGATGCCCGCCCGCACCCAGATTACCCGGCACGACTGCGTCGAGGGGTGGAGTGCGATTGGCAAATGGACCGGCCTGCCTTTGGCGACCCTGCTCGCCCAGGCGACGCTGCTGCCCACGGCGCGGTATCTGGTGCTGCACTGCGCCGATGATTTCGACGGCCAAGCCTATTACGAAAGCATCGATCTGGTCGACGCCTTCCACCCCCAGACCATTCTCGCCTACGCGATGAACGACCAGAGCCTGTCTGTCGGCCACGGTGCGCCGTTGCGGCTGCGGGTGGAACGCCAACTAGGCTACAAACAGGCGAAATACATCATGCGGATCGAGGCGGTGGCCAGCCTTGACGGAACCGGCCTCGGCAAAGGCGGCTTCTGGGAGGACCAGATCGGCTATGACTGGTACGCAGGGATCTGACGGCGCAGCGCTGATGGCCCGTGGCGCGCGGGCCAGTTCTGGCAGCCAATCCTGGGGCCCGACACCTGATCCGCCACCGCCGGGAACAAACTGTTGCCAAGACTGGTTTACGGTCTGACATCCGGCCACGCGGCCGCAGGATGCCAGAACGAAAGGCTACCTCCATGTCCGACAACACTCCGAAATTCGACCCCGCCAAAGACCAAACACCACCGGTTTTCGACACCGCCGAAGACGATCTGCCCGTCTCGCCACAAGACGCGCTGAACATCAACGATGACGGCAACATCCTGCCCGGCAACGACCCGCTGGACGAGGATCCGAACGACAATGGCTCAAAGGAAAGCGCAGACCCCGAAGACCTGCCAGACGATGCCGGCCGCCTGCTCGATCCGAACATGCGCCAAAGCGACATCCTGCCTTAGGAGCGCGGACAGTGGCACCCCGCGCAAACTGGAAAGGCGAGTTGAAGATCGCCGAGGTCACCTGCCCGGTGGCCCTTTACACTGCGGCCTCGACGTCGGAGCGGATTTCCCTGCACATGCTCAACCGACAAACCGGCCACCGCCTTCGCCGCAACTTTGTCGACAGTGATACAGGCAAACCTGTCGAACCCGGCGATCAGGTCAAGGGATACGAGGTCAGCGATGGAAACTACATCACCCTGACGCCAGAGGAGCTTGCCGCCACGGTTCCCGACAGCGACAAGACGCTGGACGTGTCCGGCTTCATCGCCTGCAACCAGATCGACACGATCTATTTCGACAAGCCCTACTACCTCGTTCCCTCCGACAAGACCGCGCAGGAGGCATTCGGTTTGATCCGCGACGGTCTGGCCAAGAACAACGTCGCGGCACTGGCCCGGACAGTCCTGTTCCGCCGCCTTCGCACGGTCTTGATCCGGCCCCAAGGTGCCGGGCTGATCGCCACCACCCTGAACTTCGACTATGAGGTACGTCAGGCCGACGAAGCCTTTGCCGATATACCTAAGATCGAGGTCAAGGGAGAGATGCTCGATCTGGCCGAACATATCATCAAGACCAAATCGGGCAAATTCGACCCGTCAGCCTTCGATGATCGCTATGAAAGCGCCCTTGCCGATCTGGTCAAGGCCAAGCTGGCCGGCAAATCCCTTGGGGTGAAACCGCAACCCAATTCTGACAAGGTCGTTGATCTGCTGGCCGCCTTGCGCGAAAGCGCCGGCAAGACGTCGCCCGCAAAGACGCCTGCTGCCAAAGGTGGCTCCCGCAGAAAGGCCAGTTGATATGGCCCTCGAAACCTATCACCGGAAGCGGGATTTTGCCGCGACGCCTGAACCCAAAGGCGGCAAGACCCGGTCCAGTGGCCATAGTTTTGTCATCCAGAAACACGATGCCACCCGACTGCACTATGATTTTCGACTGGAAATGGATGGCGTGCTGAAAAGCTGGGCGGTGACCAAAGGCCCCAGTCTGGTTGCCGGTGAAAAGCGCCTTGCCGTGCATGTCGAGGATCACCCGCTGGAATATGGCGGCTTCGAGGGCACCATTCCCAAGGGCGAATATGGTGGCGGCACCGTGATCCTGTGGGATCGCGGCACTTGGGCACCGGTCGGCGATGCCGACAAGGGCTATGCCAAGGGTCATCTGGAATTCGACCTGAACGGCGAAAAGCTGAAAGGCAGGTGGCATCTGGTGCGGATGCACGGCAAACCCGGCGAAAAGCGGGAAAACTGGTTGTTGATCAAGGCCGAGGACGACATGGCCCGCGCGGCAGACGCAAAGGATATACTGGTCGAGCGTCCGGACTCGGTTGCAACTGGGCGCGGTGTGTCACAGGTGAAGGACGAGGAACCCGGTTGGTCGTCAAAAACCGGGCGGATCACCAAAGCCACCCGCAGCAAGCCGGTTGGCAATCCCTCGCCAGTCAAACCAGACGCCGAGCTGCCTGACCCCGCAAAACAGACGGGCGCGAAAAAGACCGCGATGCCGGGCTTCATCGAACCGATGCTGTGTACGCTGGCCGCAAAGCCGCCCGACGGCGAGCGGTGGATTCACGAGATCAAGTATGACGGTTACCGACTGCAGGCGCGGATCGAGCCTGGCCGCGTCAAACTTCTGACGCGGTCAGGGCTTGACTGGACCAGCAAATTCGGCAAATCCCTGGTTTCGGCTCTGCAGGACCTGCGCCTCGGATCAGCCATTCTTGACGGCGAACTGGTGGTCGAAGCTGCCGCCGGAACCTCGACCTTTTCGGCGCTGCAGGCGGATCTGAGCGCGGGTCGCAGCGACCGTTTTGTGCTCTACCTGTTCGATCTGATGTATCTGGACAGTTACGATCTGCGACAGGCGCCTCTTGCCGATCGCAAGGCGGCGCTTCAGGCCCTTTTGGCTGATGCCGCGCCAATGATCCGCTTCAGCGGTCATCTTGAGGATGATGGCGCGCTGATCCTGCGCCACGCCTGCAAATTGGGGCTGGAGGGGGTCGTGTCAAAGCTGCGCGACGCTCGCTACACCTCCGGGCGCGGTAAGAGCTGGGTAAAAGCGAAATGCTCGGCACGGCAAGAGTTTGTCATCGCGGGCTACGTGCCGTCAACCGTGTCGCGCAAGGCCATCGGGTCGCTGGTGCTCGGTGTCCATGCAGGCGGCAAGTTGCGCCATGTCGGACGGGTGGGAACAGGGTTTACTGCGGCTGTGGCCCAGGACTTGTTCAGCAAACTGGACCGCCTGCGCGCGCCGTCCAGCCCGTTTGATGCGGCCTTGACCGCCACGGAAGGCCGGCTTGTCCGCTATGTCCGGCCCGAACTGGTGGCCGAGGTCGAATTTCGGTCCTGGACCGCTGACGGCCACCTGCGCCACGCAGCTTTCCGCGGCCTCAGAGAGGACAAGATGGCGAAAGAGATCACCCGTGAAACGCCGAAACCTTCGGGCAAGGCCACGAAACCTGCGAAGACGGCGGTGAAACTGACCCATCCAGACCGGATCTACTGGCCGGCAGATGGTGTCACCAAAGAGGGGCTCGCCGATTATTACACGCAGATCTGGGCCCATATCGAACCCTATATTGCAGGCCGCCCTTTGGCCCTGTTGCGCTGTCCGACAGGCATCGACGGCGAAACCTTCTTTCAGAAACACGCCTGGAAAGGGATGAACCCGAAAATCATGCAGGTGACCGACCCGTCCGACCCTGATGGCGAGCCATTGATCGCCATCAAGGACCTGAACGGCCTGCTGGGTCTGGTCCAATCCGCGTCACTGGAAATCCATCCCTGGGGTGCCAGGCTTGAGAATCTGAACTACCCGGACATGATCACGATGGACCTCGATCCCGGTGAGGGCGTCGCGTGGCAAGCGGTGATCGATGCCGGGTGCGAGGTTCGACAGCGGTTGTCTGACAGCGGTCTGGCAGCATTCGTCAAGACCTCCGGCGGCAAAGGTCTGCACGTCGTTGCCCCGCTGGTCCCCAAGGCTGACTGGCCAACGGTCAGGGCCTTCTCAAAATCCTTGGCCGTGGCGATGGCGGCAGACAGCCCGGACCGCTATGTGGCGACGATCACCAAGTCCAAGCGGCGCGGCAAGATCCTGATTGACTACCTTCGCAATCAACGCGGGCAGACAGCAGTTGCAGCCTATTCGAGCCGTGCGCGGCCCGGTGCGATCGTGTCCCCGGGCGTGGTGTAGCTGGCCAAGAAGATCGCCGCCATTTCTGA
>JBDTQR010000182.1:0-9005 GCA_039932095.1 bacterium | reverse complement strand
CGCATGGCCAGGTCAATGTCATCACGCCCTTCACCCTGTCAGGGGCGATGGCGCCGGTGACGATTGGCGGCGCGCTGGTGTTGCAGCATGCCGAGGCCCTGGCGGGGATCGTGCTGACCCAGATCGTGCGGCCCGGGGTGCCGGTGATGTATGGCGGCTTCACCTCCAACGTGGACATGCGGTCGGGCGCGCCGGCGTTCGGCACGCCGGAATATGCCAAGGCGGCGCAGGCATCGGGGCAACTGGCGCGGCTGATCGGGGTGCCGTTCCGGTCGTCCAACGTGACGGCGGCAAATGCGGTGGATGCCCAGGCGGCTTATGAGAGTCAGATGGCGCTGTGGGGCTCGGTCATGGGCGGGGCGCATCTGATCGAGCATGGCGCGGGCTGGATGCATGGCGGGCTGACCGCCAGTTTCGAAAAGCTGATCCTCGATGCCGAGATGTTGCAGATGATGCAGGCCTATCTTGAGCCGATCAAGACCGACCCCGACAGTCTGGGGGTGGAGGCGATCATCGATGTGGGGGCGGGCGGGCATTTCTTTGGCACTGCCCACACGATGAGCCGCTATGAGACGGCGTTTCACACGCCGATGCTGTCGAACTGGGACAATTACCCGCAATGGCTGGAAAAGGGCTCGGTCGAACTGCCGAAGCGGGCGAACGCGGTGTGGAAGCAGTTGTTGGCGGAATATGAGGACCCTGGGTTGGATGCCGGCGTGGCGGACAGTTTGCAGGATTATGTGGTGCGGCGGAAACGTGAGGGTGGGGCGCCGATGAATTGAGCGGGGGGCACGATTATCCTGCGAAAAATCGGAGTGTCCACGTGTGGACGCTTTGGGGAAGTGTTGGAAATCAGAGGGTTGAGGATTTGCGTTAGCCGGGTGGAAAGGTTTGCGCGAGTCTGCCAATGATGGGGTGACAATGTCTCTTTCGGTCCTCGTCTCCGGGCCCGAAGGGACGTCGGCAGTGGAATTCGGGGCGCTGAGGAGGTCTTTTGGATTACGTCTTTATCGTCATGGGTCTGATCGGGCTGTTTCTGGGCGGCGAGGCTCTGGTGCGCGGCAGTGTCAATGTCGCGCGCAGGCTGTCGATTTCGCCGCTGATCATCGGATTGACCGTCGTCGGCTTTGGCACCTCGACGCCTGAGTTGCTGGTATCGGTACAGGCAGCGCTGCAGGGCGCGCCGGATATTGCCGTTGGCAATGTCATCGGGTCGTGCGTTGCCAATTTGCTGCTGATCCTCGGGGTGACCAGTCTGGTGACGCCGATCCGCATTGTCGGGGCGACTTTGCGCCGTGACACCGCCGTGATGGTTGCGGCGGGGCTGGTGCTGGTGCCGCTGTTCGCGATTGGCGAAATTGGCCGCTGGGCAGGCGGTGTTCTGGTCGCCGGATTGGCCTTCTATCTGATCTGGGCGGTGTTGACGCCCGGCGACCATCGGCCCGAGGAGGACGGTCAGTCCGACCCGCAGATGCCGGTCCTGACAGCGCTGCTCTGGATCGGTTTCGGCTTTGCCGCCCTGCTGTTTGGCGCGCAGTTTCTGGTCGAGGGGTCGGTCGCCATTGCCCGCGATTTCGGGGTGTCGGAGGCGTTTATCGGCCTGACCATCGTGGCAGTCGGCACCTCGCTGCCCGAACTGGCCACCTCGCTGGTGGCAGCGTTCCGCCGGCAGACCGCCATCGCCATCGGCAATGTCGTCGGGTCGAACATCTTCAACATCCTTGGCATTCTGGGGGTGACGGCGATCGTGCGGCCGATACCGGTGGCGCCACGCTTCCTGACCTTCGATCTGCCGGTCCTGATCGTCGCGTCGCTGGTGGTGACCGGGTTGATCCTGAGGCAACCACAGATCGGCCGGGTCACCGGCGGGCTGCTGCTGATCGGCTACGTGGTCTATGTCATCGCGGCGCGGTGACGGACGCCTGACCGGGGGACCCGGCCGGTCAACTCGCCAGATGCCGCAACCCCTGGGTCACATCGGTGCGGATTGCCAGCCGCAGTCCGGGCTCATCGCCAGCCCGCAGGGCAGCAAGAATGATGCGGTGATGGTGCGGGGTGTCGCGGCGTTTCAGCTTGTCATACAGCGCGCGCATGGTGGGGCCGAGTTGCAGCCAGACGGTTTCGCAGATCGCCAGCATGGCCGGGGCCTGGGCGCGCAGGTAAAGCGTGCGGTGAAATTCCAGATTGGTCCGCACATAGGCCACGGCGTTGTGGGTCATCGACGCTTCCTGGTTCAACGCATTGATCGCGGTCAGCCGGTCGATCAGGGCGAAATGGGCCCGGGGCAGGGCGCGCGAGGCCATCTCGGGCTCGATCAAAGCGCGGATCGAGGCCAGTTCCTCGATGCGTTCGGGGCTGAGTTCGGGTGTGGAGACGCGGCCGGAGGATGAGATCGTCAAGGCACCCTCGGCCGCCAGACGGCGGACCGCCTCACGCGCCGGGGTCATCGAGACACCGTGCTGTTCGGCGAGGCCACGCAGCGTGATCGGCTGGCCGGGGTCCAGTTCGCCATGCATGATCTGCTGGCGCAGCGTCCGGTAAAGCCGCTCATGTGCAGGGGCGTTGGGGTCGGCGAGGCGGGGGATGATCGGCATGGGGCCAAGCCAAGCACCGGGCCGGGGTCCGGTCAAGGGGCGATCTTGACCATTGCCGTGGCCGACCGGGGGGGTCCACCCCCCGCAACCCCCGATGATATTTATCGACAGATGAAAGGCTCAGCCGAAGTGATAGCTGTGCAGGGTCTGGCCCTGGGTCTGCAGCCAGCGGCGCTGGCTCTGCCAACCGGGATAGAGCCGGGTGACAACCGACCAGAACGCAGCGGAATGGTTCATCTCGACCATATGGGCCACCTCATGGGCGGCGACATAACGCAGCACCTCGGGCGGGGCGAGGATCAGGCGCCAGGAATACATCAGCGCGCCGTCATGGCTGCACGAGCCCCAGCGCGACCGGGTGTCGCGCAGGGTGATGCGGCTGACCTTGCGACCAATCTGGCCGGCGTAGTGATCGGAGGCGGCGGCGAGCTCGTTGCGGGCGCGGGTTTTGAGCCAGGCGGCGGCGCGGGCGGCGGCCTGTTCCGGGGCACCGGGGATCATCAGCGATTCGCCGTTGGTCGTGACGCTGCGGCCCGGACCCGGGGTCAAGGTGAACAGACGGCCCTCGACTGGCACCCTGTCGCCCATGGTCACCGCGGTTTGCAGCGGCTGGCGGGCGAGCGCGGCGCGCAGCCAGGATTCGTGGCCTTGCACGAAGGCCACGGCATCACGCTCACGCGCGCGCAGCGGCATCGACACCGTCACCCGCCCGTCAAGTTGCGACACCCGCAGGGAAAATCGCGGCGACCGGGCGGAGCGGCGCAGGATATATTCGACAGGTGGAGAGCCGGGCAGGATGGGCATGGGGCCTCTTGATCTGAGGCCGCAGAATACCCAGCTTTGGCATCTTCGCAACTGGCCGCGCGCGGCGGGGCGATGGCGGCAAAATCGGCGTGAAAAGCCTTTGACAGTCTTCATCACCTGTGGCAAGCGAGCGGCTCACTGGCAAACAGCCTTAAAGGATTCCAATGCCCAAGCTTGAATGGGGCACGAAGCGCACCTGCCCAACCACTGGCAAGCGCTTCTACGACCTGAACAAATCGCCGATCGTCAGCCCCTATACCGGTGAGGTCGTCGACATCGAAAGCGCGCGCCGCAAGATGGCGGCCTCGGTCATCGCCCGGGTGGCGCCCGAGAAGGATGACGCCCTGGTCGACGACCTGGACACTGACGAAGATCTGCTGACGCCCGGTGTCGCCGATGACACGGAACTGGACGACGAGCTGCTGGAAGAAGACGCCGACGACAACGTGTCACTGGACGATCTGACGGAAGTCGCGGGCGACGAGGAAGAAGTCTGATTTACCGGCAGCGGGCGGGTGCGTTTTTCCCTTGCACCCCCCGCCCCCTGCCCCTAAACAGCGCCGCACGACATGCCCAATGTCGTGATGATTGATCGGGGTCATAGCTCAGATGGGAGAGCGCTTGAATGGCATTCAAGAGGTCGGGAGTTCGATCCTCCCTGGCTCCACCAACCAGAACAACCGGTTAGAGGGCGTCCTGCGGGACGCCTTTTCCGTTTGAGCAACGCCTTTGCAGCAGTGCCGGTTCCGGGACCGGGGCGATCGGACCGCGGCCGTCTGCTGAGGTCTCTCCGACCTGGTCCGGCGCATGATTCTGCTGGGATTGAGGGGTTCATTTTGCGCCAATGGGGATTGTCTGCCTGCTTGGCGGGCATCCGCCCGTCCGGATCGCTCAAAAACTGATCAGATGCTGCAGTGCGGCGAGCCCCGGTCCGTCGGCTCTTGCTTTGGGCAAGGCGGCGCGCGGACAGTGGGGTCATGAGTTGGTGGCTAGGGTTCCGGCATCCACGGATGTGTCTGGTCCGAGAGCTGCCGCCGTTCGGCAGATACCGGACGGGCGCACGGCGGGACAAAAGCCCGGGAGACCTCGTAAGGCCAAGGGATTGGCGGCGCGCAGGTCCGTCTTCCCTCACTCTGTGCGAAAGGGAACCAGATGACGCTGAACCGCAGAACCTTGCTCGCCGCGATGGCGAGTGCCCCAGTGCTGGCGGGCCTGCCTGCCCGCGCCGCCGCCAAGACCGATTTCAAGGTCGGCTGGTCAATCTATGTCGGCTGGATGCCGTGGGGCTATGCCATGGATCAGGGCATCGTCAAGAAATGGGCCGACAAATATGGGCTGACCATCGAGGTGACCCAGTTCAACGACTATGTGGAATCGATCAACCAATACACGGCGGGCGCCTATGACGCGGTGACTGTCACCAATATGGACGGGCTGTCGATCCCCTCGGCAGGCGGCGTCGACACCACCGCCGTCATCGTCGGAGACTTTTCGGCGGGAAATGATGCGGTGATCCTGAAGGACGGGGCCAGCCTGACCGATATCAAGGGCCGCAATGTCAACCTGGTCGAGTTTTCGGTGTCGCATTACCTGCTGGCAAGGGCGCTGGAAAGCGTCGGCATGACCGAGGCCGACGTCAAGGTGATCAACACTGCCGACCCCGACATGGTCGGTGCGTTCCAGACCCCGGATGTGACCGCGATGGTAACCTGGAACCCGATGGTGGCCGAGATCGTCAAGCTGCCCGACGCCACCAAGGTGTTCGACAGCAGCCAGATCCCGGGGGAGATTATCGACCTGATGGTCGCCAATACCGCCGTGTTGGCCGACAACCCGGATTTCGGCAAGGCGCTTGCGGGGATCTGGTATGAGGCAGCGTCACTGATGATCGCCGACACTGCGGACGGCGATGCGGCACGGGCTGCCATGGGCACAGCGTCGGGGACAGATCAGGCCGGGTTTGAAGACCAGATGGCGGCGACCAAGCTGTTTGCGGCAGCGGCGGATGCGGTGGCCTTCACCGCCTCGCCGGATCTGGGGGCGACGATGGACAGGGTGCGGACCTTCCTGTTCGACAAGGGGCTTCTGGGGTCGGGTGCCGCCTCGGCCGATGTCATCGGCATCGAGCTGGCGGATGGCTCGGTGCTAGGCGACAGCGCCAATGTCAAACTGCGTTTCGACGAAAGTTTCATGAAGATGGCGGCGGACGGCGTCCTGTAGGCCGAGGGGTCCGCGCATGCGTTGGATCAACCGGCAACCCAATCCGGGCAGCATGGCGCTGCTCAGGGCGCTGCCCTTCGGTCTTTTGGTGCTGGCCTATCTGGCTGGTTCGGCAATCCGGCTGGCGGGCAATCCGCAGGACAAGCTGCTGCCGGCGCTGACCACCATCGCCCGGACTGTCGACCGCATGGCCTTTGCCCCTGACCCGCGCACCGGCGACTACCTGTTATGGGCCGACACCGTTGCCAGTCTCGACCGGCTCGGCATCGCATTGGCGCTGTCGGCCTGTATCGCACTGCTGCTTGGCATGGCGATCGGCATGGTGCCCTATCTGCGCGCCACTTTGTCACCCTTCGTCGCGTTCATCTCCATGGTGCCGCCGCTGGCCCTGCTGCCGATCCTGTTCATCGTCCTGGGTCTCGGCGAGACCTCCAAGATCGCCCTCATCGTGATTGGCGTCGCCCCGATCCTGACCCGCGACCTCTGCCTGTCGGTCCTCGCCATCCCGCGTGAGCAGATCGTCAAGGCCGAAACCCTGTCCGCCTCCAGCTGGCTGATCGCGCTGCGCGTCGTGCTGCCGCAGATCCTGCCGCGCTTGCTGACCAGCCTGCGCCTGCAACTCGGCCCGGCCTTCCTGTTCCTGATCGCCGCCGAGGCAATCTCGGCCGAAGCCGGCCTTGGCTACCGGATCTTCCTTGTCCGCCGCTATCTGTCGATGGACGTCATCTTCCCCTATGTCGCCTGGATTACCCTGCTGGCGGTGCTGGGCGATCTGGCGCTGTCGTGGCTGACGCGAAAAGTGTTCCCGTGGTCGGGGATGGAGGCCGCATGACCGGGCTGACAGTGGACAGGGTGTGGAAGGAATACGGCGACCAGATCGTGCTGGAGAACCTGTCGCTGGAGGTGGCGCCGCGGTCCTTCCTGGCCCTTGTCGGCCCGTCGGGTTGCGGCAAGACCACCTTTCTGCGGATGCTTCTGGGCCAGGAACGCCCGACGCGCGGCCGGATCCTAATAGACGGTGCGCCCTTGCCGCCGGAACCCGGGCCGGACCGGGGCGTGGTCTATCAGCGCTACTCGGTCTTTCCGCATCTGACGGTGCTGGGCAATGTCATGCTGGGGCCGGAGTTGCAGGCCAACCGCCTGACCGGGCGCAGTTTCGGGCTGGCGGGCCGGGCGGTCCGCGAACGGGCCGAAGCTCTGATCGCCGAGGTCGGGCTGGCCGGGGCCGAGGCAAAATATCCGGCGCAACTGTCGGGCGGGATGCAGCAGCGGCTGGCCCTGGCGCAGGCGCTGATGATGCAGCCGCGCGTCCTCTTGCTGGATGAGCCGTTTGGCGCACTGGACCCCGGAATTCGCAGCGATATCCATGTTTTGATGCGCCGACTGTGGCACGAAACCCCGATGACCGTGGTCATGGTCACCCATGATCTGCGCGAGGCGTTCACGCTCGCCACCCGGATCATTGCCTTCGAACGCCCGCGCGACCGGCCTGAGGAGCGCGAGCGCTACGGCGCCACCATCACAAAGGACATCGCCGTCTGGCCGCCGCGTGTGGCGGGACAGGTGACGATGTTTGACGCAGACATCTTGCCCGGTCGGGACGACCCGACCAACTTCGAGGCCCATGTCGGGACGGCCCGGCAAAGCTGAGGGACCCATGCACATCCACCGCACTCCAGACCAGATCGCCGCCGACCGCGCCCGCTATGAGGAACACCAGAGACGCGGCCTCAACTTTGCGCCCAAGGCGATGCCGGGGCCAAGCCCGCGGCCTGCGCCCGCCCCGGACCCCGCCCGCAGCTTGGGCACCGATGTGGTGCCGTTTGGTTGGTACACGACCCTGCGTCTGGCCGCCGGCGAGGTGCTGCGACTGCAAGTCGACGGGCTGGGGTCGTCGGTGTCGCTGGCCTGCTGGTCCGCCGCCGATAGCTCGGAGCGGATGAACCTGCCCGACACCATCAAGCTGCAATGGACCACGGAACTCCGCAAAGGCCGACTGGTGTTTTCCGACATGGGCCGCGTCATGTTGTCGATCTGCGAGGATAGCTCTGGCGCCCATGACGTGCTGACCGGCGGCACGCCAAGTGCCGGCACACAACGCAACGCCCGCGACAACATGGTGCTGGCGGCGGCCAAACTGGGCCTCGACCGCCGCGACCTGCCCGCCTTGCTGACCTTCTTCGCGCCGGTCAGGGTGGACGCCGAAGGCCGCCTGTTCTGGCGCGGCGTGCTCTTGTCGGGCGACGACTGGGTCGACCTCCGGGCCGAGATGGACCTGCTGGTCGCCTTGTCGAACACAAGGCATCCGCTCGACGTGTCCGGCGACACGCCTGCGCTCATCGCAACCCGGCTGGCCGCCCGCCCCGTCGGAGCCGACGACCTCTGCCGCACCGCGACCGCTGAGGCAGTCCGGGGCTTTGAGAACAATGCCAGAGGGGGCCGCCATGCAGGTCTTTGATATTCCCGCCGAAAAACCATGGTCCGGCGTGGTCCGCAAGGGCCAGACGATCCGGATCGAGGATAGTTTCGGCCAACAGGCGATCGACACCATCTTCTACGCCCTCGGCGACTTCGGCGAACGCTATTCTTCGCAAGACACCCTGCGCGAGAATGGCATGGCCTATATCTCCACCGGTACCAGGGTGATGTCGTCCGAAGGCCGCCTGATGCTGACAGTCACCGCCGATACCTCGGGTCGCCATGACACCTCGGCCGGTTGCTGCTCCTGCGAAAGCAACACCGTCAGGTTCGGCCATGAAACCCGCTACCTGCACGCCTGCCGCGAGAATTTTCTCCTGGAACTGTCCCGCCACGGCATGACCAAGCGCGACATCGTGCCCAACATCAACTTCTTCATGAACGTGCCGATCAGCTCGAACGGCGCGATGACCATCGACGATGGCGTCTCCAGGCCTGGGGATCATGTCGAGCTGCTGGCCGAGATGGACGTGCTCTGCGTGATCTCCAACTGCCCGCAGATCAACAACCCCTGCAACGGCTTTGACCCGACGCCGATCCGCGTCGTGATCCGGGATTAGCCGAATGTTCAGCAAGGTCTTGGTGGCCAACCGGGGTGAGATTGCGCTGCGGGTGATCCGTACCCTGCGCCAGATGGGCATAGAATCGATCGCGGTCTATTCCGACGCCGACCGCTTCGCCCGTCATGTGCGGGACGCGGATGAAGCGGTGCGGCTGGGTCCCGCAGCGGCGACGGACAGCTATCTGAACATCGACGCCGTGGTGGCAGCCTGTCACGCGACCGGGGCCGAGGCGGTGCATCCCGGTTATGGCTTTCTGTCGGAAAACATCGGCTTTGCCCAGCGGCTGGCGGCCGAAGGGATCACCTTCATCGGCCCCAGGCCCGATCATCTGGCGGCCTTCGGTCTG
>JBDTQR010000181.1:0-9053 GCA_039932095.1 bacterium | reverse complement strand
GGCGGCAACCAGCAAAAGATCGTCGTGGCGCGCGAGATCGAGCGCAATCCGGACCTGTTGCTGGTCGGTCAGCCCACAAGGGGCGTGGACATTGGTGCCATCGAGTTCATTCACAAGCAGATCGTGGCGCTGCGCGATGCCGGCAAGGCGGTGCTGCTGGTGTCGGTCGAGCTGGATGAGATCATGTCGCTGTCCGACCGCATCGTGGTAATGTTCGACGGCCAGCTGATGGGCGAGCGCGACCCGGAAAAGACCGATGAGCGGGAATTGGGGATGATGATGGCGGGGATGACCGGCGCCAAAGGGGCCGCTTGATGGGACAGATGCCGCGTTGGGCCGATGTTGTTCTGGTGCCGCTGATCTGTCTGTTGATTGCCTTCCTGTTTTGCGGCGTGCTGATCTGGTCAATCGGCCAAAGCCCGGTTCAGGCGTTGCAGATCATGGTGAGCGGGTCTTTGGGTTCGACCTATGGCTGGGGCTATACCCTGTATTACGCCACCAACTTCATGTTCACCGGGCTGGCGGTGTCGATCGCTTTTCAGGCCAGTCTGTTCAACATCGGCGGCGAGGGGCAGGCGACTTTGGGCGGGCTTGGGGTGGCATTGGCGCTGCTCTATGTCCCGTGGCCGCATTGGTCGCTGGCCCTGGCGGGGGCGATTGTCGGCGCGATGTTGTTTGGTGGGGCCTGGGCCTTCATTCCGGCATGGTTGCAGGCCAAGCGGGGCAGCCATATCGTCATCACGACAATGATGTTCAACTTCATCGCCTATGCGCTGATGAACTACCTGCTGGTCAATGTGCTGCGCCCGGTCGGCAAGATGGACCCGGCCTCGGCCCGGTTTGACAAACTGACCTATCTGCCGAAGCTGGGGGACATTCTGGGGCTGGTCGGCATTCCGTTTTCCAACAAGAACCCGGCCAATATCAGTCTGCTGATCGCCTTGGCCTGTGCCTTGGGGGTCTGGGCGCTGCTGTGGCACACGAGGCTGGGCTATGCGCTGCGCGCCTTTGGCAAGCAGGAGAAGGCGGCGGTCTATGCCGGGATCAACCCGGTCAGGATCACGCTTTATGCGCTGATGCTGTCGGGTGGATTGTCGGGGATGATGGCAATCAACTCGGTTCAGGGTGAGGCGCACCGGCTGCTGTTGAACTCGGTCGAGGGGGCCGGGTTTATCGGGATTGCGGTGGCGCTGATGGGGCGGAACCATCCGTTCGGCATCGTGATCGCGTCGATCCTGTTCGGGTTTCTGTATCAGGGTGGGTCGCAGTTGGCGTTGGGCACCACGATCCCGCGCGAGGTGATCGTTGTGTTGCAGGCGCTTGTGATCCTGTTCACCGGGGCGCTGCCCTATATGGTGCAAAAACCGCTGGAGCGGTTGTTTGTGCGGAGGGCTGTGTGATGGAACTGGCATCCTTTCTGCAGATCCTCGATTCCACGGTCAGGCTGGCGACGCCGTTGTTGTTTGCCTGTCTGGCCGGGTTGTATTCCGAACGGGCCGGCGTTTTCGACATCGGGCTGGAGGGCAAGATGCTGGTCGCGGCGTTTGCTTCGGCGGCGGCGTCCTATGCGACCGGATCAGTGTGGATCGGGACTTTGGCGGGGATTGGTGCGGCGCTGCTTTTTGCCGGAATCCACGGGCTCGCGTCGATCACCTTCCGGGGCAATCAGTTGATTTCGGGGGTGGCGATCAATTTTCTGGCGTCGGGGCTGACGGTGGTTTTGGGAACCAGCTGGTTCCATCTTGGCGGGCAAACCCCGGCTTTGACCGGTGGAATGCGGTTCGAGGATATCACCCTGCCGTTTGCTCTGGAGAACACCGTCGCCAATCAGGGAGCTTTGCGGGAGTTGTCGCTGATCCCCGGCATCTACAGCCGGGTGATTTCGGGCCATTCGATCCTGGTTTATGTGGCGCTGCTGATGGTGCCCGCCTCGGCATGGCTGCTTTACCGCACGCGGTTCGGTTTGCGGTTGAGGGCTGTGGGCGAAAACCCGGCGGCGGTGGATACGGCAGGGGTGTCGGTGGTGGGCCTGCGTTATGCGGCGGTGGCGATCACCGGCGTGCTGTGCGGTCTGGCCGGGGCCTATATGTCGATGAGCCTGTCGGCGGGGTTCCTGCGCGAGATGACGGCGGGGCGGGGGTACATCGCGCTTGCCGCGCTGATCTTTGCCAAGTGGCGGCCGTGGTATGCGCTGATGGCCTGCACGCTGTTCGGGCTGCTGGATGCGGTTGCGATCCGGTTTCAGAGCATCGATGTCGGTGTCTTCGTCATCCCGGTGCAGTTCACCCAGGCGCTGCCCTATATCCTGACGGTGATCATTCTGGCGGGCTTTGTCGGCAAGGCGATCCCGCCGCGGGCTGGGGGAGAGCCTTATGTTAAAGAGCGCTAGCGCCGTTCTGGTCATGCTGGCCGGTTCCGTCCAGGCGCAAGAGGCGTTGCCGCTGTTGCCGGAGATCATGGATCAGGTGCAGGACAGCGAGGTTTACCTGAAGGGTTATCTTGGCGTGACCGATGGCGTGGTGACCTTTGCGCTGCCGAATGACGGACATGCGGCCTTTCCGGTGACCATCGAGTCGGACGACGATATTGCCGGGATGATCAAGGGGTGCAAAACGCAGACCCCTTGTCTGATCGCCGGCTACGGCTATGTCGAATGGCGGGGCGCGCAGTTGACGGTGTTTCTGAGCAGTATCGAGACGATGGCCGCGCCCGGAAAGATGATCCCATGACGAATGACCTGGCTGAACTGGTGAAACGCCGAGCGGGGGTGGAGCCGGTCCGGCTGGGGTTGATCCTGGGGTCGGGACTAGGCCATCTGGCCGCCGCTGTGGAGGGGGTGGCGATCCCTTATGCAGATCTGCCGGGGTTTCCGCATGTGGGCGTGTCGGGGCACAATCCGCATCTGGTGGTGGGCGATCTGGAGGGTGTGCGGGTCGCGGTGTTCGGGGCGCGTGAGCATTATTATGAGAACGGCAATCCGGCGGCGATGCGACCGGCGCTGGAATGTCTGAAGGGGCTTGGCGCGGAGGCGCTGATCGCGACCAATGCGGCGGGCAGTTTGCGGGCGGATATCAGGCCGGGCGATCTGATGCTGCTGAGCGACCATATCAACTTTTCTGGTTTGAACCCGTTGATCGGCGAGAAGACCGATGCGCGTTTTGTACCGATGACGACGGCGCATGATGTCGTCATGCGGGCGGCGCTGCGGGCGAGTGCGTTGGAGGTCGGGGTGGCGCTGCCTGAGGGGATCTATGCGTGGTATTCGGGGCCGTCCTTCGAGACTCCGGCAGAGATCAGGGCGATACGGATACTGGGCGGCGATGCGGTGGGGATGTCGACAGTGCCGGAAGTGATCCTCGCGCGGTTTCTGGGGCTTAAGGTGGCGGCGATTTCGACGATCACCAACATGGCGGCGGGTCTGTCGGACGAGCAGATCAGCCATGAGCATACCAAGGCGATGGCGCCCAAAGGTGCGGCAAAGCTGGAACAGGTGCTGCGACATTTTCTGCGCGGGCTGAATTGACGGCAAGCTTGGTTTGACACTGCCCCCCAAGGCGCGCAACCCTTGGGGAAAAGGCAACCCTCTCCTTCATGCAGATCTACCTGCCCATCGCCGAAGTCTCGGTCAATATCTTTGTCCTGTTGGGGCTGGGCGGGATCGTGGGGTTTCTGTCGGGGATGTTCGGCGTCGGTGGCGGGTTTCTGATCACGCCGCTGCTGTTCTTCATCGGCGTGCCGCCTGCGGTGGCGGTGGCGACCGGGGCCAATCAGGTTGTGGCTTCGTCGATCTCGGGCGTGCTGGCGCAACTGCAGCGCAAGGCGGTCGATCTGAAAATGGGCACGGTGCTGACGGTGGGCGGTTTTGCCGGGTCGGCGATTGGCGGTGTGATCTTTGATCTGATGACCAAACTTGGCCAGATCGACCTGTTCGTGCAACTGTCCTATGTGCTGTTTCTGGGGTTGGTCGGCGGCATGATGCTGGTGGAAAGCGTCAATGCGGTGCTCAGGGCAAGGCGGGTCGGGGCGCAGGCGGTGCGGCGGTCGCATGTGCATTCCTGGGTCCACCGAATGCCGCTCAAGATGAAATTCCGGGTGTCGGGACTGTACATTTCGGTCATTCCGCCCTTTGCGGTGGGGGCGCTGGTTGGTCTTTTGTCGGCGATCATGGGGGTTGGCGGCGGGTTCATCATGGTGCCCGCGATGATTTATCTTCTGGGGATGCCGACCAAGGTTGTCGTCGGCACTTCATTGTTCCAGATTATCTTTGTCACCGCCTTCACCACAGTCATGCATGCGGTCAACCACCATTCCGTCGACATGATGCTGGCCCTGCTGCTGATCATCGGCGGAGTGCTGGGCGCGCAGTTCGGGGCGAAGGTCGGTCTCAGGTTAAAAGCCGAGCAAATGCGCATCCTGCTGGCGATGATGGTGCTGGCGGTGTCGGGCAAGATCGCGCTGGACCTGCTGATCATGCCGGCGGAACTATACAACATCACGTCGGGGTTGAAATGATCCGGCTGTTGATCCTGATGCTGGCATTTTGGGGGGCCACGGCCCGGGCCGAAGAGATCGTGTCGGGACTTAGCCAGACCAACGTGTCGATCAACGCCAATTTCGACGGCACCGCAATCCTGATCTATGGCGCGGCCATGCGCGACGCGCCGCCACCGGTTTGGCCGCTGTTGCAGGTGATCGTCACGGTGGAAGGCCCGCGTGTGCCAATCGTGGTGCGGCAGAAAGAGCGGGTGGCGGGGATCTGGATCAATCGCGGATCGGTGGCGCTGGAGGATGCGCCGAGCTTCTATGCGGTGATGACCTCGGGCGCGCTGGACGAAATTCTGAGCCCGGAAGAGGATCAGGCCAACCACATCTCGATCCCCAGTACGATTGCCGAAGTGAAACTGGGTGCGGTCGCTGGTGCGGTGCCGGACTATCTTGCGGCATTGGAGCGGATCCGCAAGGCGGCGGGCACCTATGTGCGGGCGGAGAATTCCGTGCTGTTGTTGCAGCAGTCGCTGTTTCGGACCGAAGTGGCGCTGCCGTCAAACCTGATCGACGGTGACTACCGGGTGCGGATCTTCCTGACCCGGGGCGGCAAGATCATCGACATGAAACAGAGCCAGATTCAGGTCCGCAAGGATGGGCTGGAGCGGATCCTGTTCCGGATGGCGCAGGACCAGCCGCTGCTCTATGGACTGATCTCGCTGCTGATTGCCGCGGTTGCGGGCTGGGGCGCGTCCGAGGCGTTCCGGCGGTTGCGGCTTTAGGCCAGCCGCGCCTCGAGTCGGGGATAGGCGCGGTAGAGCGTGATGCCGCGGCCGAGGTTCATCAGCATCAACGAGGCCCAGAGACCGTGGTTGCCGAAAAGCGGCACCAGGATCACAAGAGCCGGCAGATAGATTGCCAACACCAGAAGGGCAGCGCGGACCATGGCGCCGGTCATCAGTGCACCGATGAAGATGCCGTCATAGATCCAGCAGGCGGCGCCGATCAGCGGGGCGGCGACCAGCCAGGGCAGGTAAAACCGGGCGGTGGATTGCACGGTTGGGGCGGTGGTCATCAGGTCGATCAGCATGCCGCCGCACAGGGCGGTGGCGAGGGCAAGGAGGACCGCGCCGCCGTAGCCCCATTGCATGCACATCCGCGCGGCCTGACGCAGGGCGCTGCGCGAGCCCTGACCGATCGCCTGGCCAACCAGGGTTTCGGCGGCGAAGGCGATACCGTCGAGGGCGAAGGCCATGATCGAAAGGAATTGCAGGAGGATCTGGTTGGCGGCCAAGGTGTCGTCACCGAACCTTGCACCGAGAAAGACAAAGGTGGTGAAGGACAGTTGCAGGATCACCGAGCGGACCATGATGTCACGGCTGGCGGTGAACATGGCTTTGAGTGCCCGGCTGTCACGCAACCGCCGGGACGCCTCGGCCAGCACGGTGCCAAAAGCATCGCGGGCGAGCCACAGGCCGAGGGCGAAGCCGGTCCATTCCGACGCCAGCGTCGCGGTGGCGACCCCCGCGACGCCCCAATCCAGGCCGAGGACGAACCACAGGTCCAACAGGATGTTCATGCCGTTCTGCCAGATCTGCAGGATCAGCACGCCGCGGGTCCGCTCTACCCCGACCAGCCAGCCGGTCATGGCATAGATCGCCAGCGTGGCAGGCGCGCCCCAGATGCGGATCGACAGATATGTGCGGGCGAGCGCCTCTACTTCGGCCGAGGCGGGGGCGATGCGGAAGGCGGCACCGAAGAACAGCACTTGCAGGGCGATCATCGCGAGGCCCATGGATCCGGCGATCATGAGGGCGCGCAGCAAGGTGGCAGAGCGTTCGGCCATGTCGCCGGCACCATGGGCCTGGGCGGCGAGGCCGGAGGTGCTCATCCTGAGAAACCCGAAGGCCCAGTATAGGGTGGACAGGATCACCGCGCCCAAACCGACCGCGCCGATCGGGGCGGCGAGGCCGAGTTGGCCGACAACCGCTGTGTCAACCGCACCCAACAGCGGGATCGTGGCATTGGACAGCACGATGGGCATCGCGATGCGGAACACCCGGGAATGGGTCAGATCACTCATTCGGCGGGCGCGCCGGGGGGTGGCGGCATCAGGAAATGCGCCGAGCACATCGCGAAGGGCTTGTTGCGATTGTCCTGCCACGCCTCTACCTGCACCGAGGCATAGCGGCGACCCGAGCGGGTGACGCGGGCGCGGGCATAGGCGTCGCGCGGCAGACCGGAGCGCAGGAAATCGACGGTGAAGTCGATGGTTTTCGGCAGGGGTGGAAAGGTCGGCAAGGTCGGGTCGATGCGTCCGGCCTCCATATCCTCCCACAGCGAGGTCCAGGCGAGTTCGATGATCGCCGTCACCTCGAGAAACGCCGCCGTTACACCGCCGTGAAGGGCGGGCAGCGTCGGATTGCCGATCAGCTTTTCGTCGAACGGCAGGATGGCGGTCAGCTCATCGCCGCGGCGTTCGAACTGGATGCCGAGGTACTGGATGAAGGGCACGCCGCTGGTCAGCCGGGTCAGCGCCGCCTCACGCCGGGATTTCACGACATGGACCGGTTCGGGGCGCGGGCGTCTGGTGTCGGTCATGTTGCGGGCCGCTCCAGCGTGAAGGCGCCGGTGCCGGTGGCGACCGGGCGGGTTTCATCCTCATCGGTCGCGGTGACGCGGATAAAGGCGACCGAGCGGGTGACATGGAAGCATTCGGCGCGGGCGGTGATGCGTTGACCGGGGGTGGCGGGGCGCATGTAGTCGATGCGCAGGTCCAGCGTGGCAGTGGAAGCGGGGGCAGCAGGATGGCTCATCACCGAGGCGCCTGAAGCCGTGTCCATCAGCGCCGAAATCGCCCCGCCATGCAGAACCCCGGTCGCCGGATCACCGACAAAGCGCGGATCATAGTCCATCGTGACGGTCGCACGGCCCGCGCCCATTTCGGCCAGGTGCATCCCCAGCCCCCTGGCATGTGGCAGGGCCATCATGAACTGACGGGCAAGTTCCAGTCGCTCGGGTTCGAAAGGTTCGGACATGGCGGCTCCTTTGCGGCCATATTCGCCGCTTGGGCGGCAGGTGCAAGTGTGACCTTCGGTTATTGCACAGCCCCTGCGTTGCCCTTAGGTTGACAGCGAAGGAGGCGTCGGATGGCAGATGTTCGGCTGAGCTTCAAGGAAATGTGCGCCCGGTTCGACACCACGCCGCGCACTCTGCGCTACTATGAATATATCGAGCTGCTTGCCCCGGAACGTGATGGCCGGGCGCGGTTCTATGGTCCGCGCGAAGTGGCGCGGATGACGCTGATCCTGCGGGGCCGGCGATTCGGCTTCTCGCTGGAGGAAATTCGGCAATGGTTGCTGATCTATCAGGAACAGGGCACCAAGCCGCAGCTCGAATCCTGGTTGCAGATGGCTGACCGCCAACTGGACGAACTGGACCGCCAGAGGGCTGAACTGGACACCACGATCGCCGATCTGCGCGCTTTGCGCGATACCGCCGCGGTCGAATTGCAGCAGCTGGCCTGAGCGGGGCCGCTCTGACGTGACGTTACATTGACGCTTACGTAAGGCACCCTACCAAAAGGGGTGGCTTTGGGCCATTTACCCGCTTTAACCTGAACTGCAAGAGCAAACGATGCCAGATGAAACAATGACCATTCGCCAGATGTGCGAAACCTTTGAAGTGACCCCGCGCACCCTGCGGTTTTACGAGTCCAAAGAACTGTTGTTCCCGATCCGCAAAGGCACCCAGCGGCTGTTTACCCGGACCGACCGGGCCCGACTGAAGCTGATCCTGCGCGGCAAACGCTTTGGATTTTCGCTGGAGGACATCCGCCAGTTGCTGGACATGTACAACCGCGACGGCTCGAACGAGGCGCAGTGGATGCGGACCTTCCAGTTGGGACAGGAACGGCTGAGCCAGATGGAGGCGCAGCGTGCCGAACTGAACGTGGCGATTGAAGAGTTGAAAGTGGAACTGGAGGCCGGGGCCGCAATCATCGCCGGATTTCGCCGCGCCGCCGAATAACCCATCGGGTAACAAGGACAGAACATGAGCTACACCGCCCCCGTCAAAGACATGCAGTTCCTGTTGCATGACGTGCTGCAGATCTCGGCTCAGGACATTCCGGGCTACGGCGATCTGGACGCCGGTTTTACCGGGGCAGTGCTGGAAGAGGCGGGCAAGATCGCGTCGGACATCCTGGCGCCCTTGAACGCGGTCGGTGACAAGGAGGGCTGCGTGCTGGAAAACGGCGTGGTCCGCACGCCGACCGGCTTCAAGGCAGGGTTTGACGCGCTGCGCGACGGCGGCTGGACGGCTTTGGACTGCGCCGAAGAGTACGGCGGTCAGGGTCTGCCCTATCTGATCCATTCGGTGGTGAATGAGGCGCTGGTATCGTCCAACATGGCGCTGAACATGTATCTGGGCCTGACCCACGGAGCCTATTCGGCGATTGCGGTGCATGGGACGGGCGAACAGAAGGCACTGTATCTGCCGAAGCTCGCCTCCTGCGAATGGACCGGCACCATGAACCTGACCGAACCGCATTGCGGCACCGATCTGGG
>JBDTQR010000180.1:0-9175 GCA_039932095.1 bacterium | reverse complement strand
TGATGCACAGCAATTTCGCGGTCGTGCTGGTCATGGTCTATACCTACCTGCCGTTCATGATCCTACCGCTTTACGCCAATCTCGAACGCCTTGACCCGACGCTGGATGAGGCCGCGATGGACCTTGGCACCCATCCGTTCGGCGTATTCTGGGACGTGACCCTGCCGCAGAGCATACCCGGCATCATTGCCGGCGGCCTGTTGGTCTTCATCCCTGCGGCGGGCGAACTGGTCATCCCCAGTCTGGTTGGCGACGCCTCATCGCCGATGATCGGACGGGTGATTTCTGACGAATTCGCCTCGGCCCGCGACTGGCCAATGGCCTCCAGCGTTGCCGTGGCGCTGTTGTTCCTGATGGTCGGCCCGATGATGCTCTATTCGCACTACCAGGCCCGGGCCGAGGGCATGAAATGAGGCGCCGCCCCACATTCCTGATCTCGGTCCTCGCCTTTGGCCTTGCGTTCTTCTACATCCCAATCCTGTCTATGATCGTGTATTCGTTCAACAATTCCCGGCTGGCCACGGTCTGGGGCGGGTTTTCGACCAAATGGTACACGGCCTTGTTCCAAAACGCCCAGGTCGGCCACGCGCTGCAGCTGTCAGTCGAAATCGCCCTGATCTCCGCCACCGTCGCCACCATACTCGGCTCGATGGCGGGCATTGCTCTCGCCCGTTTCACCCGCTTTCGCGGCCGCGTACTGTTCTCCGGCCTTGTCAACGCGCCCTTGATCATGCCCGACGTGATCACCGGGATTTCGCTCCTGATCTTTTTTATCCTGATGGCGCAGTATATCGGCTGGCCCGCACAGCGTGGCTTTCTGACCGTCACGCTGGCCCATATCACCTTCTCGATGGTCTATGTCACCACCATCGTCCAGTCCCGCATGCTTTCGGCCGACCGTGCCATCGAAGAGGCCGCGATGGACCTCGGCTCCCGCCCCTGGCAGGTGATGAAGGACGTGACCCTGCCAGTGATCTTCCCGGCGATCATGTCAGGTTGGCTCCTCGCCTTTACCATCTCGATGGACGATGTCGTGATCACAAATTTCACCACCGGCCCCGGCACCACCACTCTGCCGATCCTGATCTGGTCCAAGGTGAAATTCGGCGTTACCCCCGACATCAATGCCATGGCGTCGCTGATCGTCCTGGTGGTCGGGGTCTGCGTCTGCCTTGCCGGATTTGCGATGAACCGGGCCGAGCGCAGGCGCGAGGCCGAACGCCGGCTTGCCTATCGGGACAACCAATGACCGCCGCGCCCCGCCCCCGCCCCGGCCGGGACCGCTATGCCGCCGCGATGACGCTGTACCAGCAAGGCAGCCTGTCGCCCGCCGCGCTGGAGATTTACCGCATCTGCTCGCTTCTGGACCGCGACGACCCGGCACCCCTGCTGGCCGAGGCGCATCAGCCCGCCGATATCCCCGCCCGCATCGCCGCCGAACTGGCGATCCGCGATCTGCTGACCGAAATCGACCGCAGCCTCGCCACTCTCAGCGGCCCCGGCGTGGCAGAGGTCCGCACCGGCCTGAACCACTGGCGCTATGGCCCCGCCACGCCGCGGCCCGCACCCCATCCGGTCGTTACCCAGCATCTGCCTGCCGCCCTTCAGACCGTGACCACACCCCTTGGCAGCGCCATTGCCGCCGCCGCGCCCTATCTGGGCTGGCTGACCTACGATGCCTATGACCCCGCCCGGATCGGCACCGACTTCACCCGGAACCACGCCTACGCCTCTCTGATCGGCCCGGACGCCACCATTGCGGCCGAGGACTTCGACCTCGGCCTGTTTCTGATTGCGCCGCACATCCTCTACCGCGACCACCACCACGCCGCGCCAGAGCTTTACCTGCCCCTCACCGGACCACATGGCTGGCGCTTCGGCCCGGACAAGCCACTGACGCTGCTGCCCGCCCATATTCCGATCTGGAACCCGCCGCACCAGCCACATCTGACCAAGGTAGGCCCGATCCCCTATCTCTGCATCTTTGCCTGGACCGGTGCCATCGCTGCAGCCGCTGCGGTCGTACCCGCCACCGACTGGCCCGCACTTGAAGGGCTGCGGTTGACCGCAACTGGAGCTGTCGATGACTGACGACCACTACCCCGCCAGAATGATCACCATGCTGCAGGCGATCTGGGGCGAAGGCTTCCTTTCGCCCGGAGGCGCTGAAGAAGTGGCCCGCATTCTGGGCGACCATGACCTGACTGGCAAGACCGTCCTCGACATCGGCTGCGGTGCCGGTGGCATCGACCTCGCCCTCGTTCAGAACCACGGTGCTGCCTATGTCATGGGACTGGATGTCGAGGATCCGGTGCTGACCCAGGCCCGCAGCCTGATCGCGCAGGCTGCCCTCGCCCCCCGCATCGGCGTCGTCAAGGTCGCCCCCGGCCCGCTGCCCCTGCCACCTGCCAGTTTCGACGTGGTGTTTTCAAAGGATTCCATCGTCCACATTGCCGACAAACATTCCCTGATGGCCGAGGTTTACCGTGTCATGCGCCCCGGCGGCTGGTTTCTCGCCTCTGACTGGCTGATCGGCCGCGAAGGCACCCCCAGCCCCGAAATGGCCGCCTATATCGCAGCCGAGGGTCTCGATTTCGGCATGGCCAGCCCCGCCGCCTATGCCGACGCGATGCAAAAGGCCGGGTTCCGGCACATCAAAACCCGCTCGCGCAATCTGTGGTACCGCGATCAGGCTCGCGCCGAACTCGCCCGCCTGCAGGGCGAGGCGGGCCAGAGTGCCGCTGCAGTCGTCGGTCAGGATTTCGTCGATCAGAACATCGCCATCTGGTCGCGGATGATCCCGGTCCTCGACAGCGGCGAACACTGCCCTACCCATCTCGCCGCCCAAAAACCCGACTGACCCGCTGCCCCATCTCGGACTTTTCGGCCGAAACCGGGCGGGTAAACCTGCATGCCAAGGCCCTGCCCAGTCTAAACCACCCCCGCAATCGCCACGGACTTCAGAATGGCAAAGCACGCGACCCCAGGCGCCAGCCCCAGGGCCGCCGCCGACCGTCGGGTGATCCGCGCCAATATGCGTTGATCCGCCAGCCGCAACGTCACCAGCACCGCCGCCCCTTCAACCTCGGTCAGCGACACCACCTCGGCGGCCAGAATGTTCAGCGCCGACAGCCCCTCGGGCCGCTGCCGCGACAGGATCACATCCTGCGCCGGGATCCGCAGCCGCAAGGCGGCCCCGACCGCAACTGCCAGACCCGGCAGAAACACCAGCCCGCCCGCCGTCTCCAGCACCGCCAATCCATCCGGCTCATGCTTCGCGACCCGGGCCACAATCACCGAACCGGCATCGCGCAACCCCATGACTTTCGCCAGGGAGGGGTCGGACAGAATATCTGCAGCCGGCCCCGACGCCAGCAGCCGCCCCGTCTCCAGCACCACGATCGAGGTTGCCAGTCGTGCCACCTCGGGCAAGGCGTGGCTGACATAGATCATCGGCAGCCGCAGTTCGTCGCGCAACTGTTCCAGATAGGGCAGAATCTCTGCCCTATGCGCCTCATCCAGTGCGGCCAAAGGCTCATCCAGCAGCAGCAGGTCCGGGTCCGACAACAGTGCCCGCCCGATCGCCACCCGCTGTTTCTCACCGCCCGACAGATGCACCGGGGTCCGCCCCAACAGCACCCCAAGGCCCAGCAAGGCCACCACATCGTCAAACCCCACCCTGCGCTGCCCGGAAAACCACTGGCCATACAACAGGTTCTGCCGCACCGTCAGATGGGGAAACAGCCGCGCGTCCTGAAACACATAGCCGATCTTGCGACGATGCGGCGGCACATGGACCCCGCCCGCGTCCAGCACCCGCTCGCCCAGCCGCACCTCGGCCCTGTCACAGCGCATCAACCCCGCGATCGCCCGCACCACCGTGGTCTTGCCCGCCCCCGAACGGCCAAAGAGCGCCGTCACCCCCTGCGGCACCGCAAACTTCACGTCGAGCCGGAACCCGGCAAACTGATGAGCCAAAGCGGCCTGCAACATCAGCGGCCCCCAATCCGGCGCTGGACCGCGCGCGCCAGCAGCTCCGATGCAATCAGCGCCGCCATGGCGATGACCAGCGACACCACCACCAGCCGCAGCGCCGTCCCGTCCTGCCCCGGCACCTGCAACAGCGCATAGATCGCCGTGGGCAGGGTCTGCGTCTCGCCGGGGATATTGGCCACAAAGGTGATTGTTGCACCAAACTCGCCGACGGCCTTGGCGAAGGCCAGCACCGATCCGGCAATCACCCCCGGCAGGATCAGCGGCAAGGTGACCGTCGCAAATACCCAGACCGGCGACGCCCCCAAAGTCGACGCCGCCTGTTCCAACCCGACATCGACCGCCTCGAACCCCAGCCTGATCGCCCGCACCATCAACGGAAACGCCATCACCGCCGCCGCCAAGACTGCCCCGGTCCAGCGAAACGCCAGCGTCATCCCGAAAAGCTGTTCCAGCAGCCGCCCGCCCGGTCCATTGCGCCCGAAGGTCAGCAGCAGCAGATACCCGGTCACCACCGGCGGCAGCACGAGGGGCAAATGCACCAGCGCGTTCACCACTTGCCAGCCCCAGAACCGCCGCCGCGCCAGAAGCCAGGCCATGGCTATCCCGAACGGCAGGCTCAGCACAGTCGCCCACAGCGACACCCGGACCGACAGCCCGATCGCCGCCCATTCCAGCGGGCTGAACCCGGTCACGGTGGCAGAATCGCAAACCCTTGCGCCGCGAAAATCGCACGCGCAGCCGGGCTTGCCAGATAGGTCAGAAACGCGGCCGCGGCCGGTTTGCCGGAACTCGCCACCACCGCCGCCGGATAGACAATCGGCTTGTGGCTGTCTTCGGGCAACCGGCTGACCTCGACACCCTGACCCTTGGCTGCCGCCGCTACCGCGTCCGTGGTATAGACCAGCCCGTAGGGCACCTCGCCCAACACCACCAGCGCCACCGTCCCCGCGTCATCGGCCGTCTGCACGACCAGCGGCTGCACCCGCTGCCACTGCCCCAACGCCGTCAACGCCTGCTTGCCATATTGCCCCGCCGGGGCCGACGTAACGTCAGCCATTGCCAGCCTGCCGCCGCCCAGCACCGCCGCCAGATCCATATCGGGCCCTACCACAAACCGCGCAGCTTGCGGGTCATGTGCGATGATCGACAGCCCATTGCCCAACAGATCGCGCCGACTTCCCGCCAGCATCAGCCCGTCAACGGCGTCCATCCAGTCCACCGCCGCCGAGACAAACACATCTGCCGGGGCCCCCGCCTCGATCTGCTTGGCCAGGGTGCCGCTGCTGCCATAGGACATCACCGCCACATTCCCGCTGGCTGCAGCCCATTCCGCCGCAGCCGGGTCCAGCGCACCCTTCAGACTGCTAGCGGCAAACACCGTCACCGTCTCGGCCCCGGCCAACCCGCCCCACCACAGCGCCACACCCAAAATTCCCAGCCTCAGCATCGCCGACCCCGTTATGTTTCACCAAACATATCGGGATCACCCGCCCTCTGGCAAGCCTCGATCCACCAGCGCCGCCGCGAATTCCGCCAGATCCGCGCCGATCAGCCGTGCTTCCATGGCCCGGTACCGCGCCAGAACCGCCGCGCCGGCCTCGGTCACCACCGCCCCGCCACGCCCGGCCCCACCGCGTTCGGTTACCACCAAAGGCTCCCGGAAACTGCGGTTCATTTCCTCGACCAGGTCCCAGGCCCGCTTGTAGCTCATCTTCATCGCCCGCCCCGCCGCCGCGATCGACCCCTGATCCCGGATCAGCGCCAGCAGATCCGCCTTGCCCGGCCCGAAGGTCTTGCCATCCGCCAGGATCAGCCGCAATTGCACCCGTGGTAGTTCCATCGCCGCCACTCCACATCATCCATCAGCAACACTTGCACTCTCAGCGCCCATTCGCTATGGCTCTGACACCTCAGGCAAGGCGAGTTGGCGGAGAGGTTACGCAGCGGATTGCAAATCCGTGAAGATCGGTTCGATTCCGATACTCGCCTCCAATTTTCCCAGACGATTAGCAGACGCTGCATCGCAAAGACCAGTGCCATGGCCTCAGCCGCGGCGGGATGGATATATCGGATTTGCGCGGCTCCTTGACCGAAATCAAAGAAGATACGCGTCCACGCCATCGCCGATCTTGCCGCTTGCGATGGGCCGATGGCGTTGTGCCGTCGGATCGGAACAGTGTGGCCCGGCGGAGAATTGACGCCAGACTGCCGATAAAAGGCCTCATGACGCTACCATGCAATGTCTTGACGACATGGCGGCAATAGGTCCAATGAAACAGGCAACAGCCACAGATTTCAAGTCCTCAAAGCTCGGCCCCGTGCCGATATCCGCCTTCTTGCTCCGATGAGATGCCCCATGACTGACACCACAGATATCCTGCGCAAGGCTCCGTTCAACCTCGACGACGCGGCCGTCGCCTGGGTCAAATCAGTCAAGGCCAGTCTGACCCCGGCCGAACAGGTCGGCCAGTTGTTCGTCTTCCATTCCATGGGCAAGGACCCCGGTGAACTCGCCCGCCTTGCCGCCCTGAAACCCGCCGGCATCACCCGCAACTTCACCCCCGACCTCGACCATGAGGCCAATTTCGTCGAAACCATGCAGGCCGCGGCCCGGGTGCCGATGTTCATCTCGGCCGATCTCGAAGGCAGCCGGATGAGCCTGTCTGTCGGCACCGAAGTCCCCAACCCCCTTGCCCTCGCCGCCGTGAACGACCTGCAGGCCTCACGTCAGATCTCGCGCATCATGGCGGATGAGGCCCGAGCCCTCGGTATCAACTGGTCGTTCACCCCGGTCGTCGACATCAACGCCGCCTTTCGCTCTGCCATCGTGGCGACCCGTGGCTTTGGCGCCAGCATCGACACCATCGAACAGCAAGCCCTTGCCCAAATTGCCGAGTTTCAGGCCGCAGGCGTCGCCGCCACCGCCAAACACTGGCCTGGCGAGGGTTATGACGACCGCGACCAGCATCTGGTGACCACGATCAACCCGCTGACCATGGACGACTGGAACGCCAGCTTTGGCCGGCTTTACCGCGCCGCCATCGCCAATGGCGTGATGGCGGTGATGTCCGCCCACATCGCGTTGCCCGCCTATATCCTGGGCAAGGATCCTGACGCCGGGGTCGAAGCCTACCGCCCCGCAACCACCAGCCGCGCCCTGAACATCGACCTGTTGCGCGGCGAATTGGGGTTCAACGGCATCATCGTTTCTGACGCCACCCCGATGGCAGGCTTCGGGTCCTGGGGGCCGCGCTCTGCCATGCTGCCCGAGGTGATCGAGAACGGCTGCGACATCATCCTGTTCTGCCGCGATGCCGCCGCAGATGTCGCCTTGATCACCCAGGCCGTCGCCGATGGCCGCATCTCGACCCGGCGGCTGGACGAGGCGCTGACCCGCGTCCTCGGCCTGAAAGCCTGGGCCGGGCTGCACAAGGCCTCGGTCAAGATTGACCGGACCGCGCTTGCCACCCCGGCCAACAAGACCGCCGCCCGTGCCGTCACCGCCCGCGCTCCGACGTTGGTCAAGGATACGGCCCGGACCCTGCCCCTGTCGCCGCAGAAAACCCGCCGCGTGCTGGTGGTCTCCACCGGCGTCGTCGTGCCATTCTTCCCGCAACCGATGCCGTTCGACCTGCCCGACATGCTGAAGGCCGAGGGGTTTGAGGTGACGCTATTCACCCCCGGCATCACGCCCGATCCGCGGGATTTCGACCTGATGATCTATCTGTTCGGCGAGGAAACCCTGCTGACAAGGGGGCGCATTTTCCTCGACTGGCTGAAGATCACCGGCAATTTCGGTGCAGCCATGGCCCGGCACTGGCATGACATCCCCACGGTGATGATCTCTTTCGGCTATCCCTATTACCTATATGACGCGCCGCGGGTACCGACCTATGTCAACGCCTATGCCACCATGCCCACCATGCAGGCGGCAGTGGTCGAATGTCTGATGGGCCGCGCCGCATGGAACCGCACCAGCCCGGTTGACCCATTCTGCGGCTTGCCCGACGCCAGATATTAGGGTCGGATGATGGCAACGCGCACCTCGCCCGGAATCAAGCGCGCCGGGCAGCGTCCGGCCCGCAGTCGAATTCCCAAGTCAGGCCGCGCTCAGCAACCGCTCGCTGACGCCCCACAGGCGCTCCGCCGAGGCGTCGCTGCAGGCATGGACGTCGACGCCACGATAGCGCGCCGAGGGGCTGCCCAGTTCGGTTGCCAACGCCACGTTGCAGTCCTCGCAATAAACCCCCGGCTTGCCCGTCAACAACGCCGAGGTCGCCGCCCACAGCGTGGTCGAGGCACCCTGTTCCGGCGTCTTGAACCCCTGTTTTGCCAGTTCCGAAATCTCTCCGTCCGGTCCGAGCCATCCCAGCGCAATCATCTCTTCCTTGGGCAAATGGCGCTGCAACGGGGTGAATATCCCCCCCGGATGCACCGCAAAGGCCAGACCGCCACTGCCGCGCAACCGGCGCGACAGGGCGTTGGCAAACAGCGCGTCTGCCGTCTTGGCCTGACCATAGGCCTTCCATTTGTCATAAGGCGTGCGGTCGAACTGCATGTCATCCCACAGGATGTCAGATAGCTTGTGGCCGGTCGACGACAGCGCCACCACCCGGCTGCCGGGTTTGCGGGTCAACAGCGGCATCAGCCCCTGCGTCAGGGCAAAATGCCCCATATGGTTGACGCCGAATTGCGACTCCCATCCCGGACCAACCCGCGCCAGCGGACAGGCCATGATCCCGGCATTGTTGATCAGCATGTCCAGCCGCGCCAGCGACCCGACCATCTCCGCCGCAAAGCGCCGGACCGAGGCCAGTTCGGCAAGGTCCATCGCTGCCGTGCGAACATCGCCTTTCACCCCGGCAAGCGCCTCTGCGGCCTTCTGGGGCGAGCGCACCGGTACCACGACGGTTACACCCTTGGCGGCAAGGCAGCGGACCACTTCCAGACCAATGCCACTGTAGCCGCCCGTCACGATCGCCACCCGTCCCGCCAGATCCACAGTGGCCAGCACTTCGGTGCCGGTGCTTTTGGCATGAAAGCCTGATTTGGTTGGAATCTGATCTGCAACAGCCATCGCCGTCTCCTCAAATCGCAAGATTGGACCAATTTTGCCACGCGGTTCGCGCAGTCGTCGCCGCTGAGGCGGCCGGCGAACTCTTGAACCTTCCCCGTGGCT
>JBDTQR010000179.1:0-9231 GCA_039932095.1 bacterium | reverse complement strand
CATTCCGGCCAAGGGCCTGGGGATCACGCGGCTTCCGCGTGCTCCAGTTCAGCCGCATGGCGCCGCTCGCTCTCTTCGCGCGACAGCGCAACCGAGGTGCGGACACCTTTGGACACGAACTCCATCAATCCCTTCACAACCCGCTCGTTGGGGTCGATCCCGGCGCAGGACAATACCTCCCGGCCATCCCGCGAGCGGGCCCAGCGGGCAATCTGATCAGGGCCATTGCCGTATTTCTTGTCGTCCGCGATGGCATCATCCAACGCAGCCAGTACCACCGCCGCAAATAATTTGCGCGCGCGCTGACCTTGTTCGAAATTGAATGCCGTGCTGTCTACGAAATCCGCCATTTTGCGTCCTACTTCTTGCTCTTGTCTTTTTTGACGTCTTGCGCTTGTAACCATTCGATGACGATTCGTCTCGTCAGAAATCGAATGACTGCTATGCAAACCTTACATGGGTCTGAAAGTCTCACCCATCATCTAGTTGGCTTGCCGGGCAGACACCGACCAGATATAGGGTCACTCAAAGTAACGTCAACCTTTTGACAAGGTTTTACCTGAATGTCCAAGATAAACGGAAACGAAATTCGCCCCGGCTACATAATCGAGCACGACGGCGGTCTGTGGGCGGCCGTCAAGGTCAACCACGTAAAGCCCGGCAAGGGCGGCGCTTTCGCCCAGGTTGAGTTGAAAAATCTGCGTGACGGCCGCAAGCTGAACGAACGCTTTCGGTCGGAAGACAAGGTTGACCAGGTCGAACTGGAATATCGTGAACAGCAGTTTCTCTATGAAACCGACGGCCGGTTGGTATTCATGGACAGCGAAACCTACGAACAGACCGAAATCGACGCCGAGCTTCTCGGTGACCGCCGCCCCTTCCTGCAGGACGGCATGACCGCCAAACTGCAATATTTCGGCGAAGAGGCGCTAAATGTCACCCTGCCGCAGAAAGTCCGCTGCAAGGTGGTCGATACCGAGCCGGTCCAAAAGGGCCAGACCGCCGCCAACAGCTTCAAACCCGCCATCCTCGACAACGGCGTGCGTATCATGATCCCCTCGTTCATCGGCCCGGAGGAAGACATCATCGTCCACACCGAATTGATGGAATATTCAGAGCGCGCCTGAACTCCCAAAAGCTTGTCTATAATTTGCGCACCATTCATCTGTCCAAAAATATCCCAAGGGGGGGCCGGATCTGGATCGATCCGGTGTGGGGGTGTGAAACCCCCAGCCGCCGCGTCCTCTAGGGTCGGGTCTCCTGCAGGCGCGCCAGGGCGGCGGCGAGGCTCTTGCCGCGTTCTGCCCGAAACACCTCGCCGGTCTGCCAGTTGCCGATCCGGTCCAGCCGGAACATCCGGAAGTCCTCTCGCAATTCGCACCATGCAATCAAGGTCCAGCTGCGGCCCCAGAACCACAGCCCCAAGGGGCGCACGGTCCGCTGCGTCGCGGTCCCGTCGACGTCAGCATAGCTCATCGCGATCCGCCGCCGCGCCGTCACCATCTGGTCCATGGCGTCGATCCGCTCGCGCAGCACCGGGTCGCCCTGCACCTGGAACGCGTGGATTGCCACCTCCTCGGACCCCACCCGCAATGCCTCGGGCAGCACGGCACCGATCTTGACCAGTGCCTCTTCCGAGGCCCGCGCCATGGCCGCACCGCCAAACGCCCGGATCAACCGCGCCCCCGCGACCAGTGCTGCCACCTCATCCCGGGTGAACATCAAGGGCGGCAGCTCAAATCCCGCCCGCATGATATAGCCCACTCCGGCCTCGCCCTCGACCGGGACGCCAGATCCGATCAGATCGGCGACATCGCGGTAGATCGTCCGCTCCGACACCTCCAGCCTTTCGGCCAGCGACCGCGCCGTGACCAGCCGACCGCCCCTCAGAAACTGCACGATCTGAAACAGGCGGTCGGCGCGTCGCACTTACTTTTTCACCTCGAACAACCCGATCGAGTTGCCATCGGGGTCAGTCGCATAGCAGAACCGCCCTGGCGGAATGGTGATCACCGGGCCGACGACGGCACCACCGCCCTTCGTGCAGGCGGTCATGGCATCCTCGACGGTACCGGCAACGCTCAGATGCACGGTCGGTCCATTGCCGGCAGAGGCCGGCTTGCCGGGATAGAGATGCCCACCAGTGCCGCCGCCGGCCTGGTCATAGGCAAAGAGTGCCATCGGGTTCGGCCCGGTCTCGTCGAGGGTCAGGGCGTGACCCAGGACGCTTTGGTAAAACGCCATGGCGCGTTTCAGGTCGGTCACCGGGATTTCCGCCCAGATCACGGCAGCGTGGGGAACAAAGCTCATCACATGTCCTTTCAAGTTTGCGATCAAGCGAATGCGCAGCGAACGCAAGTCGCCATGGCCCCTTGTCGCACACCCCTCCTGACAGCCTTGTGTCAGGAGCCTGCCACCAGCTCCACAGTCACATCCCCCGCCAGCATCGGCCCCTCGGTCCGGTCAAACCGCAAATAGGCAATGCCGTGACCGCCTGACTGGGTATAGACCGTGCCGACGTCCTTGCCGTCAGCCAGCACGGATGTCCCGACCGGCACCGGGCCGCTCAACTGCACCCGCACAAGCCCTTTGCGCAGCAGGGTCTTGTGTTTCATCCGGGCGGTAACCTCTTGGCCGACATAACATCCTTTGCGGAAATCGACGCCGTGCAGCCGCTCGAAGCCGCTTTCCAGCAAATAGCTTTCATTGGGGATCAACTCGATCCCGCTTTCCGGGATCACATGCCGCACCCGGACCGCGTCCCAGTCCACATCCTCGGCAGGGCAGGGCGCATAAAGCCTCCAGCCTAGGTCGGTATGGCGCGGATCGGGCAGGGCACCTTCCGGAGCCGGGCCAACACCCCGGCTGACTGGAATGTCAGTGGGCACCATATGCACATCGGCGCGCAGCCGGTACATCGACAACCGCTGAAGGGTGCTGTCGGCCTGACCCTCGGGCAGGTCCAGCAGTAGGGCATCTCCGGTGTTCACCACAAAGAAATCCGCCAGATACTTGCCCTGCGCCGTCAGCAGCGCCGCCCAGACCACCCCCGGGCCCTTTGCCAGCGGCAGCACATCGTTGCTGACCAGGCCCTGCAAAAACGGCAGCACATCCTTGCCGGTCAATTTGATCACACGTCTGTCGGTCATAGGGTCCCCGCAATCTCAGAGGTTAGACCTAATCCTTGAACTGCAGACGGTAAAGGTCGGCATATAGGCCACCGCGCACAAGCAACTCTTCATGGGTGCCCTGATCGACAATCTGGCCCTTGTTCATCACGACAATCTTGTCGGCCTGCAAGATGGTCGAAAGACGGTGCGCAATGACCAGGGTGGTGCGCCCGTGGCTCAGCCGGTCCAGCGCATCGGTTACCAGCTTCTCAGACTGCGAATCGAGCGCCGAGGTCGCTTCGTCCAGCAGCAGGATCGGCGCTGACCGCAGCAAGGCCCGGGCAATCGCAATCCGCTGGCGCTGCCCGCCCGACAAGGCCGACCCGCGCGGCCCCGCCAGGGTTTCCGCCCCCAGCGGCAGCTTGTCGACAAACTCCGCCGCATTGGCGTCCTGCAAGGCGCGGATCAACCCGGCCTCGCTCTGATCCACCGCACCCAACCGCACATTGGCTGACAACGTTTCATCAAACAGCGCCGATTCCTGGCTGACCACCGAAAATTGGTGGCGGATCTCAGCCAGATCGAGGTCGCGCAGATCCACGCCCTGCAACAGCACCTGGCCGGATTGCGGGTCGGCCATCCGGGTCAGCAGGTGAAACACCGTCGTCTTGCCCGCCCCGGACGGGCCGACCAGCGCCGTGGTCTTGCCCGCCTCCGCCACAAAACTCACCCCCCGCAGCACCGGCAGGTCGGAGTAGGCAAAGCCCAGATCGCGCAACTCCAGCCACGCGCCGCCGCTCATGTCCGGCAGAGGCCTGGGATGCGGTGGCGAGGCCAACCCCGGCACCACGTCCAACAGGTTGCGCATCCGGTCCAGACTGGCCCGCGCCGCCGCCCAGGACGCCGAGATCGAGCCCAGGCGCCGCAGGGGTTCAAACACCAGCGCCATCGCGGTGAAAAAACTCATGAACTCGCCCATGGTCTTGTCGCCCGCCACGATCTGGCTGCCGCCGTACAGCATCACCCCGGCAAAGCCCAAGGCCGCGACCAGATCGATCAAGGCCGGAATCGCCGCCGAGGCGGTCTGCGACTTGATCGCCACCCGCAGATAGCTGTTCAGCGCCGCCCGGAACCGTCCGGCCTCCTTGGCCTCGGTCCCGGTCAGCTGCAGGGTCCGGATGCCATGGAACGTCTCATCCAGCCGGGTCGACAGCACCGACGCCGCCTCACGCGATTGCCGCGCCGTTTGCCGGACCGATTGCTGCAACAGCATCAGCGGCCCGAAGACAATCGGTACCCCCACCACCGCGATCAGCGTCCACAACCAGTCAATGCTGACCGCCACCGCCAACAGCGACAACAGCGAGATCGTGTCGCGCCCCAGGGCCTGCAGCATCGGCGGCCACAGTCCCTTCAGCGCGCCGCTGTCCCCGCGCAACCGCTCGATCAGACTGCCGGGTGGGTTGATCAGGAAATAGCCCAGATCCAGCTTCATCACATGCACCAGCAGATCCTGCTGCATGTCGGCGGCGATCCGTTCGGACTGCCGCGCCATGATCACGCGGTGGCTGAACCCGGCCACGGCCCGGGCGATGAACACCCCCGCCACCGACACCGCCACCCAATAGACCGTGCTGATCGGGCCACCGGCATAAATGCCGTCGAACATCGGTCGCACCAGATAGGACAGCCCGCCCACCGCCGAGCCCTCCAGCGCCATGAAGACAAATGCCAGTGCCAGCATCGGCCAGCGGCGGCGCAGATAATCGCGCCAGACCCAGCCCATAAGGCGCCTTGCGCTGTTCGCCATCTCGGCCATCACATGGCGTCCCGATCACCCGCCCGCCACCGGAGGAAAGAGGCTTTCAGCGCCTTGGGGTCATACTCGGTCTGCAGCCAGTCCATGAACCCGATCCCGGTCTTGCGAAAGGCCGCCTCATAGGTCCGCAGGAAATGGTCCTGGATGCCGGCGACAGAGTGGGCCACGTGCAGGTATTTCAGACTGACCTGCTTTTTGGCCTCTTCGATCGGCTTGCCCTCAATCACCAGCTGATAAAGCGCCGCTGCCAGCCCGGTCCGGTCGGCACCCGACTTGCAATGGATCAACAACGGTTTTTCCACGGTCTGAAACAGCTCGATCAACTGTTGTACCACCAGGACCCGCGGTGCCCCCGCCGCAGCCATCGGCAAATCGATCAACCTGATGCCCAAGGCTTCACACGCCTCGGCCTCGAACAGATGGAAACTCTGGTTCGATGCCCCGCGCAGGTTCAGCACGGTTTTCAGCCCCAATTTGCGGTGCCATTCGGTTAGCTGTGGCCCAGATGGCTGGTTCGACCTGAACACCCCCGGTGCCACCTGATGCAGATTGTGCCACCACACCCGCAGAAAGCCGTGGTCCATCAGCGTGTAATGCCATCCCGCCGCCCGCCGCGCTTCGGGCGTGCTGATATCGCCGCCGATCTTCGCGGTCAGACGCCGTTGCCACGCTTCCAACCGTTGTTTCAAGGCGTCCATCATGCCGGGCGTCACGGGTCCTGCCCCTGATCCGGAATGGCGTGGGGTGCGCTTTGTCCTAGCGGCTTCACGGACGTGCCGCAAGCACTCGCACCCGATTGACCGCGCGCCCGGCGCCAGCTAGCCATGTCCGTCCAGTCGAAAGGTTCCTTCCATGTTCAGCCCCGGTCGCAGCTATCTCGCCATTCCCGGCCCCTCGGTCTTGCCCGACCGGGTGTTGCAGGCGATGCATCGAGCCTCGCCCAATATCTACGAAGGCGCGCTGATCGACATGGTCGCCGGCCTGTGGCCCGATCTCCGCCGTCTCGCCGGGACACGCCACCATGTTGCGGCCTATATCGCCAATGGTCATGGCGCATGGGAGGCGGCCAATGCCAACTTGTTCTCCCGCGGTGACAAGGCGCTGGTGCTGGTGACCGGCCTTTTTGGCCACGGCTGGGCCAATTCGGCGCGTGGACTTGGGGTCGAGGTTACCTTGCTGGACTTTGGCCGCTCTGCGGCGCCCGACTGGGCGCAGGTCGAGGCCGCCTTGCGCGTCGAGCCGAACTTCAAGGCGGTTCTGGTCACCCATGTCGACACCGCAAGCACCGTCAAGGCCGACATTGCCGCGCTGCGCCGGGTGATGGATACGGTCGGCCATTCTGCCTTGCTGGCCGTCGATTGCGTGGCCTCACTTGGCTGCGACAGCTTCCATATGGATGACCTCGGCGTTGATGTGACCGTCGCTGCCAGCCAGAAGGGCATGATGACGCCGCCCAGCATGGGCTTTGTCTGGTTCTCTGACCGCGCGGCAGAGCGTTGCCAGAACAGCGATGTCAGAACCCCGTACTGGAACTGGACCCCGCGCGCCAATCCTGAGGAATTCTGGCAATACTGGTATGGCACCGCCCCGACGCACCACCTGTTCGGGCTGCGCGAGGCGATGACGATGATCCTTGAGGAGGAGGGCCTGCCGCAGGTCTGGGCGCGCCATGCCAACCTTGCCCGCGCCGTCTGGGCCGCCTTCGACGGCTGGGCGCAAGGCAACCCCGCCATTGCCCTCAACGTCGCCGACCCGGCCTCACGCGGCCACTCCGTCACCGCCGCCCGCTTTGGCGCCCCCGACGCCACCCGACTGCGCCGATGGACCGAGGCTCAGGCCAGTGTCACGCTCGGCATCGGTCTCGGCATGGCGACAGATGATGACCCCGACGCCAGCGGAGCCCTGCGCGTCGCCCATATGGGCCACGTCAATGCCCATATGACCCTTGGGGCCTTGGCGACGATGCAAGCCGGGATGCAAGCGCTCGGCATCGCCCACGATGCAGTGGGACTGACCAACGCCGCCAAGGTGATCGCCGCGGCTTAGCCCCAACCTGTCCACCCGCACCGACCCCGCACGGGCCGGGCTGCTAGACCCCGGATCAAGTCCGGGGTGCCGCGGGTATGATCTTGACGCCGTTCGGCTTGGCTCGCCCCCCGCGTCAGTTGCAAACGATTCGCAGCCAGATTACAATTTGGTTAATAGAAGACCGTAATACGTTGATTTATAACAGTAAATACAAATTTCCACATGTGAAAGCTCCTCTTGTCCCCTCTACCGAAACATCTCAGCCAGCCTCGCCGTATCAATCGCCCTGACCGTCAGCCCCTTGGGCTGCACCGCGTCCACATCGACCCCGGCCACCAAGGCATTGATCACCGCCTCCTCCACCGCCTCCACCGAGGCGAGGTAGATCGGATCCAGTATCTCATTGTTCAACTCCGCCCGCGACGCCAGCGGCCAGGCCCGGTGCGGCATCGGCCCCGGATTGGCGACGCTGAAGGCCAGAAAGATATCCCCCGAGGAATTCCCCGACGGCGTGCCACCCCGCCCGATCCCGATCGAGGCCCGCTTGGCAAGGTGCCGCAACGACAGCGCCGACAGCGGCGCATCGGTGCCGATGTAAACGATGATCGATCCGACCTCCTTCTTGCGGAACGCCCCTTCCGGCATCAGCCTTCCCACCGGTTTGCCCAGCACCGTCAACCACTCCCGCCGGCCATGATTGGCCTGCACCAGCGCCCCCACCACATAATCCTGCCCCGCAAGCGTCACCTTGCGTGACGAGGTCCCGGTCCCGCCCTTGAACTCATAGGCAATCATCCCGTTGCCGCCGCCGGTGGAGCCTTCCTCGACATACCCGCCTTTCGCTGCCTTGATCGCAGCAATGGCATGGTCGGGGGTGACGTGCAGCGCATTGATGTCGTTCAGCGTGCCGTCAAACGTCTCGCCCACCACCGGCATCGCCCAGCCGTCACCGCTGGCGAAGAAATCGTCGTAGTGGTTGATCATCCACTGGGTCACCCCATGATGCACCGCCCCGATCCCATGGGTGTTGGTGATGGTCAGCGGCCCGATGAAGTACCCGGCATCGTGGATCCAATGGCTGCCTGTCATCTCTCCGTTGCCGTTCAGCGTGAACTGGCCCGCCCAGACCGGTTGCGGCGTCCCCTTGTCCTGACGCGGCACCACGGCGGTCACCCCGGTGCGCATCTGCCGCGCCGGATCGGTCAGCGTGCAGAACCCCACCGTCACCCCCGGCACGTCGGTGATCGCATTGTAGGGGCCGGGGGTTCCGTGGAAGGGCAGGCCGAGGTCACGGGCGCGGGGTTTGGGCATGGCGTCATCCTGTTTTTCGGGCATCAGGATCAGTTTGTCAGCAATCGCCTGCCATCTTCAAGCCAAGTTGATCGCCCCATGAGGCAATTCCGTGCTTTTACTCAGCAATTCCTGTGCCTATGATCTGATCAACAACAGGCCTCCGGTTCCAAAATGCCCAGCACCCGCAAACCCGTCATCGGCATCATCGGCAACTACTTTCTGATCAATGATCGTTACCCGGTCCATTGCGGCGGCACGATGAACTCGGACGCCGTCGCCGAGGTGGCCGAGGGGATCCCCGTGATCATCCCGACCGACCCGCGCTATGCCTCAGTCGAGGATCTGCTGCAGACTTGCGATGGTTTTGTGCTGACCGGAGGGCGGCCGAACGTTCACCCTTCCGAATACGGTGAAGAAGAAACCCCCGCCCATGGCGCCTTTGACCGCAATCGCGACGCGGTGACCCTGCCCTTGGTGCGGGCCTGCGTGGCGCGGGGCCAGCCGTTCCTTGGCATCTGTCGCGGGTTTCAAGAGGTCAATGTCGCAATGGGTGGCACGCTCTACCCCGAAATCCGCGAGCTGCCGGGGCGGATGAACCATCGCATGCCGCCCGATGGCAAGCTGGAAGAACAGTTCGCCCTGCGCCATACCGTCCAATTCACCGAGGGCGGGGTGTTCCACCGATTGATGGGTGCCACCGAGGTGATGACCAACACCCTGCACGGCCAAGGCATCGCACGCGCCGCCGACCGGATCGTGGTCGACGGCCAAGCTCCGGACGGCACGCCGGAGGCGATCTATGTCAAGGACGCCCCGGGCTTTACCCTTGCCGTTCAGTGGCATCCCGAGTGGAACGCTGCGCGCGATCCGGTCTCGCACAGCCTGTTTGCCGCCTTCGGGCAGGCAGCGCGGGCGTGGGCAAGTGGCGGCTCTTCGCTCCCTCTGCGCCAATCCGCCTGACCAGCGGATCCGGTGCTGCAG
>JBDTQR010000178.1:0-9321 GCA_039932095.1 bacterium | reverse complement strand
TGGCTCCACGTCGAATGCGCGCGCAGTTTCGGGCCAGGTCTGATCGCCGAGGATCTGCCCGAGGAACTGCCCAAGGTGTTCCGCACCCTTGGACTGTGACGGCGGCCGAAAGTTACAATCCGGTTAACGAAAGACTCTAAAATATTGATATAAAACAAAATAAAAAAGTGTCCACGCGTGGACACCTTTCCCATTCAAACCATAGGCCGGAGTACACCCCGCCCGGATTAAGCCTGGACCAAAGCTGGGCAGGCCAGCTCCAGCCCACCAGCATAGATCACCGCATCGTCGTCAAACGACAGGCTGAAAAACCGCGCCTCTGCCACAGTTTCTGCCCGAATATACTCCCCATCCGCCAGTTTCGATGCCGCAATCATCGCCTGAGGGGCACCAGCCAAAGCCTTGGCCCGCCAGTCGCGCACCAGAATCTGCTGCCCCGCCGACACAGTCACATCCTCGGCCGGACAATCGACGCCCAAGGTGCCATGGCTGACCTTCACGACCCGCGCATTCTGAACCACCGAAACCGAAACCTGCAGTAACCGCCGCGCACCAGCCCGGGTCAGAACCCGGTCGCCGGGTTGCAGGAATTCCACCGGCATCTCACCTTCCAGCGTCAGAACCGGAGTCCCTGCTACCACCGCCTGCAGCACAGCCGCTTTCACTTTGCCAGCGCCAGCTCTTGACAATGCCTGTGCCATGATGGTCCCTCATTCTGTCCTGCCTCGCCTTTTTTCACCAAGATTATGGCAAGATTCAGTTAAGGGCGAGCCTTTTTCGCGATCATGTGCTGCCGCGTCAGGGCCAAATGCGGCAAATGCTTTTTCCTCTCGCATCCCTGACGGGGCTTTGCTAGAAGGGCGCGGATTTCAAGGCGCATCCTGACCGGCCTTTGGGCGGTGGGGGTGCGGCTTGTTGGCATATGCGGGTGTGGCGAAATTGGCAGACGCACCAGATTTAGGTTCTGGCGCCGCAAGGCGTGGGGGTTCAAGTCCCTCCACCCGCACCAGATGGGATGAGAAGGACAAAGAGATGCAGGTCACCGAGACCCTAAACGACGGCCTAAAGCGCGGCTACACCATCACGGTGACAGCGGCCGAACTGGATGCCAAAGTCACCGAAAAGCTGGTCGAGGCGCAGCCCGATGTCGAGATCAAGGGCTTCCGCAAAGGCAAGGTCCCGATGGCCATCCTGCGCAAGCAGTTCGGCACGCGGATCATCGGCGATGCCATGCAAGAGGCGATCGACGGCGCGATGAAATCGCATTTCGACGCCACCGGCGACCGTCCGGCGTTGCAACCGGACGTGAAGATGGTCGGCGGCGACAGCTGGAAAGAGGGCCAGGATGTTGTGGTCGAGATGACTTATGAGGCGCTGCCGCCCATTCCGGAGATCGACTCCGCCAAGATCGCGCTCGACCGGCTGTCGGTCAAGGCCGATGAGGCCGCGGTTGAGGAGGCGTTGAAGAACCTCGCTTCGTCGTCGCAGACCTTCACCGACCGCAAGGCCGGCACCAAGGCCAAGGACGGCGACCAGGTCGTCATCGACTTCAAGGGCTCGGTGGACGGCGTGCCGTTCGACGGCGGCGCGGGCGAAGACCACCCGCTGGTTCTGGGATCCAACTCGTTCATCCCGGGCTTTGAGGCGCAACTTGTGGGCGCAGCGGCGGGCGATGACGTGATGGTCAACGTCACCTTCCCCGAAAACTACGGTGCCGCGACTTTGGCCGGCAAAGCGGCGGTATTCGCCTGCACCGTCAAAGCGGTGAAAAAGCCGGTCGCTGCCAAGATCGACGACGAACTGGCCAAGAAATTTGGTGCCGAGGATATCGCGGCGCTGAAAGGTCAGATCTCCACCAGTCTGGAAACCGAATATCAGGGCGCGGCGCGGGCGGTGATGAAGCGCTCGTTGCTGGATCAGCTGGACGAGATGGTCAAGTTCGACCTGCCGGCCTCTTTGGTCGATGCCGAGGCCGGGCAAATTGCCCACCAGTTGTGGCACGAAGAGCACCCCGATGACCATGGCCACAACCATGAGGCCATCGAGACCACCGATGAACATCGCAAACTGGCAGTGCGCCGGGTCCGTCTGGGGCTGGTTCTGGCCGAAGTCGGCCGCAAGGCCGAGGTGACGGTGTCAGACGCCGAAATGACCCAGGCCGTGCTGGCTGCTGCAAGGCAGTATCCAGGTCAGGAACGGCAGTATTTCGAGTTCGTGCAGAAAAACCAGCAGGTGCAGCAACAGCTGCGCGCGCCGATCTTCGAGGACAAGGTGGTCGACCACATCGTGGCGGGTGCCAAAGTCACTGACAAGGAGATCAGCAAGGAAGAACTGCAGACGCTGGTCGAAGCCCTGGACGAAATGTAAGCTGACGATTTTTCTGCGAAAAATCAGGGCTGCCCTTCGGGGTGGCCCTTTTTGTTCCAAAGGGATGTGACCTTGACGAACTTTTTGCCAGATCTTCCGGACGCCCGCATTCTGGAGGCTTTGCGCCGGTCGCCGGGTCATGAGCTGAACCGGGGCAAGTTTGACGGACCGGAATCTTCGGCAGCCCTTGTCGCCAATGCCTTTGGCTGGTTTCTCGACCGCCCGAGTGACTTGCCTGCCTTGCCGGGGGTGCCTGCGGGTCAGGCGCTGTCGGTTGCACTGGAGGCTGAGATGCGGTTCCCGTGGCGTGGTGGGCGGCACCCGTGGCTTGATGTTGCGATTGAAACGCCAACCACGTTGATCGGGATCGAGGCGACCCGCTATGAGCCGTTTCGCCCGCAAAAGCGGAGCGGTTTTGCTGAAGTGATCGACCGGCCGGTCTGGCGTGAGCGGCTCGGCAATTTCACGGCGCTTCGGGACGATCTGGTTGCGGGGGCGGTGTGGTTTGACACTGTGGACGCGGTGCAACTGATCAAGGATGCCTATGGCTTGCTGACCAGAGCCGAAAAGAAGGCGACCGGGGCCGTGCTGGTCTATCATTATGCCGAGCCTGTCCAATGGGCCTCTGGCAAGCCGGTTGATGTCGGACGGATTGCCTTGCATCGGCGCGAGGTGGCGGAGTTTGCGGCCAGGGTGGCGGGCGACAGCGTGACGTTCGTGCCGGTTCGCTGGGCGGATGTGCTGCGCGACTGGCGGGGCGTGACGAGTTTGACCGCCCATGCCGCACAGATTGCAGCGCGGTTCGGAGCGCTCGGTTAGGCGGTACTCAGCGGTGCGGGTGGTGCGACGGGTTGCGGGCTGGCAGCAGCGGCGTCTGACCGCACCACGTAGATCCCGGCGACCATGATGATGGCGATGCCGAACCAGCCGAGGGTGTCGGGCAAGGTGCTCCAGAACAGCCAACCCCATAGCAGGCCCCAGAAGGCAAAGGTGAACTCGAACGGGGCCACGACCGAGGATTGGCCGACACGGTAGGCTTGGGTCAGCAGGGTCAGGCCAATCGCCGCAATCACGCCGCAAGCCCCCATCAGGGTCAAGTCAAACACGCTCGGCATGACCCAACCCCGGCTGAGAAAAGCCAGGCTTGGATGCAGATTGCTGCCGCTCGTCCCCGAGCCGAAAACTGCGGCGAGGGCGATGCTGCACAGCAGGAACGCATTATTGCCCCAGAACGACATCGCTGCTGCGGTGTCCCTGGTGCCCATGGTCCGCGCCAGCACCATCGACAGCCCGTAGGCGAAACCGCAAAACACCGGCAGCAGCGCCGCCCAGTCAAACAGTGCGCCACCCGGTCGCATCATGATGATGACGCCGCCAAACCCGGCCAGAACGGCAAGCCAGCGGTTCAGACTGACCACCTCTTTCAGGAACAGGACCGACAGCAGGGTGATGAACAGCGGCGCAGTGAAATAAAGCGCAACCGTGGTGGCCATCGGCAGAGCGGCGAGAGCCAGATAATAGGCAGTGTAGGCGGTGAAATTCAGCAGACCCCGGCCCAGAAGGGCAGGCCAGCGCGGGGTCAGCAGGCTGCGCAACGATCCGTCCGACCACCGGGTGATCGCCATCATGCAGGGAATGGCAACCAGAGACCGCAGCACCATCGCCTCATAAAGCGGATAGCGGTCAGACAGCAATTTCAGAATCAGATCCTGCACGGAAAAGATCGCGATGCCTGCGCACAGGCACAGAATGGCAAGGGTTTTCGCGGGCAGGACCATGGTGCCAAACTACGGCTGCGCCACGGGTTTTCTGACCCATTTGCGACGAGGGGCCCGACGATTTGAGGTCGGATTTCGCCAGCGGATCCTAGATGATCAGAATGTCTGATGCCGCGATGTCAACCTGCCCGTCAAACCGCGCCACGGCATAGGTGCCGCCGGCAGGATTGTCGCCGTTCGGGTCCCACAAGAGGGTGCTGATGTCGGCTCCGGCGTCATAGGTCAGCACGAATTGCGCCTGCGATCCGACTGCCGCACCGATAGTGAACCGCGTGGGATCCAGGCCGCCCGTAGCTGGTCCGAATTGCAGCAAGACGTCATTGAACATAAGCCGATCCGCGCCGGACGTGAAATCGGTGATGGTGTGAACCCCGGTCTGCGTGCGGTTGAAAACAAAGCTGTCATTGCCCTCGCCACCCGTCACCGTGTCATCGCCAAGAAACAGCAGGATGCGGTCGCGCCCGGTGCCGCCGTCGATCACATCCGACCCACGCCCGCCATCCAGCGTGTCATTGCCGTGGCCGCCGTGCAGCGTGTCGTTCTGATTGCCGCCAAACAACAAGTCGGCTCCATTGCCGCCATTCAGGCTGTCAGCACCGATGCCTCCATAGAGCGTGTCATAGCCGAGCGCGCCAAAGGCAGTATCGTTGCCGTCATGCCCGTCAAACATGTCAGCGCCACGGTCAAACGAGGCGATGTCGTTGAAGGCACCGCCATAGGCCTCGTAGGTCTCAAATCCCCGGATCACGGAGAGCTGGCCATCGTCCACCGTGTCGGCAGGCCGGTTCACGATGAAATAGAGGACATTGTCGGTCGACGTCACACTCAATGTGTCATTGCCGGCGCCTCCGTCCAGTGTCGCCGCAGCATTGGGGATGTAGGATACCAGATCATCGCCGCCCCTGGCGTGAACAGCGCTGCCGCGTCCGCCAAAGGTGATCTAATCATTTGCGGCGCTGCCAAAAATAGTGTCGCCATCTGCGGACGACGTGACGACCAGCCGCTCGATCCCCGAAAACGAGAGACTGCCGGGACTGATGGCGGATTGGGTGGCACTCCCGTCGCGGAAGTCGAGATAGATGCCGGGACCGGAAGTGATGATCAGGTCCAGTGTGTCCAGACCCTTTCCGCCATGGGCCTCGCCGCCGGAAAGGTCGCTGAAGATCAACCGGTCGTCTCCGTCATCGCCGTAGATGAGGTCGGTACCAGGACCGGCATCGACCGTGTCATGGCCCGCTCCGCCAAAGATCAGATCATTGCCATCGCCGCCAAATAGCATGTCGTCACCACCACGGCCCCGCAAAGTGTCATCGCCAGTGCTGCCTGCCAGCGTGTCGGGGTCGGGCGTGCCATTCTTGACGACCATGATCAAATCCTTTGCGAAAAGCCAATAGCGGAAGGAAATCCTGGGTCGGCCAATTTGCCTGACGCCTGTGCGGAAATTCTAGCAAAGGTTGTAGGGCCGCGCAAAGAAAAACCGCGCCAGGTCACCCCGGCGCGGCGTCAGCACTTCAGCAGAGATCAGCGCTCGTCGCGCGGGTCAAAGTCGTTGGCAGCGCCGATATCGTCGAACAATTCGGCGATTTCGAATTCTGCCGCGGCTTCAGCTTCGGCCGCCAGTTCCTGGATCGACTTGCCTGCCGCTTGCAGTTCAGCCTCTTCCTTCGAACGGGCGACGTTCAGTTGGACCTTCACCGCGACTTCTGGGTGCAGCACCACGGAAACCGTGTGCATGCCCAGTTCCTTGATCGGGCGGTCGAGCACGATCTGGCCACGGTTGACGGTAAAGCCCGCCTCGGTTGCCGCTTCAGCCACGTCACGGGTGGTGACAGAGCCATACAGCGCCCCGGCGTCGGAGGCCGAGCGGATGATCAGGAAGATCTGCCCGTCGAGCTTGCTGCCGACGGCTTCGGCTTCCTTCTTGGTTTCAAGGTTCTGGGTCTGAAGCTGGACCTTCTTGGCTTCGAACGACTTGATGTTGCCTTCGTTTGCGCGCAGCGCCTTGCCTTGCGGCAGAAGGAAATTGCGGGCAAAGCCGTCTTTGACGGTGACGACTTCACCCATCTGGCCCAGTTTGGCCACGCGTTCCAACAGGATCACTTGCATGATATGTGCTCCTTATTTCACGGCATAGGGCAGCAGGGCGAGGAAGCGGGCGCGCTTGATGGCGGTTGCCAGCTCGCGTTGCTTCTTGGCCGAGACCGCGGTGATACGGGACGGGACGATCTTGCCGCGCTCGGAGATGTAGCGCTGCAGCAGACGGGTGTCCTTGTAGTCGATGGCCGGAGCATTGTCTCCCGAGAACGGGCAGACCTTGCGGCGGCGGAAGAACGGTTTGTTCGCCATGGTTATTGTCCTTTCCTATGCCTGATCAACGACGGTTGCCGCCGAAGCTCGACGGAGCTCCGCGGTCGCCGCCACGATCCCCACCAAAGCCGCCGCCCGAACGCTCGGGACGGTCGCCGCCAAAGCTGCGCTGCGGACGGTCACCACCGCCGAAACCGCCTTCCGGACGGTCGCCACGCTCACGGTCGTCACGCTTCTGCATCTGGACCGACGGGCCTTCGCCGTGCTTGTCGACCTTGATGGTCAGCACGCGCATCACGTCGTCATGCAGGCGCATCAGGCGTTCCATTTCCTGAATGGCTGCCGGAGGGGCATCCGTCTTCAGAAAGGCATAGTGACCTTTGCGGTTCTTGTTGATCTTGTAGGCCATCGTCTTGACGCCCCAGTATTCGTTTTCAACGACTTTACCGCCGTTGTCCGCGACCACTGCGGTGAAATGTTCGATGAGGCTTTCGGCCTGCGCGGAGGAAAGATCCTGACGCGAAATGAAAACATGCTCGTATAGCGGCATGTGGACTCCGATCATCTTCAGGGCGGCTTCATAGGACGGGCAAACTCTTTCCGCGGCCCGTCCACGAGAGGCGACGCCATTACGTGGGATTGCGGAAAGATGGGGCCTTATACACAGCATGGCCGCGGTTGCAAGCTTTGCAACGGGCCGTGCCGCGACTTGCTGCACGATCCCGGCCGCGAGGGTGTCAGCGGGCCTAGCGGGCCGAGGGCGGCAGACCGAGGATTGCGTCAAAGGCCCAGGTGAAGAGGTAGGTATAGACGATGAAGATGGCGATCAGACCCGCCTCCAGCGTCAGGGTGTGAAGCAGACCGATCTGCAGCCACCAACTGAGGAACGGCAGCAACATCAGGGTCAGGCCACCTTCGAACAACAGGGCATGCAGGGCGCGGCGCGACAAGGGGCGGCCACGCATGGTCTGCCGCGCCTCCCACCGTTCGAAAAGCGCGTTGAAGGTCAGGCTCCAGATCATCGCAAAACCGGCGAAAAGGGCTGCGAGCATCAGGCTTTCCGTTGCAGAGCCGTCGGACATGGCCAGCAACCCCGCACCCTCGACGAGGATGCCGAGGGTTTCGAAGCTGACGGCGTAAAGTATCTTGCGGACCAGTGGGCTCATACGTCGCATCAACGGGAATGTGCGGGCCGGGTCAATGGGGGCTGGCGTTGCGCTGCGGCGCCGGGAAGGATAACCATGGACAAAACAAGGGGGACTACATGAGCCGCGCATTCGTATTTCCAGGGCAGGGCGCCCAGACAATCGGGATGGGCCGCGCCCTGGCCGAGGCATATCCGGCCGCGAAGGCGGTGTTTGAAGAGGTGGATGACTCGTTGTCTGAAAAGCTGTCGGCCCTGATCTGGGAAGGCACGATTGAAGAGTTGACCTTGACCCAGAATGCCCAGCCCGCCCTGATGGCGACCTCGATTGCCGCCCTGCGCGCCCTTGATGCCGAGGGGTTGGGGATGGAGCAGGTCAGTTTCGTGGCCGGGCATTCGCTGGGCGAATATTCCGCCCTCTGTGCGGCCGGGTCGCTGGAATTGGGCGATACGGCGCGGTTGCTGAGGATCCGGGGTCAGGCGATGCAGGAGGCGGTGCCGGTCGGCGTGGGGGCAATGGCGGCTTTGCTGGGCCTCGATTTTGACGCCGCGACCGAGGTGGCGCTGGAGGCGGCGCAGGGTGAGGTGTGTCAGGCCGCCAATGATAACGATCCGGGACAGGTTGTCGTGTCGGGCCACCGTGAGGCGGTGGAGAGAGCGCTGGTCATCGCCAAGGAAAAGGGCGCCAAGCGGGCGTTGTTGCTGCCGGTCAGCGCGCCCTTCCACTGCAGCCTGATGCAGCCTGCCGCCGCTGTCATGGCCGAGGCTTTGGCCGGGGTCAACATTGTCGACCCTTCGGTGCCGGTCGTGGTCAATGTGCGGGCCGAGGCGGTGACCAGTTCCGACAAGATCCGGGCCCTGTTGATCGCGCAGGTCACCGGGTCGGTCCGCTGGCGCGAGTCGGTGCTGTGGATGGAAACGGCAGGGGTGACCGAGTTCTGGGAAATCGGCGCGGGCAAGGCCTTGTCGGGCATGATCAAGCGGACCTTCAAGGACGCCGTGACGAAGAATGTGGGCTCGCCCGAGGATATCGCGGCCTTGAAGGACTGAGGCGTCCACGCGTGAAAAATTGTAATTTAGATTTGAAATCAGCGTGTTGCGGCTTCGCATTAACCTGAAATTAACGGAATGGGGCGTAAAGGGCGGCGGGTGCAAGCGCGTCCTGCGGGGGGTGACATGACGCTGGACAGTTATTTGACGTTTTGCCTGGCTGCGATTGGTCTGGCGGTGGTGCCGGGGCCGACGGTGACGGTGATCATTGCCAATGCGCTGCGCTATGGGACGCGGGCCGGACTGATGAATATCGCGGGCACACAGGTTGGGGTCCTGATCTGGCTGGCGCTTGCCTCGGTCGGGCTGACGGCGCTGATTGCGGTGATGGGCGCGTGGTTTGACTTGTTGCGCTATGCTGGCGCGGCCTATCTGATCTGGCTTGGCATCAAGCTATTGCGTTCGAAAGGCGATCTGGCGGTGGCCACCGACCGGGTGCGGCCACGCGGGTCGTTCTTTCTGCAGGGCTTCATCGTCATCATGTCCAACCCGAAAATCCTTGTGCTGTTCGGCGTGTTGATCCCGCCGTTTCTGACCCGGGGCGGCAATGCGTTTCAGGAAACCCTGTTGCTGGGCGGCACCTTCATCGTCATCGCTGCGGCGAGCGATACGGTCTATGCTCTGGCGGCGGGCAAGGCCGGCACCTGGCTCAAGCAGTCGCGCATCCGGGTGATC
>JBDTQR010000177.1:0-9395 GCA_039932095.1 bacterium | reverse complement strand
ATACCATTCCGGCTCGGCATATTCCTTGGATTGGGTGACGCCCATCAGATAGCCGGTGACGGCCCAGACCAGAAACAGGTTATACCCGATCAGCACGAACCATGGCGAAAGCTGATCGGCCATCCTTGTGCGGCAGGTGCGCTGCATGACGTGGAACGAAGTGGCCATCAACGCGTTGCCACCAAAGGCAAAGATCACGCCGGTCGTATGCACCGGGCGCAGGCGGCCAAAGCTGGACCACGCCTGCCCAAAGGTCGCATCCGGCCAGACCATCAGGGACGCGATCCACAGACCCACGCCCATCGCAATGATACCCCAGACCATCGCCAGCACGACGGCCACCTTGGTCGGGTCGTCATAATAGCGCTGCAACCGGGCCGGGTCGGGCGCGGGTTCCTCCAACGTGCCACCGACGGCAAAGATCAGCACCACGCCAAGCGCCAGCGCAATAAAGCCATGCACGCCCATCGGATCGTGATTGCCAGCCGCAGCCATCGTCAGGCCCAGAAATGTCAAGCAGACGGCCAGAAAGAAGCCCACATGACGCTCGGTTCGGGTCAGTTGAGCAGTCATGCTGGAATTATCCTTTTGAGCGCGCTGCCTTGAGGCGGCGGCAAGGCCACGTCCGCAACTGTAGAGTGATCAAGGTCCGCGAGGAAAGCATTTTCGGCCGAACGCAGCCGCCCCTTGAGCCTGCAACACCCTGCGATGGTGCAAGCGCCTCCCGCAGCCTGAAAGCATTCGACCAGCGGCTGCCCCGACTCCAGCAGGCGCACCACGTCGCCCAACCGAATCTGATCTGCGGCGCGGGCCAGCATCGCGCCACCACCTCCGCCGCGCCGTGTGGTCACGATGCCCGCTTGCGCCAGGGTGCCGACGATTTTGGTCAGGTGATGGCGCGACAGACCAAACTCGTCCGCCAGTTCGGCGGTGGAAAAGGCGCGCTCCGGGGCCGAGGCCATCCGCATCAACGCGCGCAGGCCGAAATCGGTGAAAGAGGTCAGGCGCATCGCGGCTCCGCTTTAATCGGTATTTACAATACCTATTAGCAGGGTCTAAGCGTGATGCAAGGCTTGAATCAGGGCCTGAATCAGGGATTGTCCACCATGACCGCACAAGACACCATCCGCAGCGCCCGCGCGGCGATCACCGCCGATCTGATGGCACGCACCGGTCTGGATGACGCGATGCTGCACCGCCTTGTGCATGGCTTTTATGACCGGGTGCGCACCGACCCGCTGCTTGGCCCGATCTTTGCCGAACGCATCACCAACTGGGGTCCGCATCTGGAAAAGATGGTCGATTTCTGGTCCTCGGTCGCGCTGATGACCGGGCGCTACCACGGGGCACCCATGCCCAAACACCTGCCCCTGCCGGTTGAGGGCGAACATTTCGACCGTTGGTTAGCCCTGTTTCGCGAGACGGCGCAAGAAATCTGCCCGCCAGAAGGGGCTGCCTGGGTGATCGAACGCGCGGAACGCATCGCAGCCTCTATCCACATGAACATCAGAGACGCTCGCGGTCACTATGGCCGTGCAGGTCTTCCACCGCAGCTTTGAAATGCCGGGGAAAGCGCCGTGACAGGCGCTCCACCTGACGTCACCGCCACCGCGTCAAGATGCCCTCAGCCTCACGCATCATCGTGGCAACGACATCGCCGGCCGGGGTGATACGATTGATCAGGCCACAGCTTTGCCCGGCGAACAGCGCCATCCGGTCCAGTTCGCCGGTCATCGAACGCAGCGGTGAATCCGTGCTCATCAGATAGATCGGCCTGCCCTCTTCTTCGCCAATCTGAACGCGGTGAATCTGGTCGGGAAGATGGCCAAACAGGTTATGGCCCAATTGGTCGGTCACAGCGCTGCGCAGCACACGCACAGGTGAATCCGGCGGCCAATTGATCCCGTAAGCGTCGGTCAGAACGGTATCTTCAGGTCCGGCGGCGACAACCGCTTGCTTGTGCAGATCGTGCGCAAAGGATTCGGGCGTTGCCAGAAACGCCGTTCCGCAGTGCAGTCCCGCAGCCCCAAGCGCCAATGCCGCAACCAACCCACCGCCCGTCGCAAACCCGCCCGAGGCAAAGACCGGCACATCGACCGCCGCCACGATTTGTGGCAGCAGCACCAATGAGGTCACGCGTCCGCGCACATGGCCACCAGCCTCGACCCCTTGCGCGATCACGGCGTCGGCACCGGCGGCCACCGCCGCACGCGCGGCTGTCACCGAGCCAACCTGATACACAACCTTGCACCCCGCCGCCTTGGCCGTTGCGACGGCTGAGGGGAACACGTCCCAAAAGAACATCAGCGTTTCAACCCGCGCCTCAAAACAAGCGGCAAGTTCTTCGGCCAATAGCGCGGGATCGGTGGCAGAGGGGATCAGGTTGACGCCGAACGGGGCGTCGGTCCGCGCGCGCACGGCGGCGATTTCCCGCGTGATCAGGCCTGGCGGTTCACGCACCATGCCAAGGCAGCCAAAGCCGCCGGCAATTGACACTGCCGCGGCTAGATCAGATCGCGCGACTCCGCCCATGCCCGCTTGCAGGATCGGATAGCGGCACCCCAGAAGATCGCATCCATCCGTGTGCAAAGAGTGTAAGTTCGTCATGTTGGTTTTTCGATCCTGTTCATGAGATAGGTCTTTAAAGCCTTGGCGTTGTTGAAGTCTTCGTCCTTTGCCCCATAGACCAGCGTGACCGGGCCGGTCTCTGTCAGCGCCAGAAATGCCGCCACATCGTCGGGGCGGTTATCCAGTTCGGCACTATAACGGCGCTGAAACTCTGCCCACTTTGCGGGGTCATGGTCGAACCAGCGTCTGAGGGCGTCGCTGGGGGCAATTTCCTTCATCCAAACCGAAATGCGGACACGGTCCTTGGCCAGCCCACGCGGCCAAAGTCGGTCCACCAGAATGCGTTGCCCGTCGGACACGCGTGCCGCCCGATAAGCGCGCTTTATGCGGATGTCGATCATCGCTGTCTGCCCGTTATGAGGACGCGTGGCCAAGGCTACTCCAGTTCACCGGGGCTGCAACAGTCAAATTGGTATTGCAAATACGAATTGCAGAGAGCAAGCCTGACGGAACGAGTCAGCACAAGCCGAAATGGGGCAACGCATGATTGAATTCGAAAATGGCGCCCTTCAGGTCAAGGCCGAGGATCTGGCGCATGGCCTGGTTCTGACGCCCGAAGAAATCATACAGGGCTTTCGTGATGGCACCATCACCAGCCTGTGCGAGAAGGGAACCGACACGGACGAGGGGCGGCATCGCCTGACCTTCTATTCTGCCAAGCGCCGTCTGCGGTTGATCGTGGATGCACAGGGTGTGATCCTCAAAAAGTCATCATCGGACTACAGGCGCGAAATGTTCGGGCTGCCGTTGGATCGAAAACCGGGCGCTGCGCCAAATGACGCAGTACCGGCAAGCACGGGGCAACTGAAATGACCGAGGAACGCAAGCCGGGCACCAAAGAGGGCGGCAGTTTCGCCTCACCCGTATGTCTGTTGGGCGAACTGGACCAGTCCCAAAGCGGGCTTCCCCAAGGGTTCGATGCCGAACAGGCGGGCGATGTGGCGCATTGGCGCAAAGCCGAGCGAATCCGGTTGCTTGATGAGCGCGCCGCCCTTCCCGTCGCCGTGCGCGAGGCCGCAACGTACGCGATTGCAAGACAACTCGACACGTTGATCGGGGATGTTTCGGGCAAGGTCGTCTCGGCCTATTGGCCGATTAAATCCGAACTGAACCTGCGGGGATGGCTTACGGCGCTTGTGGCACGCGGCGCGGTGCCGGCCTTGCCTCTGGTGGTCGAAAAGGCAGCACCATTGCGGTTTCGGGCCTGGCTTCCGGGCATGCGGATGGAGCGTGGCTTCTGGAACATTCCGGTCCCGGCCGAGGGGGAGTGGCTAAACCCCGACATCCTGATCGCACCAGTCGTAGGGCATGATGCAGGCTGCTACCGGTTGGGCTATGGCGGCGGCTATTTTGATCGCACACTCGCTGCACTCGGGCCAGCGGCGCGGGCCATCGGCATCGGCCTTGCCGCAAGCCGCATCGCCACGATCTTCCCCCAACCGCATGATATTGCGATGACGGCCATCGCCACCGAGGATGGCATCTTACTGCCAGAGGCCGGATAATGGCGACCTCCTCCGAACGGATGCGGGCCTGGAACGGACCTGCGGTGCTGAGTTACGGGTTTCGCCCGCTGTTTTTCGCCGCCGGGCTTTGGGCCGCGCTGGCCATGGTGATGTGGATCGGGTTGCTCAGCGGGATTCTGGCTCTGCCGACGGCGTTCGATCCAATCGCCTGGCACGCGCATGAGTTTGTGTGGGGCTATCTTGGCGCCGTGATGGGCGGGTTCCTTCTGACCTCGGTGCCGAATTGGACCGGACGGTTGCCGATTGTCGGCTGGCCACTGGCGGTTCTGGTTGCCTTGTGGCTGATCGGGCGACTGGTTGTGGCGCTTTCGGCGATGCTGCCGCCGCTTGCCGTCGCGATCGGCGATCTGTCGTTTCAGACCGTGCTGGCGATTGCCCTGCTGCGCGAGATTGTGGCCGGGAAGAACTGGCGCAATCTGAAGGTCATTGGTTTGCTTGGGCTTTTCATCGCAATGAACGGGGTCTTTCACTGGCAGGCTGCGCAGGGAGAGAACGTCGCAGACGGGATCGCCACCCGAGGCGGGGTCGCCGTCGCGGTGATGCTGATTGCACTGATCGGAGGGCGCGTCGTGCCCAGCTTTACCCGCAACTGGCTGGCAAAAAGGGCGCCGTGCCCCTTGCCAGCCCCGCTTGGGCGCGGTGATTTCGTCAGCTTGGGCCTGAGTATGGCGGCGTTGTTCGGTTGGGTTGTGCTGCCAGATAACAAAGTCACGGGCATCGCTTGCCTGATCGCCGGACTTGCCAACCTTTGGCGCCTGTCGCGTTGGTCATGGGCGAGGACCCTGAGCGAGCCTTTGCTTTGGATCCTGCACCTTGGGTTCTTTTTCGTGCCAGCCGGCTTTCTACTGGTCGGTAGCGCGGTGTTGTTGCCACAGGCCGTTCCGCCGACGGCGGCCTTGCATGTCTGGATGGTTGGAGCGATTGGCACCATGACGCTTGCCATGATGACACGGGCCACCTTGGGGCATACGGGCAAAACTTTGTCAGCGGGCCGGGGCACGACCGCGATATTCTTGCTGATCCTAACCGCCACGATAGTACGGGTCGTCGCCGGATTTATGCCCGGCGAATTGGGATTGCTTGATCTGGCGGGTGCTGCCTGGGTTCTGGCTTTTGGCGGCTTCGCGGTTCTTTATGCCCCGTTGTTTCTGCGACCGAGGGCCATTGCCGGACGGGTGCCAAACCCGCGCTAAGCATCCGCCCCAATCAGGCCCGCGGGCCTGCCGCGACATATTCGGACGGCACATGATGCCCGCGCCGCGCCAACTTTTCGGTCATGATTGTCGTGCGCATCACCAGCGCAGAGACGATGAAAGCCGCCGTGCAGCCACCCAGCAGCGGCAGAAGGCAATCAAACTGCCGGGTGATCTCCAGCGCAAAGACGACCGAGGTGAACAGGGCACGTGACGCTCCGGCAAAGCTGGCGGCCATGCCAATCAATCCGGCCATGCGCAGATCGACCCCGGCAGCAGGGAAGACGACCTGAAGGACCTGCCCCACCAGCACGCCAACCCCGCCGCCAATCGTAAAGATCGGGGCCAGCGTGCCGCCCGACGTGCCGCTGCCAAGGGCAATGGACCACGACACGAACTTCAGCGCGCAAAACGTGGCCAGCGTGATCCCGACAAACTGACCGCTGAGGATGCGGTCGATGTTTTCGTATCCGACGCCCATGGTGTGCGGCGAGACAACGCCCACCAAGCCCACCACCAACCCACCAATGGCAGGCCACCACATCCAGTGAAGGGGCAGGCGTTCAAACAGATCCTCGATAAGGTAGATCGAGCGGGACAGTCCCACGGCAAACAGACCCATCACAGCGCCCTCAACAACATAGGCGAACAGGGCGGCATCGGTTGCGGGTAAGAACGCGCCAACATGAAACAGCGGTGCGGTGCCAAACAGGATGGGGCGCAGCGCAATGGCTGTCAGGGTTGCGGCCGTCACCGGGATGAAAGAGCGTGGGCGAAATTCAAACACCAGCAATTCGATGGCCAGCAGAATCGCGGCAAAGGGCGTGCCAAAGATCGTCGTCATGCCGGCAGCCGCCCCAGCCGCCAATATGGTTTTGCGTTCGTGCGCCGACACATGCACGACCTGACCCAACCATGACCCCAGGGCACCGCCCGTCGCAATGATCGGCCCCTCTGCCCCGAACGGCCCGCCCGTGCCGATGGCGATGGCGGCCGACAGCGGTTTCAGAAAGGTCATCCTGCGTGGAATGCGGCTTTCGTTGGTTAGGATCTGCTCCATCGCCTCGGGGATACCGTGGCCACAGATCGCCTTGGACCCTTAGCGCGCCATGACGCCCACGATCAGCGCGCCCACCACCGGCACGGCGATGACCCACAGCCCAAGCTGGTTGTCCGCCGGTGAGGAGAACGCGCCCGAAATCCTGCCATAAAACGCAATGTTGGTGATGAGACCGATCAGATACACCAGCCCGCGCGCAATGACGGCGACGGCCACCGCGATTGCGACCGCCAGACCAACAATCATCATTGACCGCCCATCAAGCGCCTTGGCGTGCCATTCGACACCGGCCTGTTCCAGCGTGGGGGCCAGGCCAACCGAAATCGGCAGGCCGGGTGTGGTGGAGGCGTCTTCGACGGGATGGCGGCTCACTTCGGGTCTCCGATCTTGGGGGGCTGAGTTTCGAAAAACATGATGGCGGGTTCCGCGTCCAAACCGGCTGCGTCAATCAACGCCTCAAGCCCATGCGCAAGTTGAGCTATGGTGTCGGGCGGCAGGTCTTGCAGCGCTTGCATCAGCTTTTCCTGCGCGGTGATGGTCGTGCTGCGCGTTGCGGCCCTGCCATCATCGGTCAACCGCAACTCGCACTTGCGGCCATCGTCTTGCGCGCGGGTGCGCTGAACAAGCCCGCGGCTTTCCAGGCGGCTGACAACTTCCGAGACGGTGCTTTGATGGGTGAAGGTCAGCCCGGCCAATTCGTTGATGGAAAGCCCTTCGCGCGCGGCCACATGCTTGAGGATAAGCGCCTGCGCCCCCGTCACGTTCGAGCTTTGTTCAGAATGCGCCGAGGATTGGCGCAGCGCCTGAACAATGCGCCGCAAGGCGTCCATGATGGTTTGGCGATCAGACAGCATGTGGCCTCGTCGGTGTGGCGAATCAATATGGGAACCCATATGAATTGCCAGTACCGGCGCTGTTGAAGTTTGTCGAGATACCCTCCTCGGCCCTTGGTCGGTTTGCGCCCCGTCAGGAACTGTGCCCTTGTGCCGGGGAAAACGTCGCAAATTGCCCCAGCCCCAGGCCGAACTGCCTAAGGAGTGCCGCATGCCTGACTATATCCTGCTTTTCGTCGCTTCGTTCGGCGCCGGTGTGTTGAACACAATCGCTGGTGGTGGTTCATTCCTGACGTTTCCCGCCCTCGTCTTTGTCGGCATCCCGCCGGTGATGGCGAATGCGACCAGCGCAGTTGCCGTGTTCCCGGGCTACTTCGCAGGTGCCATCGGGTTTCGGCACGAGTTGCGACAGTTTGATCACAAGCGATTGATCCGGTTGGTCTTGCTGACATTTGCGGGCGGTTTGACCGGCTCGCTCTTGCTTTTGGTATCGTCAAACAAAGCCTTTTCCATCGTTGTGCCGTACTTGTTGCTGGCCGCGACACTGGCCTTTCTGTTTGGCCAAAGGATCCGCGTCTGGGCAGCCCGCAGCAACCTTGGTGCTGCTTCGGATGGGGCCACAGGGATGATCCTGGTGAGCATTTATGGTGGGTATTTCAACGGAGGGCTGGGCATTGTCCTTCTGGCGCTTTTCGCTTTGTGGGGGATGTCGGACATCCATCAGATGAATGGTTTGAAGAATGGTCTTTCCTTCGCGCTGTCGGTAATATCTGTCGTGACCTTTGCCGTGGCGGGCGCGGTAGAGTGGCACCACGCCATCTTGATGATGGTTGCCTCCACCGCAGGCGGCTATGCCGGGGCGCCTCTGGCGCGCGCACTTCCCGCCCACATCGTGCGCGCAATCATCGTAGTCATCGGCTTCGGCATGAGCGGCGTGTTCTTCTATCGTCTTCTGACGGGGTCGGTTTGACCTTCGCTGCTAGACCCCGTGATACCGTTCAGCCTTGGAAAGCGCCGCGCCTGTCAGCTTTCGTCGCCGGGACCGTCAATCAGCGGCGTGGTGTGTGCCACGGCCGCCAGCGCAGCGCGATCTGTGATGATGATCCGCTGGCCGTCAACTTTGACACCGAACTCGCCCAGCAGCTTCATCGCCCTGGACAGGCTTTCGGGCGTTATGGCAAGCAGCGATGCAAGAAGGCGCTTTTCCACCGGAAGAATGAAACTCACCCCGTTCGGGGACAACCGCGCCTGCGTCAGGATATAGGCGGCCAGTCTTTCGCGGGCATTGCGCAGCTTCAGGTCTTTGGTATGGCGCACGATACTGCGATAGCTGGCGGCAAGTTCTGCAATCGTTGCCATCGCAAATTCCGGGTCGATGCGAAAGATTGCGCGCAGATCGACACTGGGCACCATGATAACCCGGGTTTTTTCCAGAGTGCGCGCTGACATCAGATGCGGCGCGTCCTTTATGCAGGCGGCGAGGATGAAGGTGGAGACGGGTTGCACGACGGCCATTGTCGTCTCGCGGCCCTGCCATCTGGCAAAAAGTTCGACAGACCCTTGCAACACGATATGCAGGAAATCCGCAGACGCACCTTCGTCGATCAGCTGGACCTGTGCGGGAAAAGTCTGGTCATAGACGTTGCGGATCAATGATGCAAAATTGGCGTCGTCCATCGTGCTAAACAGAGGCAAGCGGCGGATCTCAGGAAGCTCTGCCTCGCGCACAACGCCGCTCCAACCTGGTTTCAATTGACAAATAATAGATATTGACTTGATAAATGTCAATTCTATTTCTGACATTTACCAGTCCCGGCATTGACAATATCAGGCCTTGACCCTGCGTCAGATCAAGTTTGGTGTGAATGCCAGTGTCTTTCCCAACAAGTTGATCTGCATCAAAGGGACCGTTCAACTACCTGGGTTCATGCGGCATGCTGAAAGAGCGGTACCGGCACGAATGGCGAAATGATGGCCTGTCTTGGGTGCACGGGGGTTTGGTACGCGAGACGGTCTGCAAGATCGCCATTGGCGACGGCGACACGAACTTGAAGGAGCAGATTTGCCCCTCCTACCGACCAACGCATCTGCTGCTTCTTGACCATCCGCCTTGCGACCAGATTGTTGACGCTCGCTTCAGCGGCCGTGGAGGAGA
>JBDTQR010000176.1:0-9595 GCA_039932095.1 bacterium | reverse complement strand
CGGTTTGCCATCAGCGTGAAAGATCCGGCCGTGCAGACTGTCGGGCGTGCCGGACTGTTGGACCAACGATCGCGGCTGGGTTGCACTTGATGAGATCTCTTGTCAGCCGTCAAGCCGATACCGCTGTGGCCCCTTGTCATGCGATCAGTTTCGGGTGATCCGGTCACTGCGATCTCTTGCGCCTGCCATTGGTCTGAGGGATGGTCCGGCCATGCTGTCGGAAGCGATCCCTGCCCCAAACCCACGCATTGTGCCACTGATTGTCGCTGTGGCGCTGTTGATGGAGAACATCGACGCCTCGGTGCTGGCCACATCGTTGCCTGACATCGCCCGCGACTTCGGGTCCGATCCGATCCATCTGAAACTGGTTCTGACAACCTATCTGCTGGCTCTGGCGGTGTTCATTCCGGCCTCGGGTTGGGTGGCGGACCGTTTTGGCGCGCGGGTGGTGTTCCGTTGGGCCATCGCGGTGTTTGCCGCCGGGTCGATTGCCTGCGCGCTGTCGCAGGGCCTGCTGGAACTGGTCGGCGCAAGGCTGTTGCAGGGCATTGGCGGGGCGATGATGGTGCCGGTCGGGCGCTTGATCCTGCTCAGGGCCGTCCCGCGTGAGGGGTTGGTGGAGGCTTTGGCCTGGCTGACCGTGCCCGCACTGATCGGCCCGGTGCTGGGGCCACCACTGGGCGGCTATATCACCACCTATTGGAACTGGCGCTGGATCTTCTGGATCAACATTCCGCTGGCGGTGCTGGGGATCATTCTGGTGTCCCTGCTGATCCCCAACATCCGCGAAGAGCAGGTCCGGGCCTTCGACGTCAAGGGATTTCTGATGATGGGGCCGGGTCTGGCCATGCTGTTGACCGGGGTCACGCTGGCCGGGCTTGCTCTGGCGACACCGCTTGAGATCATCGCGATGACCGGGGCCGGCGTGGCGTTGCTGCTGCTGTATGTGCGCCATGCGGCACGGGTTGCGATGCCGATCATCGATCTGAGCCTGCTGCGGCTGCAGACGTTTCGTGCAGCGGCGGTCGGTGGCACGATGTTCCGGGTGGCAACCGGGTCGCTGCCGTTCATCCTGCCGCTGATGATGCAGATCGGCTTTGGCATGACCGCGTTTCAGTCCGGCGCGCTGACTTTCGTGTCGGGGGCCGGGGCGATGGTGATGAAATTCATGGCGCAGCCGCTGCTGCGCCGCTTTGGCTTTCGCGGTGTGCTGACCGGTAATGCCCTGGCGGCGGCGGTGCTGCTGGCGGGCCCTGCCTTCTTCACCCCCACGACCCCGGTGCTGATCATGATGGTGGTGCTGTTCGTCGGCGGTCTGTCGCGGTCGTTGCAGTTCACCGCGCTGAACGCCATCGCCTATGCGGAGGTCGACGCGCCGCGCCTCAGCCAGGCCACCAGCTTCACCGCCGTCTTGCAACAACTGTCCGGTTCGATGGGCATCACGCTGGCCGCCATGGTGATGGAGGGTACGGGGTGGCTGCGCGGGGTAGGTTCAGTCGATCTGGGCAATTTCGTCGTGGTGTTCGCGGTGATCACGATGCTGTCGCTGGCCTCGACACTGGTGTTTGTCCGGCTGGCGCGGACCGCAGGCTCCGGACTGGTGCGGCATTGACAGCCCGCATGGTTGCGGCAAGTCTGACGGCCAAACACGGGGACCACGCATGGAAATCAACGTAAGTTTCGACCGGCCCGAAGATGGCCCGAAATCCGGGCCGGTGACGGTTGGCTGGTTTCTGACTTCGGACAAGGGCGCTGTGCTGTATGAACCGCCTGAGCGGCTGATCTTCCGCCAGACCAACAAGGCCCACGCCAAAAGCGCCAGCCGATGCCCGGCCGTGGTGCAGATGGAAAGCCGGTATTTCGTCGTGAAATGCCCGTTCGACATTGCGATCGGCTTTGGCCGCGATGACAAGGGCAAGGCGCATCTGGTCAACCGGGCGGGGGTTGCTTCGCCGGTCAGGGGCAACAAGCTGAACGAGCTTCTGACCTTGGTGAATGAGGCAGAGTGGCGCTATCCCGACCGGCCCACGGTGCAGATGGTACTGCCCTACTGCTTCATCGCGGACGAGCTGGTCTATATCACTCAGATCGGGACCTTTGCCCATTACCGCCGCGACCCACTGCCCGGTACGATCTTTGGCGGCCGCTTCCCGCTGAACGTCTGGCCGCGCCCCTTGATGTGGGCGTTCGAATGGCATGAGCCGGAGAAGGACATCGTGCTGCGGCGGGGCGAGCCGCTGTTTTACTGCCAGTTCGAGGCCGAGGGGCCGGACCGCCCGGTGCAGGTGGTCGAAGCGGAGCGTACGCCGGAATTGTCCAAGTTCATGGAGCAGATCGGCGGCGTGGTGAACTATGTCAACCAGACCTTCAGCCTGTTCAAGGCGGCGGAAGAGTTGCGGCCCGCAAAGCTGTTGACGCCCAAGGTCAAACCCTGAGATGCGCAGTTCGCTGGAGGTCTATGACCTGGCCTCCGGCACCGCCCGCGCCCTGCTGCAGTCGGATCAGGTGATCGAGGCACCGAACTGGCATCCCGACGGCTATCTGCTGGTCAACAGTGGCGGCGGACTGTACCGGGTGCCGCTCGACGCGCCACGGCTGCTGCCGGTCGACACCGGCTTTGCCAGACGCTGCAACAACGACCATGGCTTCAGCCGCGATGGAGATCACATCCTCTTCTCCAGCCACCGCGACCGTGGGGCCGAGATTTTCCGCATTCCGGTGACGGGCGGCGACCCTGAACTGCTGTCGCCCGACGCGCCAAGCTGGTTCCACGGCACCGCGCCCGACGGTCGGGGCATGGTCTATGTCGCGGCGCGGGGCGGTACGCGGGTGATCGACGTCTTCACCAAGGCGTGGGATCAGCCCGAGGTCCGGTTGACCAAGGGCGAGGGTCAATGCGACGGGCCGGAATATTCCGCCGATGGCACGCTGATCTATTACAATTGCGACCGGACCGGTCGCGCCCAGATCTGGGTCATGCAGGCAAATGGCACGCGGCAGCGCCAGCTGTTTGCCGATGATCAGGTTAACTGGTTTCCGCATCCCTCACCCGATGGCCGCCACATCCTCTACCTCGCCTATCCGACCGGCACCGAGGGTCATCCGCGTGACCTGCCGGTCGCCCTTTGCCTGATGAGCCCCGACGGGAGCGACCGTCGCCGCGTGCTGGAATTTACGGGCGGCCAAGGCAGCATCAACGTACCGTGCTGGTCACCTGACAGCCGGGCGTTTGCATTCCTGCGGTATCGGTTGCCTGTCGGGCCCGATCAGGGCTAGGCTGAAGAAAATCAGGGAGAATGGGATGTCTGTCACCGTCAAGGAAATGCTCGAAGTCGCCAACGCCGCCGTGCCCCGCATCTCCGGGGCCGAAGCGCAGGCCAAGGTTGCGGCTGGTGCGGTGCTGCTCGACATCCGTGATGGCACAGAATTGCAGGAGAGTGGCCGCGCAGCGGGATCGGTACACATCCCGCGCGGGATGCTGGAATTCAAGGCCGACCCGGCCTCGCCCAGCCACGACCCCCGGCTGAACCGCGATCTGCCCATTGTGCTGCATTGCGCGGCTGGCGGACGGGCGGCGTTGGCAGGCAAGCTGTTGCTGGACATGGGCTATACGAAAGTCTTCAACCTCGGGGGTTTCAAGGACTGGGTCGAGGCTGGCGGCGCGGTCGAAAGGGCCTGACCGGACGGCACGGGACGTCTGCCGCTTCGGCAAGGCCGATCACGGCGGCGTGCGTTGTCAGGTCTGCGGTGGCGGTCTAGGCTTGGCGGATCAGATCACGGCAGGAGGTTGGAATGCAGCGCAGGACGTTCCTTCAGACGGCGGCTGCGGGATTGGTCGCGCCCGCTGCGCGGGCTGGCACTCAGATACGCCGGATCGACACCCAGTTCATCGCCGCCCTTGGCGGGCCCGATGACACCGCAGGCCATAATGGGCAGTTGTGGGGGTTGTGGGCGCAGGATCCCGGTCCACGCGGGGTCTGGCTCAGTCTGTTCCCGGTGCTGGCCACCACGGGTTACGCGCCGGAGGGCTGGAAATATGATCCCGCCGAATGGTGGATGGAGGAACATGGGCTGATCATGGAGACGCCCGAGTTTCCGCTGACCCCGGGCCAGTATGTCGTGACGGGTGGGCGGCAGGTGACGTCGGTGCTGACGGTGGGTTCGCCGGACGCGACGGGCGCGCAGGATTGGTCCCTGGCGGACGGGGCGACGCTGGGCGAGGTCACCCACCTCGCCTGCCGCTCGGCCCGCTATCGCTCTGCAGCAGGGGTCTGCTCTCCGGCGCAGGCCCAGCAGGCGGCTTTCCCGGTCAGTCCGGGGGCCACGATGCCCGCCGTGGAAGGCTGCGCCAAGCAGGATTTTGCCGTGCTGTTCGTGATCGGGATGGTCGAGGAAACTTGACCGTTCCCATGTGGACACTTTTGAAAGCCGCGTTATATCAAATACTTGCTTCTTTTCGTTTGCCACATTTTAACATTTTGGCGCTGCGCTGGACCATCGGCGCCGTGATCAGGTCTGGGATGGGTGGCGTTACCAAAGGGACGTCTTATCCGCGTAAAATGCCCAGCGAACAGCGTGTCCGAATGTCCGCCACGCCGGCGAAGCTGCCCTTCAAGGAGGATTCCGGTAGACTGCAAAGCTCCCGAAACTCAGCAAGCGACATGGCATCGCTCATAATTCGGATTCCCGCGCTTGCATTTTCCGCTTTGTCGCTGGCTTGGGCGGCAACAGCTACATCGTGCCGGTGGAGGATCGAGCAGGATGGCGGACCTTCAGAGAATATGTCGGCAGGCAGGACAAACGCTCCAAAGTCCTTGGGCCGCAACTGGTTGCCAAATGACTTTCTTATTCGGGATATTTGGTCGGAGCGAGAGGATTTGAACCTCCGACCCCCTGCTCCCGAAGCAGGTGCGCTACCAGACTGCGCTACGCTCCGACTGTGGGCGGGTTACCGTGTCGCGACGGGGTTTGCAAGAGGGCTGCGGCGGATTCAGCCCTCATACTTGCTGCCCTTGCGGCCATCGAATATCCTGAACAGCGACGACAGCCGGGGCGACAGGCCAAAGTCGAACCGGCTGCGGGTTTCCAGAACCGGGCGGTTGATCGATACGGCGGCCTTGTCCTCGCGCAGCACGATGTAGATGCCGGACGCGATGATGATGCCGGTGCCAAGGATCGTCACCAGATCATGGGTTTCGTGAAAGAAGATCGTGCCGTAGATCGTGGCCCAGATGATCTGCGAATATTGCATGGGCGCGACGATGACGGCGGGGGCGATGCGGTAGGCGAAGATTGCCAGCAGCGACGCGGTCAGGCCCAGCACGGCCATGGCGGCGACGAGGCCGATATGCTCGATCGGCATGGGTTTGTAAATGAACGGCAGGGCGATGCCCGAGACGAGGAAGTTCGCGATCATCGGATAGAGCATGATCACCGCCGAACGCTCTTTCTTGCCGGTCTTGCGGACCAGAACCGAGTTCATTGCACCAAGCGACGCCGCCGTCAGCGCCGCGATATGGCCGAGACCGAAGGCCGCCGAGCCGGGCCGCACGACCACCAGCACCCCCGCCAGACCGACCGCCACGGCCACGCCGCGGTGCAGCCCCACTTTTTCGCCCAGCATGGGAATGGCCATCAGCGTCACAAGCATCGGCATCGCAAAGAAGATCGGATAGGCCTCGGACAGCGGCAAGACCGAGAAGGCGTAGAATCCGGTCAGCCCGTTCAGCACCGTCAGCACGGAGCGGAGCAATGTCCAGCCCGGCATCTTGGGCCGCAGATTGCCGTCGCTTTTGTCGGACATCATCATGATGGTCATCAACGGAAAGCTCATCAATCCGGAGAAGAAGATGATCTGGAACGGGTGATAGCTGGCGTTGGAGCCGAGAAATTTGACGATCACGTCGTTGGAGGCGTAGACGCCAAATGCCGCCAGCGACAAAAGCGCCCCGCGCAGGTTCGATGAGGCAAGTGCCATGAATTTGGGATCCGCAAACTGGGGCACGAGAGGATTTTCGCACAGGCGCATCCCTCACGCGGAACGCCGGAAAGTTCAAGGGGGTAATTCCGGGAAAACTGCGGGGTGGGCGGGACTGGGCCGGGGCGGGCCGAAATGGCACGGCTGCGGCGGGTCAGGGCGCGGCGCCGAGTTCGACGCGGGACGGCCGGCCGGCCACCAGAAGCAGCGCCAGACCGGCGGCGATGATCACCGCAATGCCGGACGCGGTGGCCAGACTGGGCCGCTCGCCAAAGAAGATGAAGCCGAGGGTGCTGGCCCACAGGATCTGCGAATATTGCATCGGGGCCACGACGATGGCGCGGGCGGTACGATAGGCGGTGATGATCAGCAAGCCGCCGAGGGTGGACAAGGCGCCCAGTTGCAGGCCGATCTGCAGGTCGTGGCCGGTGATCGGTTGCCAGACAAGGGGCATGATGCAGGCGCTGCCCATGATCTGGAAGATGACCGGGTAGAGCTGGATGACCCCGGCGCTTTCGCGGTGGCCGATCTTGCGCAGCAAGAGGGAGTTCATTGCCCCGGTGACCGCGCCGCAGATTGCCGTCAAATGGGCCAGTTGAAAGGTGGTCGTCGCGGGTTGCAGGGCGATCAGCACGCCGCCAAACCCTACCAGCACGATCACGCCGCGCAACGGATCAATCGGTTCGCCGAGCAGCGGCCAGGCGAACAGGGTGATCATCAGCGGCATGGTGAAGAACACTGCATAGCATTCGGCCAGCGGCAGATGGGTGAAAGTATAGGTGACAAAGCCGCTGCCGGTCATCGTTATGACGACCCTGAGTGCGGTCAGGCCCGGCAGGTTAGGCCACAGGCTTGGCCGCCGCTCGCGCAGGAACATTTGCGCCAGAATGAACGGCAGGGTGCAACTGGAGGCCAGGAACATGACTTGAAACGAGCTCATGTCCTGACCCATGGCCTTCAGCGACACGTCGCAGCAGGCATAGGCCCCAAAGGAGCCGAGCGACAGCAGGGCGCCGCGCAGATTGGAAGAGATCGCCATCGAAAAGACCGCCGATCCGGGGAAGCAGAGTTGGGAATTCTGGATGTATTGACCTCGCGCGAAGCCGGGGAAAGATCAAGGGGCTGTCGCGCGGTTCGGACAATATCGCCGTTTTGTTGCGGGCCGGGATCACCCCGGCCCGGCTGGGTCACAGGCTGGCGTCAAGGGCGGCGATCACCGCGTCGCCCATCTGGCTGGTGGTAACCGGGGTGCCACCGGCCGGGCCCATCAGATCGGCGGTGCGCACGCCGTCGGCCAGCACCTTTTCGACCGCCTGTTCCACTCGCGTCGCCTCGTCGCCCATGTCGAAGCTGTAGCGCAGCGCCATGGCAAAGCTGAGGATGCAGGCGATCGGGTTGGCTTTTCCGGTGCCCGCGATATCCGGGGCCGAGCCATGGACCGGTTCATACAGCGCCTTGGGCCGGCCATTCTCCATCGGCAGGCCCAGCGAGGCCGAGGGCAGCATGCCCAAGGAACCGGTCAGCATCGCCGCCATGTCGGACAGGATGTCACCGAACAGGTTGTCGGTGACGATGACGTCGAACTGCTTGGGCCAGCGGCACAACTGCATCGCGCCGGCATCCGCATACATGTGGCTCAGCTCGACATCGGGATATTCCTTGTCATGGATCTCTTGCACCACGTCGCGCCACAGCACGCCGGATTCCATCACATTGGCCTTTTCCATCGAGCAGACCTTGTTGCCGCGCTTGCGGGCCAGTTCGAAGGCCGAGCGTGACACCCGGGCGATCTCGGATTCGGTGTACCGCTGGGTGTTGATGCCGACCCGCTCGTTGCCTTCCATGAAGATGCCGCGCGGTTCGCCGAAATAGACGCCGGAGGTCAGTTCGCGGACGATGACGATGTCAAGTCCGGCTACGACCTCTTTCTTCAGGCTCGAGAAATCAGCGAGCGCGTCAAAGCACTGGGCCGGGCGCAGGTTGGAAAACAGGTCCATCTCCTTGCGCAGGCGCAGCAGGCCACGCTCTGGCTTAAGTGAAAAATCCAGCTTGTCGTATTTCGGCCCGCCAACCGCGCCGAGCAGCACCGCATCCACCTGTTGCGCGCGTTCCATCGTCTCATCGGTCAGCGGCGTGCCATGGGCGTCATAGGCGCAGCCACCGACCAGACCTTCGGACACATCAAAGGTGACCCCCCGCTTGGTGTCGAACCACGAGATGATCTTTTTGACCTCGGCCATGACTTCAGGACCGATGCCGTCACCGGCGAGGATAAGGAGGGAAGGGTTGGCCACGGGCGTTATCCTTGATTGACAGGGTTGGGCTGGCCTAGCCAAAGCCCGCCCCATGGTCAAGAGAGCCCGCTGCGCCCCTTTCATTCTGGCCCAAATATCCCCGGTCTTCCGGCGTCAGGAGGCTTGCGTCAGGGCTTTGAACGCCACCGCAAGATGGTCCATCACCCGGCGGATCCTGGTGTTCTGGCGCAGTGCCTCCGGCGCGGTCAGCCAGACTGGCAGGGGCGGCAGCGGGACGAAATCGGCACAGCGTTCGACCAGCGGTTCCGTGTCGCCAATTGGCGTTTGCGCGGCACCGACACCACAGCCCGCCCGGACCAGTGCCCAATGCACCACCTGATCGTCACAGCGCACCGGGAAGTCCTCCCGCCGCTTCTGGATGCCAAGGCTGGCCATCAGCCGCAGGATCAGATCGGAACGGTCAAAGCCGACGAACGGCAGGGCGAGCAGTTGTTCGGGGGTTTCAGGGCGGCCGTGGCGGTCGAGGAAACTCTTGGCGGCATAGACTGCGATGGGCAGGTCGCAGAGGTGGCGCGTCACCACGTCGAGTTGGGTCGGGCGGTACATGCGCAGCGCAATGTCGGCCTCGCGGAACAGCAGGTTTTCGGTGCTGTCCGAAGGCACCAGTTCAATCTCTATCCCCGGCTCTTGTTGGCGCAGATCAGCCAGAATGGGGGGCAGCAGGTAATGTGATACCACCCGGCTGGCGGTCAGCCGCACGGTGCCGGACAACGAGCCTTCACGGCCAGCGGCGAGCAGGGTCAGTTGGGCTGCGGCCTCGCGCATCTGGCGGGCGGCGGGGATCATCGCGCTGCCCGCCTCGGTCAGGTCCAGCCCCCGGGCGGCGCGGGAGAAAAGCGGGATTTGCAGCGCCGCCTCCAGCTCCGCAATGTGACGGCCGAGTGTGGGTTGGCTGAGGTTCAGCGCGCGGGCGGCGGCGGACAGCGAGCCGGTTTCGGCCACGGTCAGGAAAGAGCGGAGCAGGGTCCAGTCAGGGTCATCCATACGTTTATGTATATCACATCCAGAAAATCAGCCAATGTCCATTCGTTCTTTTTAGTCCGATATTGGAGGCATCAGAGGAAAGGACATCACTGCTGCGGGCACCGTGAGTCTCCTTGCCGACAGCCAGCGTGAGAGCAATAAGACTGTTAGCGGCAATACCGTAAGAAACACCGAAACGCCAAAGAACAAATAGCCGCTGCGCCAGACCAGTGTGACCAGTCCACATAGCAGCAGAATGCAAAACCAACGCAGCCCGCGAGCCAGGCCGGAGTGAGTGACGATCAGTGGCAACCACAACATCCACAGTACCGGCTCGACG
>JBDTQR010000175.1:0-9633 GCA_039932095.1 bacterium | reverse complement strand
GACCTGGATCATGGCGCTGCTGACGCCGCTGGTGATTGTGGGAGTATGGGGGATGGTCAGACGGATCAGGGCGGGGATGCCCAGGATGCACTGAGCGTCCAGCGGCAGATTCAAGGATCAACTGCAACGTTTGTCGCGAAGCTGGCGAGTTCTTCGGCGATGGCTTGGCTGGGGGTTTTCCAGTCGAAGGTCTTTCGGGGCCGGTTGTTGGGCGGATTCGATCATCGGCGGCGACCTCGACGATACGATCCAGACCAGCGACGGCGCTGACACGATCTATGGCGGCGGGGGCAATGATCAGTTGACCGGGCGGGACGGCATCGATGTGACCTATGGCGGCGCCGGTGACGACGTGATCAACGATGGCGACAGTGGCGTGGGTAGCGACTTTGCTATGGCGGCGCCGGCAATGACCGTCTGGGCGGCGGCGACAACAATGAGGCGCTCTTTGGCGGCGGCGGCAACGATCTTTTGTATGGCGGCGGCGGGCGTGACAGCCTGGCGGGCGGCGATGGCAACGACGTGCTGCAGGGCTTCAATTCGGGCGAAGCCTATGGCGGGGCAGGCGACGACACCGTGAGCCTTGTTCTGGATGCCAGTGCCGAGACGTTGAGTGGCGGCACGGGCGATGACGTTCTGATCGTGACGGCATCTGCCGGCGCGGCGGTAATGACAGCGTTGCACGGCAAGACCGGCATGGAATTGTGGCTGGGCGGGGTGTTGATCGACACCGCGACCGAGTTCGAGCGCTTCAGCGTCTATGGCGGCAGCCTGGCCGATCTGCTGACGGGTGGTGCCGGCAACGACTCGCTGACCGGTTCCTTGGGCAACGCCGGGGCCGGCGATACCGACACGCTGTTCGGCGGCGCCGGCAACGACGTGTTGTCAGGCGGTGCGGGGGCCGACCGGATATTTGGCGGCGCCGGGGCGGACCGGGCGATGGGCGGACTTGATGCCGACCGGCTGAGCGGCGGCGCGGATTCGGATGTGTTCCTGTATTTCTCAGCCCTGGAAAGTGCCGTCGGGGCCGGCCGAGACCTGATCACCGATTTCATTCGCGGCAGCGATGTGATCGACCTGCATGTGATCGATGCCACGCCCGGCGATCCACTGACCAACGACTTCCGGTTTCTGGGGCGGGTCGGCTTTGACCGTGCGGCCGGAGCGCTGATCTATGGCTTCGCCCACGGCAATACGGTGATTTCCGGCGATCTCGACGGCAATGGCACGGCGGATTTCGAGATCGAGCTGGTGGGGAAGATCCATCTGACCGCTGTGGATTTCCTGCTGTAGGTCAGCGCCCCCTGATCCTTGGGTCCAGGGCATCGCGCAGGCCGTCACCGATGTAGTTGACGCTGAGCACGGTCAGCGAGATGGCGAGGCCGGGCCACACCACGCGCTCGGGGTATAACTGCATGTATTGCAGGCCGTCGAACAACAGGCGGCCCCAAGTCGGGAAATCGGGTGGAAATCCGAGGCCGAGGAAAGACAGCACCGATTCGGTGATGATGGCGTCGGCGATGCCGAGGGTGGCGGCGACCATCACCGGTGAGACCACATTGGGCAGGATGTGGCGCAGGATGATCCGGCGGGCGGGTGTGCCGATCGAACGGGCGGCGAGGACATATTCGCGCTCTTTCAACGCCAGCACCTCGCCGCGGACGATGCGGGCGGTCTGCATCCAGGAGGTGATGCCGATGGCGAAGACGATCAGCATGAAGGCGCCAAGTTCCGGGCCGAGCAGCGATGCGACCTTGTCGCGGAACAGCATCATCAGCACGAGTAGCAGCGGGATGAGCGGCAGGGCAAGGAACATGTCGGTCAGCCGCATCAGCGGCCCGTCCAGCCGGCGGTAATAGCCGGCCAGCACGCCGATGGTGGTGCCGAAGGTGATGGCGATCGACATCGCGACCAGACCGACGGCGAGCGACACCTTGCCGGCCTGGATCATCCTGACCAGCATGTCGCGGCCGATCTGGTCGGTGCCAAGCGGGAATTTCAGGCTGGGGCCGAGGTTCTTGGACTTTATCGCCTCGACCACGGTCAGCTTGGGCGGGTTGTAGAGCCAGGGACCGATCAGCACCGCGATGATCAGGATGGTCAGTACGGCAAGGCCGAAGGCGGCACCCCGGTGAGTGCGGAACTGCTGCCAGATCGCCAGCATCTGGTTTTCGGCCTTGTCGGCCACCACGACTTTGGCTTGGGCGGCGGTTGCGGGGGCGGTGAGGCGGTCAGTCATAACGGATCCTCGGGTCAAGGAAGCCATAGAGGATGTCGGCAATCAGATTGAACAGCACGATCAGCACGGCGAAGATGAAGGCCAGAGTTTGCACCATGGGCAGGTCGTTGGCGTGGATGGCGAGGATCAGCGCGGCACCGATGCCATTCACCCCGAACAGGTTTTCGGTGATGATCGCGCCGCCAAAGATCGTCGGGATGCCGAGGGCGATGACAGTGACCACCGGGATCAGGGAATTGCGCAGAACGTGTTTCAGGACCACGATGCGTTCCGGCATGCCCTTGGCGCGGGCAGTGCGGACATAGTCCTGCGCCATGTTCTCCAGCATGGATGATCGCATGTAGCGGCTGATCGTGGCGGCGTTCGCAAGGCCGAGGGTCATCACCGGCAGGGCCATCTGCTTGACCTGCTTGACGAAGGAGGGCCAGTCGGTGACCGACAGCATGGTGTCATATTTGGTCGGGAACCAGCCGAAATACACCGCGAAGATGATGATGAACAGGGTGCCGGAAAAGAACGTGGGCACCGAAAAGCCGATCATCGCAAAGAGGGTGCCAAGCTGGTCGAACCATGAATATTGCCGGTAAGCCGAGTAGATGCCGATGGGCAGGGCGATCAGGATGCCGACGACATAGGCGGTGCCGATCACGATCAGGGTTTGCGGCAGGCGTTGGCCGATGATCATGAACACCGGGCTGCGCGATTGCCAGGACAGGATGCGCTGGGCACCGCCCGCCAGATGGGTGCCGAACCAGCCGTCAAGCACATAGGCGGGTTCAACCCAGAAGAACTGCCGGAGCCACAGCAGATAACGGACGAAGACCGGCTGATCGGCGCCGAGAGCCTGGATCATCTTCAGGCGGACGTCCGGTGGCACGGTCAGCGGAATTTCGGACATCGGGCTGCCGGGGGCAAAGTCGACCAGCAGAAAAATTACCAGAGAGATGGCCAGAAGCGTCGGAATCGCCAGCAACAGTCTGCGGAGCGTGAAGATGAGCATGTAGGGCGGCGCCTCGGGTCAAGTCTGTGAAACAGGGCTTGCGAAGAGGGCGGGGCCGGTGAGGGCCCCGCCCGGTGTCAGATCACTTCACGCGGTACCAGTCCGCGACGTTCCACATTTCCGAATCCCAGGCGTTGATCTTGACGCCGCCCAGGGCGTTGGAATGGGCCGACAGGGTGCCGCGGTGCACCAGCGGCACCACGATCATCGAGTCCTTGGTGACCATATCGTTCAGCTTCTTGGCAATTTCCTGACGCTTGGCCGCGTCGGTGGTGCCGGTCAGTTCCTTGAACGCCGCGTCGTATTCCGGCGTGCAGAAGCGGTTGATGTTGTCACCCTGCCATTGGTTGGCCGGGCTCGGCGCATGATCGCACTGGTATTGTGCGAGATAGGCTTCCGGGTCGATGGCGTCGGAGTTGTTGGCGTACATTTCGACATCGGCATAGAACTTCTGGAAGGTATCGGGCGAACCCGCATCGCCGCCGAAGAACACCGACGGGTCAATTGCCTTCAGTTCGACATCGACGCCGATCGAGGTCCACCAATCCTTGATCAGGGCCTGGAAGTCCTGACGGACCGGGTTGACCGTCGACTGGTAAAGGATGTGCAGTTTCTTGCCATCCTTTTCGCGGATGCCGTCCGCACCGACTTTCCAGCCCGCTTCATCCAGGAGCGCCTTGGCACCTTCGATGTCCTGGGTCAGGCAAGCCGTGTTGTCGGACGCCCAGGCCTCGGGGGCCGGGACGACGTTGCAGGTGGGCTTGCCGCCATTGCCATAGCCGACATCGACCAGGATCTGCCGGTCAATCGCCATCGACAGTGCCGTGCGCACCTTGATGTCCGACAGGATCGGGTGCGGATGGGCGGCGGTGGACCGTTCGCCTTCCGGCAGGTCGGCGGACGGGTCGGTGGTGTTCATTTCCAACCGCTCGACCAGGGTGCCGAAGGCCACGACGAATTCACCCTTGCCGGCCGATTGCATCGACTTCTGGCTGTCGGGCGGGATCTGGGTGTTCCAGGCGTAGTCGAATTCGCCGGTTTCCATCACGGCACGGGCCGAGCTTTCGGCGTCGCCGCCGCCCTTGATCAGCGCGGTCGCGAAGGCCGGTTTGGTGGCGTCGCGGTAGTTCTCGTTCGCCTTGAACGTCACGGTATCATTGACGGTAAAGCCGGTGACGACGAACGGGCCGGTGCCGATCGGCATGTTGTTGGCGTCGGTGCAGGTCGGGGCGGCAGCCCCGGTGCAGGCCGCGAACTGGGCCTTTTGCAGGATCGGCGACAGAGCGCCGACAAAGGCGGTGTAGGGATAGGGTTTCGGGCCATTGAAGGTGATCTTGATGGTCAGGGGATCGACTGCCTCGACCGACTTCACACCGTCATATTTCGACAATTGGGCGCAACCGCCAGCCGGGTCCATGCAATAGTTGGCGGTGAACACGGCGTCATCGGCGGTCACAGGCGTGCCGTCGGACCATTTCAGGTCGGGCAGCAGCTTCCAGGTGATCGAGGTCAGGTCAGCCGAGATGCCGCCATTTTCCACGGTCGGGATTTCAGCGACAAGTTTCGGGAAAATGACGCCCTGATCATCGATGCCGGCCAGACCTTCGAGTGTCATGGACGAGCCATAAAGGTCTTTGGTGCCGTTCGACAGATAGGGATTCATGATCGACACGGCTTGCGGGAAGGTGAGTTTGAGGTCACCATCCGTGCCACGATCCGCATAGGCCACCTGGGCGAATGCTAGAGTGGCTGCCGCGCCGAGAAGGGCGGTTCTGAATTTCATTGTATCTCTCCTCGTTGGTTATGCTCGTTATCCTCAAAACCGCCGGTTGATCCGGCTGGCAGATTATCGGTGTAGAGGTGGCAGGCGACCTGGCGGCCCGGCTCAACCTCGGTAAGTTCTGGCTTCACGCGGCGGCAGATGTCCATCACGCGCGGACAACGGGTGCAGAAATTGCAGCCCCGGGGCGGGTTGGCGGGCGAGGGGACATCCCCTTCAAGGATGATCCGCTCGCGCCGGGCAAGGGCCGGGTCGGGTTCGTTGACGGCGGACAACAGCGCCTCGGCATAGGGATGCAGCGGGCGTTCGTACAGCGCGTCACGGGGCGACAGTTCGGCTATCCGGCCAAGATACATCACGGCAACGCGGTCGGCGATGTGGCGCACCATGCTGAGGTCGTGCGAGATGAACAGATAGGTGAGGCCAAGGCGGTCCTGCAAATCCTCCAGCAGGTTGACGACCTGGGCCTGGATCGACACGTCAAGGGCGGCGATGGGTTCGTCGCAGACGATGAATTTGGGGTTGAGGGCGAGGGCGCGGGCGATGCCGATGCGTTGGCGCTGACCACCGGAGAATTCATGCGGGAAGCGGTTGGCAAAGCGGCGGTTCAGCCCGACCTGATCCATCAGTTCATAGACCCGGGCGAGGCGGCCTTCGGCGCTGAGTTTGGTGTGTTCGACCAAGGGTTCGGCGATGATCTGGCCCAGGGTCATGCGGGGATTGAGGCTGGCCTGCGGGTCCTGAAACACCATCTGCATGGTCGGGCGCTTGCGGCGCAGCGCCTCGGGCCGCAGTTTGGCGATGTCTTCGCCGGCAATCTCGACCGAGCCGGCGGTCAGTTCGTAAAGCCTGAGCAGGGCGCGGCCCACGGTGGATTTGCCACAGCCGCTCTCGCCCACCAGACCGAGGGTCTCGCCGGACTGGATGTCAAAGCTGACGCCGTCTACCGCTTTCACATCGCCGGTGTGGCGGCGCAGCAGGCCGGTGTAGATCGGGAAATACATCTTCAGGTCGCGGACCTTGACCAGAGGTGTCGGCGTGGCGTCAAACATGGATGCGGTCCGGCTGGGTGTCGTTGTGATGCGGGCGCGTCACGGCAGGCGCAAACCGCGATGACGCCTGGCAGGGCGGAAGAGCGGCGGGGTCATGCATGGGCCACCTCGGGCGACCAATGGCAGGCGACATCGTGGCCGAGCCCGACCGGGCGGCCATCAATTGCCCGGCGCAGCGGGTTTTCGCGGGCGCAGCGGTCGAAGGCGTGGGTGCAACGGTCGCGGAACGGGCAGGCGTCGGGTTCGGCCACCATCAGGGGCGGTTGACCCTCGATGACCTGCAACCTTGCCTCGCGGTGGCCGGACAGCGAGGGAATGGTTTTCAACAGCGCCCTTGTATAGGGGTGCTGGGGGGCGGCGAACAGGTCCTTGACCGAGGCTTGCTCGACGATCTGGCCGGCATACATCACGATCACCCGGTCGGCGATGGCGGCGATGACGCCGAGATCATGGGTGATCCAGATGATCGCCATGCCAAGCTTGTGGCGCAGTTCCTTTACCAGTTCAAGGATCTGGGCCTGAATGGTCACGTCGAGCGCCGTGGTCGGTTCATCGGCGATCAGCACATCGGGGTCACAGGACAGTGCGATGGCGATCATCACCCGCTGCCGCATGCCACCGGAAAACTGATGGGGGAAGCTGTCGAGGCGGTTCGCGGCGTCGGAAATCCCGACAAGCTCCAGCAGTTCGATGGCCCTGACGCGCGCCTGCGCCTTGGTCATGCCCTTGTGGCGGATCAGGGGTTCGGCGATCTGGTTGCCGACAGTGAACACCGGGTTCAGGCTGGTCATCGGGTCCTGAAACACGAAACCGACCTTGGCACCGCGCACATCGCGCAGGTCATCGGCGCTGATTTTCAGCAAATCGCGGCCACCCAGCATCACCGTGCCTGCGCGAATATCGGCGGGCGGCGACGGCAAAAGGCCGATCAGCGACATCATGGTCACCGACTTGCCCGACCCGCTTTCGCCCACAACGCCCAAAAGTTCGCCACGTTGCAGATGGAAGCTGACAGAGTTGACCGCATGCACCTCGCCGCGGCGGGTGCGAAAAACCGTCTTCAATCCCTTGACGTCAAGGACAGCGTCGCCCCCATCGGGCATAGAGTTCTCCCAAGTCTTTATTATTCTTATTGTTCTTAGGCCAAGCGCTTGTGCAACCCGTGCCGTGCCGCGAAGTCTTGACCATTTTGCTGCAGCTATCAATCCTTATTCTGAACCGCATTACAGCTTGGTTTTTCGTCAATATGCCTGATCACCCGGGCATTCTGCCAGATATTGACAGGGCAGGGTCACCGGGTCAGGTTCCCCACAACATATAGGGCGGCAAAGGGGAGCGGATATGACGGAAGAACTGACGCCGCGTCAGCTGCTGGAGCGGCTGGTTGGTTTTCCGACAGTATCGCGCGGGTCCAATCTGGCTTTGGTCGACTGGCTGGAGGTCTATCTGACCGGCCATGGCATTGTGTGTCACCGGATATGGAATGACGATGGCCAGAAGGCGGCGCTGGTCGCCCATGCCGGACCCATGGTGGCGGGTGGGGTGGTGCTGTCGGGCCATTCCGATGTCGTGCCGGTAGAGGGGCAGGATTGGGCGACCGATCCGTGGCAGGTGGTGGAGCGCGACGGGCGGCTTTATGGCCGCGGGACCTGTGACATGAAAGGCTATGTGGCTCTTGCGGTCTGGGCTTTGGTGCGGGGGCAACGGGCGGGACTTACCCGGCCTTTGCAACTGGCGCTGTCTTATGACGAGGAACTGGGCTGCACCGGGGCGCCGCCGATGATTGCGGCGATGCAGGGGCTGCTGCCCAAGGCCGAGATTGCGCTGATCGGCGAGCCGAGCGGGATGGCGGTGATTGTCGGGCACAAGACCGGCACCGGGTTCCATGTCGACATGAAGGGGTTTGAAGTGCATTCGTCGCTGCTGCCTTACGGCGTGTCGGCGATCATGGAGGGGGCGCGGTTGATCCAGTGGGTCAATGACAAGAATGCCGAGTTGCAGACCCAGCCAAGGGCCTCCGGGTTTCATCCGCCGTTCACCACCATGCATGTCGGTCTGATCTCGGGCGGAACGGCGCATAATATCACGGCGGCAGACTGCCATTTCGCGGTCGAGATGCGGGTGTTGCCGGAGGATGATGTCGAGGCACTGGTCAGCGCGTTCGAGGTCGAGGCCCTGCGGCTGGACCGGGCGCTGAAAGCGGTGCGACCTGAGGCGGGTGTGACGTTGCGGCGGTTCTTTGAGGTGCCGGGGCTCAGGCCCGAGGTTGGCGGGGCCGCCGAGGCTCTGGCGCGGCGGCTGACCGGGGCGAATGCGGTGGGAGTGGTCAGTTATGGCACCGAGGCCGGGCAATTTCAGGCCGCAGGCTATTCAGCGGTGGTCTGCGGGCCGGGCGACATCGCGCAGGCCCATCAGGTGGATGAATATCTGGAGGTGGCGCAGTTCGTGGCGGGCCAAGCCTTCATGGAGCGACTGCTGGCGGAGTTGGCATGACGGATTTCCCGATCCATGCCGGGCTGCCGAAGCGCTATGGCGGCGCATTGCCCGCCGCGGCCGATGTCGTGGTGATCGGCGGCGGAATCATCGGGGTGATGACGGCGTGGTATCTTGCGGAGCGCGGTCAGTCGGTGGTGCTGTGCGAAAAGGGCCGCATCGCGGGCGAACAGTCGAGCCGCAACTGGGGCTGGATCCGCCAGCAGGGCCGCGACTTTGCCGAACTGCCGATCATGATGGAAAGCCTGGCGCTGTGGCAGCAGATCGCCGACGAGATGCCGGAGATCGGATTTCGCAGCAGCGGCACGATGTATCTGGCGCGCAGTCATGAAGAGATGTTCGGCTTCGAAAACTGGGCGACCGAGGCCCGGGGCATGGGGCTGGACGTGCGGATGCAGTCCACCACGCAGGTTTACGGGCGCTATGACCGGGCCGCGGTGCTGTGGGTCGGCGGCCTGTTCACCGAGAGCGACGCCTGTGCGGACCCGTGGGTCGCGGTGCCGATGATGGCCGAAGGGGCGGTCCGGCGCGGCGTCACGATCTTCGAGGACTGCGCGGTCCGGCGGTTGGAGCGCGCGGGCGGGCGGGTCAGCGGTGTGGTGACAGAGTTGGGCACCGTCGGCTGTGATCAGGTCGTGGTGGCGGGCGGGGCGTGGTCGTCGCTGTTCCTGCAGGCCGAGGGAGTTCGGATCCCGCAACTGTCGGTGCTGGCTTCGGTGGCGCAGACGGTGGCACTGCCCGAGGTGGTTGAAGGCTGCATGCGGGATGGTCGGATCGGCATCACCCGGCGGCGGGACGGCGGCTATTCGATTGCGCCACGGGGGACGCATGACTTCTTTCTGGGTCCCGATGCGTTCCGGGCGGTCGGGAAATATCTGCCGGAATTGCGGCGGGATTTCAGGTCCACCCAGTTTCGCCTGGCTGCGCCGAAGAACTATCCCGATGCGTGGCCCACGCGGCGGACCTGGGCGGGCGATGAGGTGTCGCCGTTCGAACGGATGCGGGTGCTTAATCCGGCGCCGCGGTCGAGGAAGGCCCCGACTGGCTCGCCATCACGCCGCCTTCGACC
>JBDTQR010000174.1:0-9663 GCA_039932095.1 bacterium | reverse complement strand
TTCCGAACTGGAGGAGGCCTGCATTGTCCACCTGCGAAATGCTTCGAGGGTGAGTGATCTGGTCTTCCTGGGCTTCACCGTGACTTTCGTCTGCAGGCGGCAGGTGCCCAACACCTGGGCGTGCCGTACAGCCTTGCCGCTTGTCGTGTCAAGCTTTTGTTATGCTGAATTGGGTGTAAAGCCTGCCATGCGGTGTGAAAGGGAGCTTCCCGTCGTGTCCGCCGCGATCCGGCTCGCCGTCACGAAGCCATTGAAAATGATTTCGCTGACGTCTGGGGCCCATTCAGAATTCCGTTTCCAGCGCGGTGGTCATCGGTCGAACTTGCCGACGGCCAACCTTTTACACAAATTGCGCACCCAGCCTGACGAGGTAGCCGTCGCTCGCCAGGTCGCGCGTCGACACCGCCCAGTTGCTTTCAAGATAACGGCCGCCGAAATGGATGCCGGATACCACGCCGGACTCGAGGTCGACGAGGCAACTGCCCGAGTTGCCGCCAAGCGTCGAGCAGTCATGCAGATAGGCACGTTGTGCGATGGACCAATCGGTCAACAGACCGGGCTGCAGGCGTTTGACGTCATAGATGTTGGCAAAGATGGTCTGCATCGTGACAGGATCATTTCGGCGGGAATCGAGGGCGGGATACCCCACGACAAAGCCAAGCTTGCCCCGACCCAGCGCCAGATTGCCACCATCAAGCCGCAGGGCCGGGGCCACGCTTTGACTGACGTCCACCCGTAGCAACGCCACATCGAGAACAGTATGGACACCGATGATCTCGATGACGCTATGTTCGTTCGGTTGGACGGTGTCGACCTCTTCGGCAAAATCGACGCGGGCCGAAATGCCGGGATCGATCTGCCATTTGCCCCCGGATGATTGCCGCCCGAATTCCTGAACAACATGCCTGTTAGTGGCAAGAACCCCGGGTGCGACCATAAACCCGGTTCCGACCCATTGCAGCGAAGGGTGGCCATCAAGTTCAATGCGGCCAACTGACCGGAACAGCCCCTCGATCGCGGCGCGGCGGCCTTCTAGCACGGTCCAGGTGTCTGGCGGCGGATCGAAGTGGCCAGACCGGATCAGCAGTGCCGGGCGGCCCACGGTCAACACGATTGACTCAAGACCCATGACCTTTTCAAGGTCCATGACGTCCGGGCCCTCAGTGTTAAGATTGTCGAGGACGCTTCGGCCGATTTCCAATGAGCGGTTGACGACGTCCGGTTGCGCCGCAGGGCTGCCATTGGCGTTCAGCCGTTCTGTTACAGCACCAGTGTCACCGATGGCGGCACGGACCGCGGCGATCCCAAGCGGTTGCAGAAGCTTCAGCGCACGTTGGGCGCGAAGGGACAGTTTGGCCGGATCGGAGAGGGAGGCTGTTTGTGCCATGTTCAGGACCTGGGTTGGGAACGGATCAGGCTGCGTCCGAACGGGGTCAGACGGTATTGGCCGCCGCCCGGTGCGGGTTCGAGGGCACTGGCGGCGGGGCGGGCCGGGTCGGCAAATCCCGGTCGGTCTCGAAACGACGTGACAAAGGTCTCTCCGGCCAAGGCGGCCAGCCGTTCGGGACCATAGATGCGCAGCCAAGCCACCATTTGTTCGACGGCAACTTCAGCGTCGCGGCGCAAGGTCGCGGCATCAAAAATCGCCCCGGTCACAATCGCGCGGCGAAGAGGTTCCAGAAAGTAAACCTCTTTGGCAAGTGGTTCCACAAGCGACGCCCAGGTCTGAGACAGGATGCCCAGCGTCAGATGCAGGGAGGCCGTTTGCCCGGCAACGGCGCAATGTGGCACGCCTCGCGGCATATATAAAAGGTCGCCCGGTTGCAGCCTGTATTGCCGCGTCGGGCGAGCCGCCGCTGCCTGATCGGCGCTGAGGTCGATGCGGGGTACCGGCCGGTCGACGACCGGGTCGAAGAGTTGGAACGACTTGTGTCCTTCAAGCTGGATCACCACAACGTCGTGGGTGTCGTGATGGACGTCCAAACCTTGCCGCCCTGGCGGTGACAGATAGGCCGAACACTGGAGCGGGTGGCCCAGATGGGCCGACAAGGCTGCGCAAGTGCGCGACAGCGACGGCAGGCAGCGGTCCAGTCTCTGGAAGGCAATCGTGGCCCCGTCCCCCCAAAGGTCGCGGGCCCGCGTCGGGTCGGGGGTGGTGATGGGGTGGCCATTGCGCTGCCCCGAAACAGCGTAATCTTGCGGTGGCAGCACCTGCAAACCAGCATCAGTTGTCCTCACGATGCGCACCTCGTTGTCACCTATGGACAAGACGCCGGTGTCGATCAGCGTCCACAAGGTGGCGGATGTCGGGGGATCAGGTAGCCGCACACCCTTGCGGTACAGGGGCAATCTGGCCGCTTCGATCGCGCCAAATCGGTCGGGCCCGAACAATCCGCGTTCGATGTCGGCGCCCAGAGTCATCAGGTCGGGGTCAGCCACGGCATGCGGCATATCAAGCGGCAGCGGAGCGGGGGCGATCATCTGTTGCATAGCGCGTCAACCATTGGCAGGAAAAAAGGTAGGGGAAGCGTTCGGGCGTGGGGCACAAAGCTGTGTCGGTCCCAGTCTTCGGCAAAAATACGGGCGCGCGGGAACCACGGTTCGTTTTCATAAAGATCGGTCTTCGAAACTGGGCCATCGCCATCGGGAAAATGGGGCAGCATGATTTCGTCATGGACCCGAACGATCCAATAGGTGTCCGAACTGACGAAAGGCGCGATCAAATCTGCCGAGGCTTTGGCATGTGCCTCGGGAGAGACCAGTCGGCCAACGTCGTGCATCAGGGCTCCGAACACAAGGTCTGGTGCCGCACGGGCCTCGCGAGCCCGCATGGCGACCTGCAAGCTGTGTTCAAGCTGAGTGATGCCCGGTGCGGACATCAGCCCCTCCGATTGCACCAGCAGGTCAAGCAACCTGTGTTTGCGCGCTTGTCTTTCGCTGGGGCTGAGCATCGCATGATCCTTCGCTAGAACGGGGTCGGCAGCGGGTTGCCACCGATCCGGCTGACACCCATCACAGGTTCGGAGCCGTGACAGCCGGGAATGACGACGCGCAACACGGTCAGGCCGAGGGCGCGGACGTCCGGCGTGGTCACGTCGACCGCCACGGCATCCGGAAGACGCAGCAGCAGGTCTGTCCAACTGGCGGGCGGCGGCGGACCACGAAAGGCGGTGGATTGGCGTTGCCAAGCCTGGCGTGCGGACCGAAGCGACGGGTCAAGCGCGTGATTGCGGCGAGCCTCGCTCGACAGTTGCGCATCGGCCTTGAAGCGGCGGTGCAGTGCCTGCGCGCCCAAAGCCTCATGCGTTGCGGCGGTGACGGCCTCGGCCTCGGTTGCGCGGGCGGCGATACCCGCGGAACACAGCGGTGGCGTTTCGCCGTCGATGAAGGCGGCGACCACAGGAATGCCGAAGCGGTTGTCGATGCGCGTCAGATGAAGACCACGGTCGCCATGGGGTGTGGGAATGGGGCGCCTTGGGCCGTCGAACCGCCAGGCGCGGATGAAGGCGTCACGTTCCAGCATTTCATGCGTCGCATGCACAAGCGCGGCATGTCGGTCGGTCCCTGCCGCAAGACCTTCGGAGCCGCCCCAGCTTTGCGGCGGTTCCCGATCGTGGCAACGGTACGGAAAGTAGACGGCGCTTGCCTGAACCCAGACCGGCACACCATCGATGACCCGGTGCCCCAGCACCCAGCGCACCGGCTGATCCGCGCCGATTGCAGCGCCACCGAAGGGCACATGGCTGGGCAAAAGATGTTCGGCGCCCAGATCGCGTGCCCTACAGACAGGCAAGCCGTCCGGGACAAAGCTTGCACAGTAGCGTTCAATGGTTTCTCCGGTTGCCGCTCGGCGGGCTTGATCGCGCAGACCAAAGCCTGCCCCGTCGATGATGGTGGCAAGGCCGCCAAGTGCGGTCAGCCGGCAGGGTATCGACACGGCCAGCGTGAGCGGCTCCCCTGCAAAGCCCGGTACCTGCCAATCTTCCAGCCGGGCAATCAAGCCGACCAGAGGGTCAACGGCCGTGGCAGGTTCCAGATCGGAGGGCGGTGTCCAGTGTTTGGCGCAGAGACAACCTGGTACGGGCAACACGAGGTGTCGCTGCCAGCCTTTTTCGTCAAAGGACAGCACGGCACCTTTGGCAGGGTCGGCCGTCAACCGTGCCAAGGCCATGGCGCCAAGGCCGGCGTCGATTTGGTCCGGTTGGCAGTGCCGGAAGTTGCGGCCATTGCTGGCAAGTCGAGCATCGACACAGTGCGGACAGGGCGACGGCTGCTGCGGCAAGGGGCCGAACAGCAATTGCCCGGCTGGATCACGCCGGACAGGCAGCGCAGAACTGCCGGCAGGGGGCGGGGCGGTGCGTGGCGGGTCATACACCAACATGCGCGGCCTCGGCGGGGTTGGCTCGCGGCAGTGCCCTTGCGTCGAGCCCTTCGAACAGCGGAGCTAGCCCGCAACAATCGCCGGATTGGCCATTCTGGCGGGCGACATAGTCTTCATGCGGGCACCAGCCCCGGCACTGTTTCCACCACGGACATGCGCTTTTGGCCTGACTGGCCCGTGCCGCCTGCGCACGCAGGGTTACGGCAGCCGGCCCATTGGCCACTTTGGTGAACGGCTGATCAATGCGGCCGAGCACATAGGTCTGATCGCCAAGGAATTTGTCGCAGTGACTGACGGAACCGTTCGGCTCGATCGAGAAATAGTGCCCGACGCAAAACCCCTGCAATTCGCAGGTCTGCGGGTCTTGCTGTAGCAGGGCAGCCTGCATCGCATCCAGTTCGCGCACGCGAACCGCTGAACCCGTTGCGCGCAATTCGCTATCGACCTCCAACATGAAACGGCAAAACTCAGCGGTTGGCAGAGTGTCATCCGGCGTGGCTGTGGTCCCTGCAGCCGGGCGCATCGGCAGCAGCGCCACTTGATCCAGCTCTGCGTCTGCACAGAAGGACATCAGGCGTTTTGCCCCTTGCGCGATCAACGCAGGGGTCACGACGATCAGAATACCGTTCAGGATCCCCGCGTCGCGCAGGCGTACAATCGAGGTGCGTACCGCAGCACTGGACGACCGGCCGCCTACGGTCCGCCGGGTCAGGTCATGCACCTCGGGCGGGCCGTCCATGCTGACCGAGGTGATCACGTCAAACAGCACCAATACGTCCAAAAGGGCAGGCAACAGCCGTACGCCATTGGTCTGCATCCGCGTTCCGATCTGCTGACCGGGCCGGCGGTAGCGGGCCTGCAGGGCGAGCAAGAGGATCAGGCCGTGCGGGCCGATCAGTGATGGCTCGCCCCCATGCAGCACGACGTTGACGCGCCGGGCATTCGACCCTTCGATCAGCCATCGCATCGTTTGCGCCAACGTGGCAAAATCCATTACTGCGTCCGGGCCGGTTTGCCAGTCGTGACAATAGGTGCAGCGCAGGTTGCAAATGCGGGTTACCTTGACGATGCCCGTCACTGACCCGCGGCTCGGCTGATCGGCCTGACGTGGTGCGGAATCGATGGTGGCCAGTATAGAGAGCTGTTCCGCGTTGTAGATGACAGCGTCCGGATAGGTGAGCAGTCCGGCGAGGGGATCGAGCGCGCGCAGCAGCACCACTTCGAATGCGGCGGCAAGGTCAGGGTGGGCGACGATGACCCCCCAGATCCGAGCCGCGATGTCCGGGTCCAAGCCGGGCAATGCGTGCCGCAGGGTCGTCGCAAAGGCCGAAGGGTCCGACAGGATCGTCGCCGCGCCGAGTTGAGCGCCGTGCCGATCGTGCAAATGCGCCAAAGGACGCGACGCTGCGGCCAAGGCTGATCCAAGGTCGCCAAGGTGTCCCAGCAGATCGCGGGCCCGGTTCAGGTCATCCTGGGTAAGGTCCGTCATGGCGCACCTTTGTGACCGATTAGGCGGTGGGGCAGGGCAAGGGCCAACACCTGATCGCCATCTCGCATCGCAAGACCTCTGGCGCAGAATTCGTCGACGGCAGCACTGAGGCGTGTTCTGTCCAATTTGCTGTTTTGGCCAAGTTGTTCAAGGGTGCGCGGGATATGTGCCATATCGCGGTAAAGCTGCGCCTCGGCGTCCTCGTAGGTAAAGATGCCGTCGTGGCCGCAGCCTCGCAGGTCGTCAATCTGCAGAAAGCCTTCGGAAAACCGATAGGTCAGCTTTGGGCGTTCCGCCGCAAAGTACCGGTCACGCCAGGCTGCGGCGACGGACCCGAACCTTGCGTAGGTCTCGGGCGAAACCTCGGTTTGCAGGTCGTATTCAAAGAAATACGCCGCGCGCTTCAGGTTGACGGACGGAGGATAGGCGTGGCCCAGGCTTTCTTCGGGGACAATGGCGGTATCGCCGGCGGCGCGGTCGCGGAACAACGGGCTGAACCGTTCGATCCAGATCCGGCTTGCGGCAAGGGGCGGCGGCAGATGAAACACCTCCGCCATCAGGTCGATTTGCGGCAGGTAGTCGGCATCGGTTTCGTCCGGAAAGCCCCAAATCAGATTCCAGCTGACCTCGATGTCAAGGATGGCACACCAGCGCAGCAAATTGACGTTTGCGATGGCACGCACGCCCTTTTTCATCAGGCCAAGTACCCGTGTGTTCAGCGACTCGATCCCCGGCTGAATACGGGCAACGCCTGCGGCGCGCAGTTCCCTCAGGCGGTCGGGCGGCAGGCCGGACTTGACCTCGTAAAACAAGTCGTAAGAGGTGCCCTGTTCGGCAAGGTTCGGGAACAGAGTCTTGTGGAACCGCATGTTGACGATGTTATCGACGGCGAACAGGCGGTAACTGCGGTAGCGCCGGGCAAGTGCGGCAAATTCATCCATCGCACGTTCGGGTGATTTGGACCGGAAGGCCATCGCCTGCCCGTTCAGTCCACAAAAGGTGCAATGCCGCCGCTCGCCCCACCAACAGCCGCGCGAGGTTTCCACCGGCAAGTCCACATCGCGCCGTGCCCCGACCGACAACAGGCCCGTCCGTTCGGCGCGGGCAAAGTATTCGTCGTAATCGGGCACCGGCAGGTCGTCGAGCTTGTCAAAAAGCGGGGCGTCCGCAGTTGCCTTCACGCCGGACGGGGTGCGCAGCAACAGGTTCGGAACAGTGTCCAACGGCGCGCCTTGGGCCAGTGCGGCCAAAAGCTGGGGAAAGGCCACGTCGCCTTCACCGCGCACGACAACGTCCAATGCCGGAACGGCGCCAAACCATTCGGCCCCCATGTCCCCATCAAAATTCGCGCCACCTGCTACAACCAGAGCCTGCGGGGTTTGGCGTTTGAGCAGACGTGCCATGGCGAAGCAGGCCGTGTTCTGCTGGAAGGTCGAGGTCAGGCCAATCAGGTCTGCCTTGGCCCAATCGTGGCGCGTGATCTGCTCGGCCAAAAATCGCTCGGCTCCTGTTTCGCGAAAGGCGACCAGAGCGTCGAGTGTGATAGCGCCGCCAATGCGGTCCACCATTTCCATGACCGTTTGGCCATAGCGCGCGAGAAAGCGTTCGGCGGGTGGCGCTGTCTGTGGAAAGGCGGCCCGGGCAAACAGCCAGTCGCCGAGCGAGGTGGCGCGATGCTCTGCGATCAGATCGTACAGCGGTTTGCCCAGCCGTGCCGCAAGTTCCAGGTTGATATGGGCCAACTCGACCCGGTGGCCGCGCTGACGCGCCAGCGAGCCGAGCAGACCGATTTGGATGGACGGGCGGCGGAAGGACGCCCACGGCAGGTTGATCAACACCACGTCAAGTGCGGGCGTTGATCCAGCCGTTTGCGTGCCCCAGTCCATTGCACCGAGCTTTGGCACCAGATCTTCCGGCATGTCAGGGCTCAGCCGAAGCCGCCGCCAAGCGGACCCGACTGCCCGAATGTGCCACCTGTTGCCAGATTGCCAAGAGAATTCCAGCGCCCACGGACCATGGCGTCATCCAGGGCGATGCCTTTTCCGAGATCCTTGGTCCAGTCGCCATGGACGCAGGTAAAGTCTCCGCCAACCCCGATGCTGTCGGACACCGCGCCACCGGGCGAGCCAAAGCCGCCAACCTGGGTGCTGGTGAACGCGCCGATGCTTCTGAGGCCATCACTTAGACTGACGCGGTCCAGCGCTCCGGAAATCTTGATGGTCGACGCGGCGGTCCCTGCGGCGGGCGATTCCTGCAGCCCGGCGCGATCGTAGGTCGCAGCAGCTGCCCCCAATACCATCAGCAGGACGGCCTTTTCCTTGGCACCAAGGGTGGTTTCGAACTGGTCGAGCTTCTTGCCCAGACTGTCCCAATCGGCCTGCGTCAGGGTTGCGCTTTGATCCGCGGCCGGACGGGTTCCGCCAGAGCCGCCTGAATTCAGCAAAGCCAAAATCTGCTGAATTGCAGACCCCATCTGTTTTAACTGTTCAAGCACCGCATCATTTGAAGTCGCCGCATTCTGAGCCATATAACCCTCCATGAATGTAGGAATTTCGACTGCTTCGATATGCCGATTTATTGCGAAGTTTGCTAAGACACTCGCAATGTCTACCCTGTTTTATTCTAAGTTAATTGACCAAATTGGAACCGCTATTTACCGCAACTGTGCAACAGTGCGATGCCCGATTCTTCTATTACAACTTTACGCAGACTTTTAAGATCCTGCAAGAAGATTATAGTTTCGGAGTCTTTGAGCGGTAATTCCAAGACACCAGAGAATTGGACGATCGCGCTCGGATATTTGTATAAGAGTCTAACGGAAGCCGAAATTATGGCGCAATTGAGGCAGTGGGCCGCATGGCGCAGAATTTCCCCGCATCGATCGTGGTGAAATGGCGGGATTCCGCCCAAAATCCCGGCGACTTGCAGCCAGAAGAGAACTCGGCGTGCATTGTGCTCAGGGACTGGACCAATGGACCCAGAAAGCCTGATTCGCTCACAGGCCCTGGCAATCGATGCCGGCCTTGAGGTCCAAGACTTGTGACTTCAGACGGTTGGCCTGCCGCTGCGGTCCGGGAAAGGCCGGATACTGTTCAGCCGGTGATAGAAGGTGGCGAAGGCGACGATGCTGCGGTTCACGGAAGTCTCGTGATCCATGAAGGTGCCACAAGGCCCGAGTTTGGGGGCTGGTGCAGCCCGTTGATAGTCAGCGCAGTCCATTCGGGTGATGATGAAGCTTTACGGTAATCATAGCCCTCGCCCGGTTGGCCCGAGAAACCGGAAAAGCACTGCCCCCTTGAAGCGCGAAACTTCCTTTTGACCAATTATGAAAAGACGGCTCCTGCGACGGTCCCCGGCATCAATGCCCCAGACTTTGCCTCCCTCTACGATCTGGCGCAAGTGCCGGGCTTTTTGGCAGACAAGCGGCTAAGGCGGCGTGGTCAGCCCGGGCAATGGTCCTGTTGGCACCAACGCAACGCGGGCGATTGATACCCCGGCCTCCCAGTCCTTGATATGTTTTTTGGGTAGGTTCCTTACATCCAAAAGCCCGGTTGGCTTTTGCGCACTTAATCGCCAGCGACACTGGATGACATTCGTGGATCTCTAAGGATCAACGGGAAGAAGGGGCAATGCTGTGACTCAGCGCGGGCTAGTTCAGCGCGGAACATCTCATCTTCTTTCAATAGAAGGTAGGCAGGAGCCATCATGGAGGGCGAAACATCCAAAGGGTCGCTAGTGTGTTGATTTTCACGCAGAACTGACCCGGGTTTTCCATCGAGAACTGACCCGCCTG